>NZ_AJXL01000021.1 GCF_000264055.1 Flavobacterium sp. ACAM 123 | reverse complement strand
AAAAACGAGACGGTTTTTTTAATCAATTGAGTAGATCAATTATGCTTCAACCTCAAATGGGATAATTGAAACGTAAGATTTGTTATCTCTTTTCTTTTGGAAATGCACAACACCGTCTACTCTTGCGTGTAGGGTGTGATCTTTACTGATGTAAACATTTGCACCTGGATTGTGTTTTGAACCTCTTTGTCTTATGATGATGTTCCCTGCAATGGCAGCTTGTCCTCCAAAAATCTTAACACCTAAACGTTTTGATTCTGATTCCCTACCATTCTTGGAACTACCGACACCTTTCTTGTGAGCCATGACGTATTAGTTTAATATTGTTATTATTCTTTAGTATCTTCTTTTTTAGCCTTAGGAGCTTTTTTTACTTTAGCAGCCGGAGCCTCCTCAGTACTTGCCTCTACCGCCTCTTTCTTAGGAGCTGCTTCTTTTTTAGGAGTCGCTTTTTTAGCACCTGCTGCAGTAATACCTTCGATTACAATTTGAGTAAGAAATTGTCTGTGACCATTTCTCTTTTTGTATCCTTTTCTTCTTTTCTTTTTGAAAACGATAACTTTATCTCCTTTTAAGTGTTGTAACACTTTAGCTTCTACTGAAGCACCTTCTATAGCGGGGGCGCCTATTGTGATTACTCCATTATCGTCTAACAAATAAACTTTGTCAAAAGAAACTGTAGTTCCTTCTTCATTTGTCAAACGGTGAACGTAAACCTTTAGGTCTTTGCTTACTTTGAATTGTTGCCCTGCTATCTCTACGATTGCATACATACCAAATTGATTTATTGATTTTTAAGGTTGCAAATATACAATTTAATTTTTATTGCGCAAACCCTTAAAACTAAAAATATAATTTCTTTTCATATTACACTGTTTTCAAAGATTTACCTTCCCAAAATCCCTTTCCTTTCCTTAAAAAAACAGAATACTGGACACAGCTCATTAAAAAAGGGTATTTTTGAGCTAGCAATAACTTTAGTTTTTAGCTAATGTAACGCACTTTATTAATCGATATGGAAAAATCAATAATGGGATTAACTAATGCCCTCCCCTTAGGCGGAGTCGCTTCTGCCCAAAAAATAGCTTTTGAAGAATACACCTTGAACAATGGCCTGCATGTTATTTTGCACCATGATCCTTCAGCACCCGTTGTAATAACTTCGGTGATGTACCATGTAGGGTCTAAAGATGAAAACCCAGAGAAAACCGGTTTTGCCCACTTTTTCGAACATCTTTTATTTGAAGGAACCAAAAATATAAAAAGAGGTGAATGGTTTCAAATTGTAACTTCTAACGGAGGAGTCAATAATGCCAATACTTCCGATGACCGAACCTACTACTATGAAGTATTCCCTTCCAATAATTTAGAACTGGCCCTTTGGATGGAATCCGAAAGGCTGCTGCATCCTATAATTAATCAAATAGGAGTCGACACGCAGAACGGGGTTATCAAGGAAGAAAAGAACTCTCGTTACGATAACCAACCTTATGGAAAAATCTTGCCCATCGTAAAGGAAAACATGTTCGAAAATCATCCGTATCGCTGGTCAACTATTGGCTCTATGGAACATCTAGACACTGCTACTTTAGAGGATTTTAAAGCATTTCATAAAAAATTCTATATCCCAAACAATGCTGTTTTAGTAGTGGCCGGAGCTTTCGAAAAAAATCAAACAAAAGAATGGATCGAAAAATACTTCGGCCCAATAGAAAAAGGCGAAGTGCTAAAAAAACAAACGTTTGTCGAGAAACCGATAACACAGACGATGAAAGCCGTCTATCAAGATCCCAATATCCAAATACCGATGATTGTTGCTTCTTACAGAACACCGTCAATGAAAACGCGAGACGCTCGCGTCCTCGATTTTATATCGTCATACTTAAGCGACGGTAAGAGTTCGAAATTATACAAGAAAGTCGTTGACGAAAAGAAAATAGCCCTACAAATAGGCGCTGTAGGTTTCAGTCAGGAAGATTACGGAATGTATATTATTTATGGCCTACCGATGGGAACGCATACTGCTGCCGATTTACTGCATGAAATCGATGAAGAAATTATAAAAATCCAAACGGATTTAATCTCTGAGAAAGATTATCAAAAATTACAAAATCAGTATGAAAACCAATACGTGGACAACAATTCGAATGTAGAGGGCATTGCTGAGAATTTGGCGAAATATCATTTGCTATACGGAGACATCAATTTGATTAATACTGAGATCGATCTTTATCACTCCATTAGTCGCGAAGAAATTAGAGAAGTCGCAAACAAATATCTGAATCCAAATCAGAGATTGGTCTTGGATTACATCCCTACCTCAGAAACGGTTCAGAATTAAGCCCTTCATAACTAGAAAAAATAAGTATTCTATTCATCCTTTTATTTGTAACAGGAATTATGCAAGCACAACATCGCACCCAACCCAAACCTGGAAAACCGCCAATTGTCAATATTAATAAACCACAGACGTTTTTCTTAGCTAACGGACTAAAAGTACTGATTGTAGAAGATCATAAATTACCAAAAGTAACTTTCAAGCTGACCATAGACAATCCTCCTTTTGCAGAAGGCAGAAAAAAGGGAGTAGACGAACTATGCAGCAACTTAATAGGAAGTGGAAACCTTAAGATAACCAAAGACGACTTTAACGAAGAAATAGATTTCCTAGGTGCTAATATTGGTTTTAACTCACATGGCGCTTATGCAAGTGCCCTTTCTAAATATTCTGGTCGCGTGCTCCAACTTTTAACATACGGTGCGCTTTATCCTAATTTTACTCAGGAAGAATTCGATAAAGAAAAAGCAAAGCTTCTAGAAGGTATAAAAGCACAAGAAAAAAGCGTTACCGCAATTGCTAACAGGGTCGTTAATGCTTTAGCCTTCGGAATGAATCATCCCGCGGGCGAATACACCACCCAAGAATCCCTAAACAACATTACTCTTGACGATGTAAAAGCGAATTACTCGGCCTATTTCGCAGCAGAAAATGCGTATTTGGTAATCATAGGAGATATAAAATACAAGGAAGTAAAACCTGTTGTTGAAAACCTTTTCGGCTTGTGGAAACGAACAAACACCACCAAAATAACCTATGCCGCTCCCGAAAACGTTCCTTTTACACAAATTAATTTTGTAGATGTTCCCAATGCCGTTCAGTCCGAAATATCCTTGGTCAACACCTTAGATTTAAAAATGTCCGATAAAGACTTTTTTCCAGCAGTTATCGCCACGTATATACTTGGCGGGGACTTTAACAGCTACCTAAACATGAACTTAAGAGAAGAACATGGATGGACTTACGGAGCTAACTCGAGCATTGGGGCAAGCAAATATGTTTCCAAAATAAAATCGGCCTCCTCAGTAAGAAGTATATCCACCGATAGCGCCGTAATCGAATTCGTCAAAGAAATCAATAGAATAAGAACCGAAAAAGTATCTGAAGAACTACTAAAGAATGTAAAAGCGGGATACATTGGACGTTTTGTAATGCAGGTAGAAAAACCAACAGCTATTGCACGATATGCCTTAAATGTTGAAACAGAAGAGTTGTCTCTTGACTTTTATGAAAACTACATCAAAACAATAAACGCAGTAACAGCAGACGATGTTTTGAAGGCAGCCAATAAATATTTCCTGATTGAAAATACCCGAATTATAATTGCCGGAAAAGGCTCGGATGTTATTCCTGGATTAGAAAAACTAAATATACCCTTATTTTATTTCGATAAATTTGGACATCCAAAGGAGAAACCTTCCGTGAAATAAAGACAGTCATTCTAGTCTATAAGAATACTGAGGCCCTCGATCTAACTCAATGATGGAAGGCCTTTTTTGTTTTTTGGTAGCTAAAAATGTCTCAATAATTATTTAATCATTTTTTTTAACGGTGAAAAAATATGTAAAATCTTATAAAAAAAATTAGTTTTTGATGTAACAATACAATGAACAACACGACCTATGAATTAATTAACCTATTACTAACTATGAAAAAATCAATAATGGCGTTAAGCGCCACACTTTTACTTGGAGGAGCAGTTTCTGCACAAAAAGTAGCTTTCGAAGAATACAATTTAGACAATGGTCTACATGTTATTTTACAAAACGACCCTTCGGCCCCAGTTGTGATCACATCAGTGATGTATCACGTAGGTGCCAAAAACGAAGATCCGGAAAGAACTGGTTTTGCCCATTTTTTTGAACATCTTTTATTTGAAGGTACTGAGAACATCAAACGTGGGGAATGGTTTAAAATTGTGACCGGAAATGGGGGAACAAATAACGCCAACACCACCGAAGACCGTACTTATTATTACGAAGTATTCCCATCTAACAATCTTGAATTAGGATTATGGATGGAATCCGAAAGAATGCTACATCCTGTAATCAACCAGATTGGTGTTGACACTCAAAATGAGGTTGTCAAAGAGGAAAAAAGATTGCGTTACGACAATAGTCCTTATGGGCAAATGATTCCGGAGGTAAAGAAAAAGATGTTCACAAACCATCCTTATCGCTGGACAACTATTGGTTCAATGGATCATTTAGACGCTGCAAAATTAGAAGAATTTAAGGACTTCAACAAGAAATTTTATGTTCCGAACAACGCGGTACTTGTCGTAGCGGGAGATTTTAACGCGGCTCAAACGAAAGAATGGATCCAAAAATACTTTGGTGATATCAAAAGAGGAGCCACTATTGAAAGAGAAACTTTCGTAGAGCAACCGATTACCGAAACTATTAAGGCACAATTTGAAGACTCTAACATTCAAATCCCGATGGTTGTAGCTGCTTACAGAACGCCTTCGATGAAAACTCGTGATGCAAGAGTCTTGGACTTTATTTCTACAATCTTAAGTGATGGTAAGAGCTCTAGATTATACAAAAAAATAGTTGATGACAAAAAAATGGCCTTGCAAATTGGTGCATTTAGTTATAGTCAAGAAGATTACGGAACGTATATTCTTTATGGTTTACCTCAAGCGCCAAGTACGGCTGAAAATCTACTTACTGAAATTGATGCCGAAATCGTAAAGTTACAGACAGAATTAATTTCTGATAAGGAATTGCAAAAGCTTCAGAATAAGTACGAGAATCAATACGTAAACAGTAACGCCTCTATTGAGGGAGTAGCAGATAATCTTGCAACCTACTATATGCTCTACAAGGACGTAAATTTAATCAATACAGAAATTGACATTTACCGTACCATTACACCGGAAGAGATTAGGACTGTTGCAAAAAAATATCTAAATCCGAACCAAAGATTAGTATTAGATTATGTTCCATCACCAGACAAAGCCAAAAAATAATACAGAACCATCATGAAAAAAACAATATACATACTATCAAGTCTATTTTTGACTTTAGTTTTGCAAGCACAAGTAATTCCGCAACCAAAACCTGCAGCTCCTCCGACAATTAAGATTGGTAAATCCACTAATTTTGAGCTTAAGAACGGACTGAAAGTAATGGTAGTAGAAAATCACAAACTGCCTCGAGTAGCCTATAGCCTTAGCTTAGACAATATGCCGTATGCCGAAGGAGACAAAAAAGGAGTAGCTAACATTACCAGTCAACTTATCGGAACCGGAACCACAAAAACATCAAAAGATGCCTTCAATGAAGAAGTTGATTTCTTAGGTGCGAATATAAATTTCAATTCAAATGGCGCTTATGCCAGCGGACTGTCTAAATACTCTGAAAGAATATTAGAGTTAATGTCTGACGGCGCACTCAATACCGTATTTACCCAAGAAGAATTTGATAAAATAAAAGCAAAACTTTTAGAAGGAATAAAAACACAAGAAAAGAGTGTTGCTGCAGTTGCCGGCCGAGTTGAAGATGTTTTAGCCTTTGGAGTAAATCACCCTTCAGGAGAGTTTTTAAGTGCCGAAACTATTGACAAAGTCACCTTGAAGGATGCCGTTGCAAACTATAATACTAATTTCGTTCCCGGAAATGCCTACTTGGTTATTGTAGGAGATGTTGATACGAAAGAAGTAAAAAAAATGGTTACGAAACTTTTTGGCTCATGGGCCAAAGGCATTGCCCCTCAGATCACATATCCTGATCCTAAAAACGTGCAACAATCACAAATTAATTTTGTAGATATGCCGAATGCAGTTCAGTCTGAGATCTCCGTATTGAATACCGTCAATTTAAAACTTACTGACAAACAATATTTTGCTGCAATTTTAGCAAATCAGATTCTTGGCGGCGGCGGCGAAGGAAGATTGTTTTTAAACTTACGTGAAAAACACGGATGGACATATGGTGCTTATTCTAATATAGGATTTGGTAAATACGTAGAAAAATTTCGTTCTTCAACATCAGTAAGAAATGCAGTAACAGACAGCTCTGTGGTTGAAATTTTAAGCGAATTAAAGAAAATCAGAACAGAATTCGTATCTGCTGACGACCTGAAAAATGCAAAAGCAAAATACATAGGCAACTTTGTAATGCAAATCCAAAAGCCAACTACGGTTGCCCGTTATGCCTTAAATACAGAAATCTATAATTTGCCTTCTGATTTTTATGAAAACTACATTAAAAGCATAAATGCAGTAACTGTAGAAGACATCAAAGACGTAGCTAATAAATATTTCTTAGCTGATAATATAAGAGTATTGGTTGTGGGTAAAGGATCTGAAGTAGCTCCTGCACTTGAGAAACTAAAAATGCCAATGTTTTACTTTGATAAATACGGGACTAAAATTGAAAAACCAGTTTTTAAAAAAGACATGCCAGCCGGTGTAACTATTAAAAGTGTTTTGGACAACTACATCGTTGCCATAGGTGGAGAAAAAGCAGTGAAAGCCGTAAAAACAATCTCTATGGTAGGATCAACAGTGATACCTCAAGCACCATCGCCGTTAACATTTACTTCAAAAGCAGATGCAAAAGGTAAATTAAATGTCGAGATCGCAATGGGAGCTATGAGCATGATGAAACAAGTAGTCAATGAAAATAGCGCTTATGTGCTACAACAAGGACAACGCAAAGACTTTGAAGGAGCTGAACTAGCTGAAATGAAAGATAGCGCAATCCTATTTGATGAATTACTACTGGCTACAAAAGACGGTGTCGCACTTACTGGTATCGAGACCATTAACGGTAAAGATGCGTACGCCATTAAAGACGGTAAAACCACATTCTATTATGATGTAACTACAGGTTTAAAACTGGCAAATGCTAAAACAATGGAGCAAGGAGGAAAGTCTATGACCCAAGTAACTAATTTTGGTGATTATAGAGAAGTTAAAGGAGTAAAAGTGCCTTTTAACATCATCCAGAACGTAGGCTTTGAATTAGACATCAAAATGTCTGAAGTAAAAATCAATGAAGGCGTTACGGATGCTGATTTTAAATAATTAAATCCTAAAATAATAAACAAAGGCTGTCTTTTTAGGCAGCCTTTGTTGTTATATAGAGAGCCTGTGTGGCAACATCATTCTGTTTAATTTATAACTGTTTTGTTTTTCTTAGCAGATAAATACACTCCAATCAAAATTATAAAAGCGCCTATAAACTGTACCGGAGTCAGCATTTCATTATCCAGCAATCCCCAGAAAAAGGCAACCACCGGAATCAAATAAGTCACCGAAGTTGCAAAAACCGGCGAAGACATCTGTATGAGCTTAAAGAAAACGATATTAGCTATTCCAGTTCCTACCACCCCTAAAATCATAATAAATACCACTGCGTGCTGCACTTTTTCAACCTGTATAACTTCCGAAAAACCAGTGAAATATAATATCGCTAAAGAAGGAAACAGCAACACGATAAAATTACCCGTTGTGATGCTAACTGGACTCAAGTCTGATAAAAACTTCTTGATTAAGTTTACATTTACGGCATAACAAATCGAAGCAATAATGACCAGAATAGCATAATAATAATTCTGATTAGGATGATTCATTGCTCCATTGAAAACTAAAAGTAAGCTCCCCAAAAGTCCGATAATGACTCCCCAAACCTGTCTCCTTTCAAAACCAACGCCAAACACCAAAGCACCTAAAATCAATGTATTTAAAGGTGTTAAGGAGTTTAATATCGACGTAACAGCACTGTCAATTTCAGTTTGCGCTATAGCAAAAAGAAAGGCTGGAACGAAAGTCCCAAACATGGAAGTCATGACAATGAATTTCCATTTTTCTTTTGGAATCTTTGACAAACTTTTAAAACCAATCAGCAATAAAAAAATGGCGGCAAATATGATGCGTAAGGAACCGACTTGCAAAGCCGATAATCCAATCAATCCTTTTTTAATTAAAATAAATGAACTCCCCCAGATCAAGGCAAGTCCTACTAAATAAACCCATTTCAACTGCTTCGATTCCATACTTACTAGTTTGCTCCAAAATTGTAATAATTTTATGAATTAACTCTGCTTTTTTTAAGTAATTTTGCTCCTGACTAAAACTTTAGTTAACACTCTTAAAATCAAATCATAATGAATATTACAAAATCAATCGCAGTAATAGCCTTAACTGGTCTTTTGTTTGTAAGCTGTAAAAATAATACTGAAGAAGCTCCTAAAAAAACCGCAAAAATAGAAACGGAAGCTCCTAAAATACAAAAAAAAATCACTGCTGAAAACGTACGAACCGCCCATTTTTCTGTCTCCGGAATGACTTGTGCAGTCGGTTGCGCTAAAACAATCCAAGAAGAATTAACGGATCTTGACGGGGTAAAAACCGCAACGGTAAATTTTGACACAAAATCAGCAACCGTGATTTTTGATAAAACACTACAAACACCCGCAAGCTTAACTAAAGTGGTTCAAGCGACAGGAGACGGTAAAACCTACACGGTTTCCAATATGAAATCATAAGTACACACCGCTAATCTAAAACAAAACGATTTGGACTAAAAGCTAAATACGCTTAGTGTTATATCCTTTCAAATTACTTCCACTTCAAAGTTTCAATCAACCGTTGCATGTCATTCTTGATATAACTGGCCGCCGGCATGATAGAGTCAAAATTAGGTTTGGCGTAAAAATAAACCGAACCCGTAACGAAATGTTTTGTACTGTCAGTAGCATAAAATTGCGAATTGGTTGCCGCATTCCCATCCACCTGGTAAAACATACCATACACTTTTTTGGAAGGATTTAAAAAAGGCTGTTCTAGTATGTCATCGGCCTTTATAACGTGCTCGTATGTCAATTTTTGGGCATCCCGAAGCAAGGCATTGATATTGTTATTAACGGGCTTATAAGTCAAATAAATAGTCGCTTTCATTTTTGGATAGGTAATCGTAAATCCGCAATCTTTTTCACCTTTTATAACCGCTTCTGCGTTCATTTCGAAAGTAAACGGACATTCATTTTCAAAATTGGCATATTTCGCTATTGGATAATCCAAGCGCAAATAACTGGACGGTTTTGGAAAAACATCCTCTTTACAACTTGAAAATAAAAGCAATCCCACAAACACCATTACTGGCACTACTGTAGAAAAATATTTTTTGTTATCCCGCTTCAAATTAAACATCAACCGTTACTTTTATCTGTTTTATACGCTTTTTATCAACTGTTTCAATTGTGAACAGGCAATTTGCATAAGAGATCTTCTGCCCTTTCATTGGGAAATTTCCTGATATTTCAAGAATAAATCCTGCCAAGGTTTCAGCTTCCCCCTTTTTTATCTCAAAAACTTCCTCGTTAACTTGAATAATCCTATAGAAATCCTTCAAATTTATTTTACCCTCAAAAAGATAGTTTTTTTCGTCAATTTTAGTAAAATTGACATTGTCATCATCAAACTCATCACTAATATCCCCAACAATTTCTTCAATGACATCTTCGAGAGAAACCAAACCAGAAGTCCCTCCGTACTCATCCACCACGATGGCAAGATGGCTTTTCATTCTTTGAAAATCTTTTAGCAGATTATCTAATTTTTTATTCTCCGGAATAAAAAACGGCTCCCTTATTAAGGTGCTCCAAGCAAAATCTTCCTCATCATCAAGATGACGCAATAAATCCTTAACAAACAAAACGCCTTCTATCTGATCAATATTGTCTCGATAGACTGGAATTCTAGAATATCCTTTTTCTATAATTTTCGAATAAATATCAGCAAAAGATTCCGTTATTTCTAAAGCAAAAATATCAATCCTCGGACTCATAACTTGCTTCGTATCTGTATTACCGAACGTTACAATACCCATCAATATTTTTTGCTCTTCTAAAGAAGTTTCATCTGATGAAGTTAACTCTAATGCTTGTGACAACTGATCAACTGAAAAGTTTGTTTTTTGTTTCCCTAGTCTATTATGCAAATAAATTGTTGATTCCCGCATTGGGACACTGATAGGTGAAAGTAATTTATCCAACACTGCAACAGGGTACGCGATCAATTTTGCAAACTTAATGTTGTTTCGGCTGGCATAAACTTTTGGTAGTACTTCACCAAATAACAAAAGTAAAAAAGTAACCACGATTACTTCAACAGTGAACTTTAAAACTGGTGAGCTAATCGCAGAAAAGATGTCTTTCCCAATGAATGAAAATAAAATTACGACTCCGATATTGATGAAATTATTGGCCACAAGAAGCGTCGCCAAGAGTTTTTTTGGTCTATCTACTAGGTCAGCAAGAATTTTTCCTTTTGAAACATTCTTCTGAATTGTTTCTTCGATGTCTTGTTGCGACAAGGAAAACAAGGCTACTTCTGCACCGGAAACTAATGCAGAGCAGAGAAGCAATACAAATATTCCGATAAAACCAAACATTAGATCCGTATCTAATGTATATGCGAAACTCAAACTGGGCTCTGGGTCCAAATTAAAAAAGATTAGTTAAACAATCAGAATGGCAAATCATTAATAGGCAAGCCATTATTTTGTGCGTCAAAGTTAGTATTTTTTGTGGATTCCGAACCGTCAATTTGTTTGTTGTTTTCAGCAACTTTCTTCGTTGATAAAAAAGTGAACTCCGTAACTTGAATTTCGGTGGTGTGCTTTGTCGTTCCGTCCTCTGTCTGCCATTGGCGTGATTTAATACGACCTTCTATATATATTTTATCCCCTTTTGACAAGTGTTTCTCACAGATTTCGGCCGCTTTATTACGCACCACTAAATTGTGCCACTCTGTAGAAGTGATTTTTTCGTTGGTTGTTTTGTTAATATAGACCTCATTTGTGGCTAACTGAAATCTGCCAATGCAGTTTCCACCATCAAAATAATGCATTTTAATTTCATCTCCAAGGTGCCCAATCAGCAACACTTTATTTAACGTTCCGTTCATCGTTTTAAATGTCTATTTAACCCAAAGATACATTTTTTTACATCTTATTTTATTCCTGTTCGATAAAATTGTGTATCACGATAGGGAACGGAAATGTTTTCAAAACTTCGTTACTTATTCCGTTTTCCACCGCTCCCTTTAGACTTACTTTCCAGAACTTAATATATAGGTGTTGATGTGATAATTTATGAATAATACTTTTCTCATTGCACTCCATTATACTGACAACCTCATGCTCGGAAAAGAAATCATTGTTTATCTGTTCTGCAACATGGCCAAACTCTTCTTCCTTGAGGGTTTCCAGCAAAGGGAACTCATATAAATTCTGCCAAATCCCCTTAGCGGTTCGCTTTTGAATTACCGTATCTTCATTTTCGTCAGCAACAACTAAGTAATTAAAGTAGCGATTACGCACTTTTATCTTCTTAGACTTCACCGGGAGCTGACCCACTTTGTTTTTTTGCAATGCAGCACAACTATCGTTAAAAACACAAACACTACAATTCGGGCTTTTGGGAACGCATTGCAAAGCACCAAACTCCATAATCGCCTGATTGAAAATAGCAGGATTATCTTTTGGAATCAATTCAGAGGCCAAAGCAGTAAATTCTTTTTTGGCGGAGGCCAAAGCTATATCAGTATCTACATCAAAGTACCGAGACAATACCCGAAACACATTTCCATCCACAACAGGAACCACCTCATTATAGGCAAAAGAGGCAATCGCAGCAGCAGTATATTCCCCCACTCCCTTCAACTTCAACAAATCATTATAAGTAGCGGGAAAAACACCTGATAATTCCCAAGCCACGTATTGAGCTGTTTTATGTAAATTTCTAGCGCGAGAATAATATCCCAGACCCTGCCAGAGTTTTAGCACCTCTTCCTCATCGGCTTTAGCCAAATCAAAAACAGTAGGAAATGCAGCAGTAAAAGCTAAAAAATAGGGCGTTCCTTGGGCAACACGTGTTTGCTGCAGCATGATTTCAGACAGCCAAATGTAGTACGGGTTAGTAGTGCTTCTCCAGGGCAAATCCCTCTTGTTTTGTAAGTACCAATGTATAAGCGTATTAGAAAATTTCATTATTAATAATTTATTGACAAAAGTAAAAGTTTATATGATTAAATTTTAACGAATTAGCTTGAATAATTGTTTTTTAAATTCATATATTTGCACACTCAAAAAAATGATTACAATATAATAAATAAGGAAAGAAAATGACGAAAGCAGATATCGTAGCAAAAATTTCAGAAAAATTAGGTCTAGAAAAAGGTGATGTACAAGCGACAGTAGAGACTTTTATGAATGAAGTTAAAAATTCACTAGAAACTGGAGACAATGTTTATTTAAGAGGTTTCGGAAGTTTTATTGTAAAGACTAGAGCTGAAAAAACTGGAAGAAATATTTCCAAAAATACAACAATTAAAATCCCTGCACACAATATTCCTGCATTTAAACCTGCAAAAGTTTTTGTTGAAGGAGTAAAGATAAATAACGAAGCAAAGTAAAATATTAATTAATCATAAAATAGACACGATATGCCAAGTGGTAAAAAAAGAAAGAGACATAAGGTAGCAACTCACAAACGTAAAAAAAGAGCGAGAGCTAACCGTCACAAAAAGAAAAAGTAGTTTTTAACTACTTTTTCTTTTTTAAAAGTTCATTGAAATTGAAAATTAGTATTCAGTCCTCCGTTTTTTGTATTCAGCACACTGACCAATCAAAACTGTTAACTGACAGCTAGTTTTCCCCGGGTACAATACCTGTTAAATTATTGTTTAATCCATCCTTACAATTCAGTTATGAGTTATGAGTTATGAGTTATGAGTTGCAAAACTGAAAACTGAAAACCGAAAACTGAAAACTAAAAAGTTTGGATAAAAATTTACAACGTGAATAAAGAATTAATCATTCGATCTAGTTCTGATTTTGTAGATTTTGCCTTATTAAAAGATGGAAAACTAATTGAATTACACAAGGAAGAAGAAAAAAGCAACTTTCAAGTAGGTGATATTTTTATTGCCAAAATACGAAAACCAGTTGCTGGACTTAATGCTGCTTTTGTAAATGTAGGCTTCGAAAAAGACGCCTTTTTACACTATCATGACTTAGGTCCCAACTTAACTTCCCAGCTGAAATTCATAAAACTTGTAAGCGCAGGTAAAATAAAAGATTTCTCCCTAAAAAACTTTCAGTTTGATAAAGAGATAGACAAAGATGGTACTATTACTGATGTAATAAATGCCAATCAGTCCATCTTGGTACAAGTTGTAAAAGAACCAATATCTACCAAGGGTCCAAGAATTAGCGCTGAGCTATCTCTAGCCGGAAGATTTATTGTTTTAGTTCCGTTTTCTGACCGTGTTTCTATTTCTCAAAAAATAGAAGACAAGAAAGAAAAAGACAGACTAAAAAAACTTGTACAATCCATCAAACCAAAAGGATTTGGTGTTATTGTTCGCACAGTAGCAGAAGGCAAAAATACAGCCGAATTAGAAAAAGACATGCAGAACCTGCTTAGCAGATGGGATGCAATGTGTAAAAAATTACCGACCGCTCATCATCCGTCAAAAATTTTAGGAGAACTCAACAGAGCTTCCTCTATCTTAAGAGATGTTTTTAATGATACTTTCACAAGTATCCAAATTGATGATGAAGAGTTGTACAACCAAACGAAGGATTATTTGCAAGAAATTGCACCTTCAAAACAATCAATTGTTAAGTTTTATCAATCAAATGATACGCCCATTTTTGAGAAATACAACATAGAGAGACAGATCAAGACTTCATTTGGGAAAACAGTTTCCATGAGTAAAGGTGCTTATCTTATTATCGAACATACTGAAGCCTTACACGTCATTGACGTAAACAGCGGAAACCGTTCTAATAAGGCATCTAACCAGGAAGATACTGCCATGGAAGTCAACATGATTGCCGCTGCCGAAATCGCTAGACAATTGCGTCTTCGTGATATGGGTGGTATTATCGTAATTGATTTTATCGACTTGTCTAATCCTGAAAACCGTAAAATATTGTTCGACTTCTTAAGAGAGGAAATGAACGATGATAAAGCGAAACACAAGATCTTACCCCCAAGTAAATTTGGATTAGTCCAGATTACAAGGCAAAGAGTAAGACCAGAAGTAAACATTAAAACTAGAGAAGAAGATCCAAACGATGTGAATGGCGAAATTGAAGCGCCAATTTTAATCATTGACCGAATCAATTCTGATCTAGAAAGAGTTTTAAAAACGCACAAAGACGTCGTGCTTAACACACATCCCTTTGTTGCAGCATACCTTACAAAAGGTTTTCCATCATTGCGTTCAAAATGGTATTTTGAGCATAAAAAGTGGGTAAAAATCATACCGCGTGACGCTTACACGTACTTAGAATATCATTTCTACGACAAAACGGGAAATGTTATAAAAGACTAAATCAGAAACTCCTCGAGAAATTGAGGAGTTTTTTTTTGTCCTTTTTTTAAGAAAATACTTCTATTTTTTTAGGAGCTAATCCGGCTATACGTTGCAATCTTTTTATCCCAAAAAATGGGACAAAAAGGATTTTCACTGCTATCCGGGCTAAAGGTTTACAATCATCAAAACACCCGATTGTTACTAACTTATTTATTTGTAATAAAAACAGCAAGCATTAGTGTTAAATAAAGCGTAATCTCTGCGTAATAAAAAATAGCAAGCATAAATCATTACTGACTTTATAAAAAGCATAAATATTAGTAAACCAAATACAATCATAAAAACCATGAGAAAGCACAAGCACAAAACTTTGAAAACTACAGCAATAGTTTTCTCTATTAATATGCTACTATTTTTTGTTCGTTTTGCTTTGGGAGATTATTTAGCTCGATGGAACAAAGTCAATTAAAAATCTTACCTAAAACGTTAACCTAACAAGAACAGGTGTTTACACAAGATAAAGAAACAGTCATCATCTTGCTCACGACAGCAATTCTATTGCTAAATACCAATAATAGCGATGTAGTTTACAACTGAAGTAAACTGGACTCTGCTTTATTTTGTCAGCGCGGGAGCACTACTCCTCGGCACTGGTCTTTTGTGTGAGTTGGTATTACGAAAGGTCTCTAAAACCAAATAACGTATCGCCATCTGCACGGCTCTTCTAGTAATCCTCCTACTCATTTGGGCAGAACTTGCCGTTGGCATTTTTCGGGTCAACAATTAGCGGCACATAAAAATTATAGTGCTTAAACGAAATACATAAAATTTTATTCAACTGTCCCGAGGCACCAGTGATACTGAACAATAAACTAGATCTCTGCAGAGTAGGCTCTGCTCCATGGCAGAACTAATTATCCTCAATATTTACCATCCGACAAAGGAGGGCGCCACCCAAACTACCGAAACAATCTTTATACCACTGAACCACAACCAACCCCTGTCACCAAGTCCTGTTACCTAAAAGGCTAATTTAGCGAAGATCCCTCCTTCGTCGGAAAGACAAGCTACCGGATAATATATTGAGAAACAATAACTCCTACAACTTATTCAGGTTACTCAAAAACATAATTATTGCGAAGATTCCTCCACAGTCAAAATAAAAAAGTTGCTTGACAATGTATTGAGACAAATCAATCCAGATAACTTGTCCAAATCAAAAACCAATATTGTGAAAATAGCAATGCAACGACAACGCATAAGTTTTTCCAGCCCCAGAAATTTAAACAAAAAAAACTTTGCAAACCTGAAGGCTGGTGCGAACATCATTTTACATAGCCATTTATTTACTATATTAGCCTCCTGCCAAGACGATAAAAACCTTTGCAGGACTAGGTAAAATACTCTACCAAAACTAAAATTGTTTTGTAACAACTGATCAAATTCAACATCATGAACTATTTTGTGTTTTTTATAGGAATTATTATTCTTCTTGTTACTGCCGCTGATTTAATTAATACCTCCTTGTCTGTACGTGGAGCTGGTTTTATTACGAAAAGACTTTCCAAGTCTATCTGGAGCCTACTGTTGTCACTTAATAAACGAATGGGGCGCAGAAAAGTGCTAGAAATTGGCGGGGCCGTCATATTGGTTTCTATTTTGATTAACTGGCTGCTGCTTATCTGGATTTCTGCCAGCCTATTGTTTATAAGCCAGCCCGATTCGCTGATGAATGTCGAAACCAACTCCCCTACGACGGTTATCAATAAGATATTTTACACTGGCTATACTTTATCCACTTTGGGATTAGGCGACATGGAACCTGAAGGTAATTTCTGGGATATACTTACCGCGATACTTTCATTTACCGGACTAATTCTGATTTCCATTGCCATAACCTATTTAATTCCAGTAGTTTCATCCGAGATAACAAAGAGAAAAATAAGCGTTACTATTAACACCATTGGCGGATCTGTAGAAGAGATGCTATTAAATTACTGGGATGGAAAAGATTTTAAGGAATTGGAACGTCCTTTCTTTCCCCTCATTGATTCTATCATCTTACACGGCCAAAATCACAAAGCTTACTCTGTTTTGCATTTTTTCCATTCATCAGATAGGAGGGAAGCATTTGTACTCAATATCACAAATCTCGACGAGCTGCTTACCGTGCTTCTCCATAACATATCAGAGGAACAACGACCAGCCTACAATATACTAATCAGGCTCAGAAAAGCCATATCTAGCTATCTTATAACACTGCCAGCAACTTACATAACTCCAAGCAAAAAAACACCTCCTATTCCACTTCTTACCGCACTTGAAAATAAGGGAATAAAAATCATATCCGGTGAAATAGTCGAATTAGAGTATGAAAAACTAAGAACCAGACGCCGCTTATTATTGTCACTAATTAGGGATGATGGCTGGGAATGGACTGACCTAAGCTGTGGAAGTTACAGTCATGAAATAACAATGGATAAAACGTATTAAAATGCGTACCTAAATTTATACAGGATCGATGCTACGACATACCATAAAAAATCATCTCCTTTTAGCAACAAAAAAGCGCTTCATCAAGTCTGAAGCTTCTTCCGCTAAAACTCCCCGTTTTACAACGGTTTTTGGATGTAATTGTGTTCCCATTTTTTCAAATCCACGGTGCTCATCGCTTGCTCCAAAAACAATTTTTGATATTTGACTCCAATACAAGGCGCCGGCACACATCTGGCAAGGTTCCAAGGTGACGTAAAGCGTACAACCTACTAAATATTTTCCTCCTAAATAATTTGCCGCAGCGGTAATCGCTTGCATTTCTGCATGAGCAGTAACGTCGATTAGTAATTCAGTTAAATTATGACTTCGTGCGATCACAATATTATTGACGACGATAATGGCCCCAACAGGGATTTCGCCTTTATCAAAAGCCATTTCAGCTTCCTGCAAAGCTTTTTTCATGAAGTACTCGTCGGTGAATGGATTTATCATAGTTTTGACAGCGATTTCACAAATTCTAAATCTTTATGACTCTTCGCTTTATTTAGTGATTCTTTATGGAACAACTTCTTTATCGACTACAAAAATACAATTTCAAATCGTACATTTGCTTTATGTCAGATAAATTACTCACAAGCATTAATTACCCTTCCGATTTGCGCCTGCTCGACGAAACCCAACTTCCAGAGCTAGCCCGAGAATTACGCAATTTTATCATCGATGTTGTTTCTGTAAAAGAAGGACATCTCGGTGCCAGTTTAGGCGTTATCGAACTCACCATTGCCCTACACTATGTGTTTAGCACCCCAGATGATCTATTGATTTGGGACGTGGGACATCAAGCGTACGGACATAAAATACTGACCGGAAGAAGAGGTGATTTTCATACAAACAGACAACTGGGCGGCTTATCCGGTTTCCCAAGAAGGAGTGAGAGTATCTATGACGCTTTTGGCGTAGGCCACTCCTCTACTTCTATTTCTGCCGCTTTAGGAATGGCAATTGCTTCTAACCTAAAAGGTGATTTCGACAAACAACACATCGCGGTCATTGGAGACGCCTCTGTAGCCTCGGGGATGGCTTTTGAGGGACTAAATCATGCCGGAGTAACTGATGCAAATTTACTAGTGATTCTAAACGACAATGCAATTGGGATTGATCCAAGTGTAGGTGCCTTGAAGAATTACCTTACGGCAGTTAAAAACGGAAAAAACCCGAAGCAAAATAACATGATTAAGTCCTTGAATATTGACTATTCCGGTCCTATTGACGGGCATGATATTTTTGCGGTAGTTAAAGAACTGAAACGTTTACAAAAAATAAAAGGCCCTAAATTCCTTCATGTAATCACCACAAAAGGCAAAGGGCTAAAACAAGCTGAAGAAGACCAAGTAAAATACCACGCTCCTGGAAAGTTTGACGCAAGCACAGGGGAAATCTATAAGAAACTGGAAGAAAATCTTCCCCCGAAATACCAAGACGTTTTTGGCTTAACGATTTTGGATCTCGCTCGAAAAAACGAAAAAATAGTCGGGATTACACCCGCAATGCCCTCAGGAAGTTCTTTAAAATTCATGATGGATGCATTACCAGAGCGTGCCTTTGACGTAGGAATTGCTGAACAGCATGCTGTTACTTTGTCTGCTGGAATGGCGACCCAAGGAATGATGGTTTTTTGCAACATCTACTCCACTTTTCTACAAAGGGCTTATGACCAAATAATTCACGATGTAGCCATACAAAACTTACCCGTTATTTTTTGCCTAGACAGAGCAGGACTAGTGGGAGAGGACGGAGGAACTCATCACGGCGTTTTTGATTTGGCTTATTTGCGTTGTATACCCAATATGATCATCCACTCTCCGTTGAATGAAATAGGACTGCAAAACATACTTTATACCGCGCAGCTTGGCTTAGACCATCCTATAGCCATCCGCTATCCTCGTGGTCGTGGCGTTCTACCGGATTGGCAAACCAAGAATTTTGGCAATTATGAGAAAATTGAAATTGGTCGTGCCAATTGCTTAAAAGAGGGAACTGAAACAGCTGTTTTATCGAATAGTCCGATAGGCAAAAACGTCACTTTGGCCTTAGCCAATTTAAACAATCCAACGACGATTGCACATTATGATTTTGCATTCGTCAAACCCCTAGATGAAAAAGAATTACATTCTATTTTTAAAACTTTCAAAACTATAATAACAATTGAAGATGGGATTATAAAAGGTGGTTTTGGAAGTGGAATACTGGAGTTTGCGGCCAAAAACAACTATACTACAAAAATACAATTACTGGGTATACCTGATGAATTTATAGAACATGGTACTGTTGACGAACTACAACAATATTGCAAGATCGACGTTAAAAGTTTAGAAATAGTTTTTTCTGTTGAGCCAAAATAATTATTTTGCGCTCCCTAAACACAATGCGCTTCTAATGAAATTACTTTCTTTGTCCTTCCTGATTTTTGTATTGCTGTTTTCAGAAAACACGTTCTCCCAAAAAATTATTACAACCTTAGACGGCCCTAAAAAGATAGCGCCAGATACACTTTCTCATTGGGTTAAAAAAAACAAAGTCGGATTTGACATCTCTGAAATTGTTTTTGTCAACTGGAATGCCGGTGGAACTAGTTCTATTTCAGGATTATTAAAAGGAAAATTTAATCGCGTCTACAACAACAATAATTACAACTGGACAAATGAATTGATTGTGCGTTATGGCTTGAATAAACAGGATGGAATCGAGCTACGGAAAACGGAAGATGTACTTCAGTTTAATTCTGCTTTAGGCTATCGAAAAGATACGTTGTCTAACTGGTACCACACTGCAAAATTTAATTTCAATACCCAGTTCACGGATGGATACGCCTATCCAAATACGGAAGTCTCTATATCCAAACCATTTGCGCCCGCTTATATTTTCTTAGGACTTGGAGCAGAATATGCCACGAAAGACAAACATAAATTACTTTACTTATCCCCTTTTACTTCCAAAATCACGTTGGTACTAGACCAGAGATTAGCCAACCAAGGTGCTTTTGGTGTTAAAAAAGCACTATATGATTTAGATGAGAATTTAATTGCTGAAGGCGAAAAGTCAAAAATGGAACTCGGTTTTCTATTAACTGGTTTTTATAAACAAGAAATATTCAAAAACATCACTCTTGAAAACAGACTCAGTTTGTATTCTGACTATATCAATAAATTTGGCAATATTGACGTCGATTATGACCTGACATTAGAATTAGTGGTTAATGAATATGTCAAAACTAATATAGGGCTCCATATTATCTATGATGATGACATTAAAGCCAAAGAAGACATCAATGGAGAACAGTTTACCGTAGGCCCGAAACTACAATTAAAACAAGTTTTAGGGGTGGGGATTGTTTACAATTTCTAATTAATCCTTTTTCTTGCCTTTGATTGTTTCAAATAACTCTAAAGCATTCCCGTCCGTAAGTAAAGAAACGAAATGACAGATATGAAGCAGTCTCTCATACAAATCCTCTTTTTCATAATGGTGTTTCTCCGGTAGTAATTTTAAAATTAGGGAATCATAATTAGAGGCATTTCCATTATACTTGTTATCGTAGGCCGTAATGAATTTATCCAACAACGTTTGTATGATTTGGTATCCCACAATCTCCTTCTCGATCACTTCCCGACTCTGATAGATATTATTCACACTAATACTGATGATATCATCCATTTGTGCTTTATACTTGCTTTTATCTGTTAAAGCGAAAGGAAATTTCCCCTTTAAAATTGCTTCTTCGTTATCAATGAAAACTTTTACCGCGTCATTAATCAAACTACCAATGGCCAGAGCACGTAAATAACTAATTCGATCTTCCTTAGTGGTAAGCGTTTTATATTTTGAGGTGTCAATGCTGTCTTTTACCAATTTAATTAAATACTCCAAAGCAAAATCTTCTGAGACCAAACCAAGATTGATTCCGTCTTCAAAGTCTATGATAGTATAACAAATATCATCTGCTGCCTCCACTAAGTAAGCCAGTGGATGTCTTTCAAAACCGATATCATCTCCAGATTTATTTGGGATTAGCCCCATGTCTTTGGCAGCTTCTTCAAAAAACTTTTTGTCTGTTTGGAAAAAACCGTACTTTTTATCTGATATATTTTTAGTTGGTTTCTTTGGCAAACTCTCTTTTGGGTATTTCATAAAAGCGCCAAGAGTCGCATAAGAAATTCTAAGACCGCCCTCAATTCCAGGGCGACTAGCGGTTAACACAGAGAACCCATTTGCATTTCCTTCAAAATCGATTAAATCCTGCCATTGCTTTTTAGACAATTTGTCTTGGTAAATTTTTCCGTTTCCAATGGAAAAATACTCTCCAATCGCTTTTTCGCCTGAATGTCCAAAAGGCGGATTCCCGATATCGTGTGCCAATGAAGCCGCGGCTACAATAGCTCCAAAATCATTCATATGAAAACCGTGTACTTCCTTCAAATAAGGGTATTTCTCAATTATTTTCTTTCCAACCAAACGTCCCAGAGAACGTCCCACTACTGAAACCTCTAAACTATGCGTCAAACGCGTGTGTACAAAGTCGGTTTTTGAAAGCGGAATCACCTGTGTTTTATCTTGTAGACTTCTAAAAGCCGCCGAAAAAATAATACGGTCATAATCTACTTCAAAACCTAAACGAGTATCATCTTGTTCAATACGTAATCGTTTGCTCGTGTCGCCTTGTCTTTTTAATGATAGAAGTTGTTCCCAGTTCATACTGTGTTTTTCGAATTTGAATAATTGGATAATTTTTCAAAGATAGAAAAATAGCGATAACATAAAATAGCTTTAATTTAAATTTTCTAATGGTACAAAACACCAAAAACCTTATGCATTGCATAACTCTTGACGTCCTCACTATTTAGCACATCAAACCCTAAAAGTAGAATTTTATGATTAATAGAAGGTAACATAACATAAATGTGAACTTTGTTTTAAAACCACTTGAAAAATGGAGCTGTATTATTAAAAATTGTCGTTAAAAATATAAATAGATACTATTTTGGTCAGTATTCCTTCTGTTTTACGTCTCATAGTGAAACTAAAAGGATCAAACAACTAACTTTCAAATAAAAAACCATTATGCTCTACACAGGTCAACTCAATGAATTCATACGTTTAGCCGAAATTGACGCTACCAATTGTGATTTACTTAAAGAAAAAATTACAGACGGTTTGACTGTTATTTGGGCTTTAAATGAATTAAAAATTAAAGTTGACGGTAGCCAGCATACTTTTCCAATACATTCGGTTTTGTTTTTAACCGAGTATCATAACGTAGAAGTTTTAAGCGTAAACAGTGCGAGATTAATTCGGTTCAACAGAGCGTTTTACTGCATCGCGGATCATGATAGCGAAGTAGGTTGTAAGGGAATTTTATTTTTTGGTGCGTCACAATTTCCAAAAATCGCCATTCCCGATGCCGAGTTAGAGAAATTCGAAATCCTTTGGAAAATGTTTGCTATCGAAATGGAGTCCAAAGATGATTTGCAGAACGATATGTTGCAAATGATGCTCAAACGCTTGCTCATATTAAGTACGCGCATATACAAAGAGCAAACGGAGTTAACGACATTTGGCAAAAAACAATTAGATATCGTACGCGAATACAACTACTTAGTTGAAAGTAATTTCAAAACCAAACACCAAGTGGCTGATTATGCTGAAATGCTAAATAAAAGTCCGAAGACCTTATCGAATTTATTCAAAAAATACAACGAAAAGTCGCCTTTACAGATAATTCAAAACCGCATCATTCTCGAAGCACGCCGACTATTGCGCTATTCCGACAAGAGTATCAAAGAAATTGCTTACGTAATAGGATATGAAGACATTCAGTCTTTCAGTAGGTTTTTTAAGAAAATGGAAGGTGTTTCTCCATCTGAATTTAAAAAGACGGTATAATTTATTTATCTACGAGCTAATCCATCTATCCGCTTTATCTTTTATGCTGAACCCCAGCATAAAAGGATGCCGCTTTTATCTGGGCTAAAAGCAATTGTGGGTTTCCATTACATAAATTCTTTATTACTAATTTTTTTTATCTATGAACAAACTAGAGCTCTTACTAGTGTTTCCTATTATATGATTTTTCCTTCGTCAAAATGAAAAAGTAAACACAGCTTTTATAGATGATCTCTTCTCTTTATTCTATTTCTTTAGAAATATTCTTACATATACTAAACATTCTTTTCTAGTCCTGATTGCAGCGGTATCCTCTTGTGTGGCGACAGCAAGCACAAGAGATATAGCGAAAAGCAGGTGGATTTTCTTAAAACCAATTTACTTTCTACTCCTAAAAACAGAAACAAATCATTTTCTATATTAAAATAAGCATCAAAGGAAGAATGAACAACTCTGCGGGAAATACGACCTAACTTTAATGCTTCCTTTCTTTCTATATTTGCACTATAAACCTGATATGAAGTAAATTATGAAAAAAATATATACCTTTATTATTAACCTCACAACCATTTTAGGGCTGACAGCAATAAAAGAAGCGCCACAATTAATTGCAGTGAATCAAGAAAGTTTTTGCCAGAATATGGCAATCACTGATTACTACTGTGACGAAAACAACTTATTTATATAATTATTGATTCAAAAAAAATTAAAAACATGACAAATTTCAACGTACCAACAAGAGAAGAAGTTTCTGAAAACAATCAAGCCATTTTTGATAAACTAGAAAAAGGAGTAGGATTTGTTCCTAATATTTATGCCGCAATGGGGCACTCTAAAAATGCTTTGGGTAGCTATTTACAATTTTCAGGGGCGGCCACTTCCTTAAGCAAAAAAGAAAAAGAAGTGGTTGACCTCACCGTTAGTCAATTAAACGGATGTAAATATTGCCAGGCAGCACATACCGCGGGGGCTAAAATGAATGGATTTACAGACGATCAAATTATTGAGATTAGAAAAGGAGGAGCTAGCTGGGATAATAAAATTAATGTTTTAGCTGTAACAGCTCAACAAATAGCAGCTAACAATGGACAAATAGAAGCAGAAACACTTGAGGGTTTTTATACAGCAGGTTACACTAAAGAAAATCTAGTTGACTTAATAATGGCTATCGGTATTATTACTGTCACTAATCTTTTTCACAACGTAACTGATGTACCTATCGATTTCCCCATAGCAGTAGAATTGTAACTAATAACCGGGTAATGGTAGAGATTAAAACACTACCAGATAAATTAAAATCTTAGAACATATGATAAAACATTTAGACAAATCAACATTTGATACGACTATAAATACAAACGACGTTGTACTAGTAGATTTCTTCGCAGACTGGTGTGGGCCTTGTACCGCACTGCACCCCGCTCTTGAAGAATTAGCGAAAGAATTTGACGGTAAGGCAGTGATTTCAAAAATTAATGTAGATACAAATCCAGAGCTAGCAGCACAATTTAAAGTGCGAAGTATTCCTGCGCTATTCTATTTTAAAAACGGAGAAATTGTAGGCACGCAAAACGGAGTACAAAGTAAATCAGAAATAACAAGTCAATTAAACAACTTTACAAACAATTAAAAAATTAAGAAAATGAAGAATATAAAATTAGTAGCATTCGCATTGTTATTAGCAACTCAAATGCATGCTCAATTACCTGATCCAGGCTTCAAAGTTGATTCCAGAACTGCAATTGTAATCACTGATCCTCAAAACGATTTTCTTAGCCCAGAAGGTGCTACCTGGAATGTGGTTGGGAAAAGTGTAACCGAAAACCATACGGTAGCGAACTTAGAGCAACTTTTTAAAATTGCCAAAGAAGAAAATATGACTGTTTTTGTATCTCCACACTACTATTTCAAACACGATCACAATTGGCAAATTGAAGGTGCGCTGGAAGCTTTGATGCATAAACTTAATATGTTCGACAGAACAGATGTATTATATACAGTAGGTTTCGAAGATTCCGGTGCAGATTGGTTAGAGCCGTACAAAAAATACATCGGAGAATCAAATGTGAT
Organism: Flavobacterium sp. ACAM 123; assembly: GCF_000264055.1. Taxonomy (GTDB): domain Bacteria; phylum Bacteroidota; class Bacteroidia; order Flavobacteriales; family Flavobacteriaceae; genus Flavobacterium. The sequence continues at coordinate 19,382 of NZ_AJXL01000021.1, read as the reverse complement.
TGTAACTAGTCCCCATAAAGTATATGGTCCTGAATCAAATGATTTGGCTTTACAATTAAGAAAACATGGTTTTGATAACGTAATCTTAGCGGGTATGTCTGCTAATTTATGTACAGAATCTCACATGAGGGACTTAATAGAATCAGGTTTTAAAGTAGCCGTGGTTAAAGATGCAACAGCAGCCGCTATTTTACCTGGATTAAATGGTTACGAAGCCGCTTTAGTAAATTTTCAAATGATTGCAAGCCATGTTTTTACTACACAGGAAATTGTAACTGAAATTAAAAACTTCAGCAAATAATACGATGGGAAAGAAAATAAACATTAAAAATCTATCCACGGGATTTCAATCTTTAATTGCAAACGGTAGCCATGCCATTATAGGTGACGAACCGCCTGTAAATAAAGGAACCGGCTTGGGATTTTCGCCTGAGGATTTAATTCTCTCTAGCATCGCAATGTGCAAGGTAGCGACAGTGCGCTAAATTGCTAGAAAGAATAATTAGGAAATTGAAGATGTAGACGGCGAATTTGAATTAAATGTAAAACGTGGTGAAGGAGGGAAATTAAGTACGCATGTTACTGCCAAAATAAGAATTGAAGGCGACCTAACACCGGAGCAAAGAACAGAATTGTTAAAGCAAGCTGATACGTGTTACTTGCAACGCTTAATTGAAGGAGAGTGGAACATTGAGTATGTTATAGCGCTACCTGAATAAATTAAGACGATTCTAATATACCACTACTTCTATATACCATCAAAAATGTGGATACAAAGGGTTTGGCTTTAAGAGGCTGAGCCCTTTGCTGTTTGCCAACAAATCAGGAAACATGCTTTATAAATGGTCTTATTTTATTATATTTGAAAGGCTTTTTAAAACAAAACTATTTATATAATGAAAAAAACTTTCAAAATAATTGGTTCTATTATTCTTATCCTCATTATAGCAGTAGTAGTATTTTTATATTTTAAGAGTACTCCACTTCCCAAAGGAGAAAAAGGAGCAAGAGCCGAAGCACTTACAGGTAAAATTCAAGCAGCCATCAATCAAAAAGCTTGGGATTCTACCGCTGCGGTTTCCTTTAGCTTTACAGGAAATCATCATTACCTCTGGGACAAAAAACGCAATTTAGTTCAAGTACAGTGGGGTGATAAAAAAGTACTTTACAATACTCAAACAGTAGAAGGCATAGCTTATGAAAACGATAAAAAACTAACCGACACGGATAAAACAGACGCTATAAAAAAAGCGAATGATTATTTTAACAACGATTCTTTCTGGCTTATTGCGCCTTTCAAATTGCGAGACGCTGGCACCACCAGAAGTATCGTGATCCAGGATGATCAAGAAGCGCTACTGATTACCTACGCTTCTGGCGGAAGCACACCCGGAGATTCCTATGTATGGTTAGTTGACCAAAATTACATGCCCAAAGCTTGGCGCATGTGGGTTAGTATTATTCCTGTGGGCGGACTGGAAACGACTTGGGAAGATTGGAAAACATTTGAAAATAATCTGAAAATTGCAACAAGCCATAAAGGCTTAATTGATTTAAACCTAGAAAATGTTAAGACAGGGCAATCGATCGAAGAAATTAATAATGGGAAAGATCCGTTTACTGAATTGTAATTTTTAGTCCTGTATGTTAATGAAAAATCCGTAGAAAGACATTATACGACAGCTATTGATTACTGAGTTATGTATTGCAAATCTAAAAATTCAATGCTGTACTGTGTTTAATTTCGCCCATAACAAAAATAGTTTGGGTATTCCCAATGTTTTCAATTGTAGATAATTTATTCATTACAAAGTCCTGATAGCTAGTCATATCCTTTACTAATATTTTTAGCATAAAATCATAGTCACCTGCGATATTATAAGATTCAATAATTTCAGGAAGCGCTACAATATCTTTTACAAAATTACTTCCCACATTTCGTGCATGCTCTTTTAACCTCACATTGCAAAATACGATCATTCCAAGATTCATTTTGTCCTTATTTAATAAGGCAACATATTTCATAATAAATCCTTCTCTTTCTAGTCTTTTTATACGTTCGTAAACCGGAGTTGATGTCAAAAACAACTTGCTTGCTAGGTCTTTTATATTGATATGAGCATCCTCTTGAAGATGCTTGAGAATTTGTAGATCAATTGAATCTAGATTTTCCATAGGATAATTTACTGTTAAACTTATTATTTTTAGCGCTATACGAAACAAAATACTGCATTATTTGCTAAAAGTAGGTATTATCCCTTAAGTAACAAAGAAAACAAAGTATTTAATACTAACCTAATACCTTTGTTTAGAAATAAACACTTAAAAAAAATGAAGACAAACAATCTAGGTTATCCAAGAATAGGTAGCAACAGGGAACTTAAAAAAGCCAGTGAATTATACTGGTCTAATAGCATTACAGCTGATGAACTTATGGCGGTCGGTCAAAGTATTCGAAAAAACAATTGGAAGCTACAATACGAAGCGGGAATAGACTTAATTCCGTCAAATGACTTTTCCTATTACGACCAAGTACTCGATTTATCACTAATGCTTGGCGTTATTCCAGAACAGTATACCGCTTTTGCCAAAGAGAATTCTGTTCTTGATCTCTATTTTGCAATGGCAAGAGGCGCTCAAAAAAAAGGACAAGATGTTGTTGCTATGGAAATGACCAAATGGTTTGATACTAATTACCATTATATCGTTCCTGAATTCACCAAAGACCAAGAATTTAGTCTGTTTTCTGAAAAAATAATCGATGAATATAAAGAAGCAAAAGTAGCCGGTTATGACACAAAGCCAGTGATCATTGGCCCTGTCTCGTATCTACTGCTTGGAAAAGAAAAAGAAGAAGGCTTTCACCGGATAGATCTTATTGACAAAGTACTTCCCGTATATTTTGAAATTCTACAAAAACTACAGGATGCACAGGTAACATATATTCAGTTTGACGAACCATTTTTAGCTTTAAATTTAACCGAGAAAGAAAAAAATGCAATTACTTATGTTTACAATGAAATCAATAAGCGTTTTCCAAAAATCAAACTGCTACTTAGCAATTATTTTGATTGTTTTGGTGAAAACCTAGCTATGGTTTTAGCTCTACCAGTTCACACTTTACACTTGGACATGGTTCGCTGTCATTCACAATTAGATGATATTCTAGAATCGGGACTTTTACAAAGCCAGGTTCATCTCTCACTTGGCGTTGTCGACGGTCGTAATATTTGGAAAAATGATTTCAAAAAAACCTTAGCACTAATCGAAAAAGCGACAGATGCCCTGGGGAGTAATCGCGTTTGGATTGCACCATCGTGTTCCTTAATTCATTCGCCATGTGATTTAGATTTAGAAACTAATGACGGTACTTTAAAACCTGAGATTAAGCAGTGGCTGGCTTTTGCTAAACAAAAAATAGAAGAAGTCGTAGTACTATGTAACCTTGCTTCAAATGAAATCACCGAAAATGATCAGGCCAGTTTTGAGGAAAATACGCTCGCAAACGATAAAAGAAAGAAAGCAAAAATCATCCACAATGAAGAGGTCAAAAATAGAGTTACTGCTATCGTGGATAAAGATTCAAAAAGGAATAGTGCTTTCGCCATTCGCCGTCAACAGCAAATTGATGCTTTACAGCTCCCTTTATTTCCCACCACTACTATTGGATCATTTCCACAAACTACCGAAGTACGAAGCTGGAGAGCAAAGTTTAAAAAAGGAGAATTAACTCAGCAGCAATATGATGCTTTAATCAAAAAAGAAACTGAAGAAACCATCCGTTTTCAAGAAGAAACGGGTCTTGATGTATTGGTTCATGGAGAATTTGAACGCAATGATATGGTCGAATATTTTGGTGAACAGTTGGACGGATTTACTTTTACAAAAAACGGCTGGGTACAAAGCTACGGTAGCAGATGCGTGAAACCTCCAGTGATCTATGGAGATGTTTCTCGCCCCAATTCGATGACCGTCAAGTGGGCTACTTTTGCGCAGTCATTGACTCCAAAATGGGTAAAAGGGATGCTAACTGGTCCTGTAACGATCTTACAATGGTCTTTTGTTCGCGACGACCAGCCACGATCTGTAACCTGCACTCAAATCGCGCTGGCAATCAGGGATGAAGTGCTGGATTTAGAACAAGCAGGGATAAAGATCATTCAAATCGATGAGCCTGCTATTCGCGAAGGATTGCCTTTGCGAAAAGAAGAATGGACTACTTATTTAGATTGGGCAATAAAAGCATTCAGGCTTTCAGCTAGTGGCGTAAAAGATGACACTCAAATACACACACACATGTGCTACAGCGAGTTTAACGATATCATTCAAAATATTGCAGCAATGGACGCTGATGTAATTACCATTGAATGTTCACGCTCCCAAATGGAATTACTAGATTCTTTTGCCGACTTCAATTATCCAAATGAAATTGGCCCCGGAGTATATGATATTCATTCCCCTCGCATTCCCTCTAGAAATGAAATGGTGCAACTACTTGAAAAAGCAGCAGCAGTCATTCCTACAGACCAGCTTTGGGTCAATCCAGATTGCGGTTTAAAAACGCGTCATTGGAACGAAACAAAGAAAGCATTAATAGAAATGGTAGCTGCGGCTCAGGAAATGAGACTCGCTCATCCCACTGCAGCTAGCGCAATATAATACGACTACAACAAAAAGCCCTGTCACTTTATAAGCGGTAGGGCTTTTTATTATTCTAGTTTTCCAAATTCTTCTGGATTATTAAAAAAACGTCTACTTTTAGCAAGTCTCTTTCTTTTCACCACATAGGTCTCCGAGAGCGTATCGTGCCAGCCTCGTGGAAAGGCTCCAAGGAAGGAAAAAGGCTCTAACGGAATAAACCGACAAAGCGTGCGTATCAAAAACGTTTTAATATCCGGTTTTGAACCGTCTTTTTTAACCACAACTGTTTTAGTAATCAGTTGCGCAATAGTCCTAGAGAAATAGATTTCAGTAAGGCTATAGTATACTACCATAATCAACAAACTATAAAAGACAATTTCTCCAATTGACATCGTTTCGACCCAAGCAGAAACCGTAAATTTTTTCGCTATCTCGGCAACCAAGGTAATAGTTGTCGCAATGCTAAGAATGATAATGTATAAGAATACTAAATCAATACTGAAATTAAGAAAACGTTGGCCTCGAGTCGCAAGTAAGTCATTTGTAATTGTAAATGTTTTATTTTTCATAGTATCAGTTTTTTTTAGATATTAAAAAAGAATAAATCCCATAGTAACCTACTCAAATATAAGCATTTAATATTAAAAAATTAATCAGAATATTCATTATTATGTGTTTCAATTTGGCTTCTAAATACTGCTTCTCCCATTACCTACCTAGCCCAGATTGCAGTGAAAATCCTTTTTATTTTTTCTTTAAAAATAAAAAGATTGAAACGGAAAGCTGGAAATAGCTCCTAAAAACAAAACAGCTACCAAATAATTGATAGCTGTTTCTCTTTACTCTTTATTTTATTCCCTACTTAGGACCCACACATTTCACAATCGTCTGGACCTGCATTTTTAGCTAATTCAATCATCGCTCTGTACTCTTCAGAACTCATCTCCGCTTCCACAGCTACTGGAGCTACTTCCGGAGCTGGTTTTGACATCACTTCGACTGGTTCTACTTTTTTATCATTGTTCAACGTGAACTTAATCGCATCAACTGCTGCCTTCGTTCTCAAGTAATACATTCCGGTTTTCAATCCAGACTGCCATGCATAAAAGTGCATAGAAGTTAGTTTTGAATAATTGGCATTTTGCATAAACAAGTTCAATGACTGTGATTGATCTACAAAATATCCGCGATGACGTGACATATCGATAATGTCTTTCATCGACATTTCCCAAACTGTTTTATACAAGTCTTTCAAGTCTTGAGGAATATCTAAATCTTGAACAGATCCGTTATTTCTCATTAGTTCCTGTTTCATAGTTTCATTCCACAAACCAAGATCTACTAAATCATGTAATAAATGTTTGTTTACCACGATAAACTCACCAGACAATACACGACGGGTATAAATATTAGACGTATAAGGTTCGAATGCTTCGTTATTCCCTAAAATTTGAGAAGTAGAAGCAGTAGGCATTGGCGCAACTAGTAGTGAATTACGTACTCCGTGCTCCATTACTTCTTTTCTTAATGCTGCCCAGTCCCAACGGCCTGATAAATCTTCATCTTTAATATTCCAAAGATTGTGCTGAAACTCTCCCTGAGAGATTGGAGACCCTTCAAATGATGAGTACGGTCCTTCCACTTTTGCCAATTCCATAGATGCAGTTACGGCAGCAAAGTATAAGGTTTCAAAAATTTCTTGATTTAACTTTTTAGCTTCATCACCTGTAAAAGGCAAACGCAACATGATGAAAGCATCCGCTAGCCCTTGTACTCCAAGACCTATTGGTCTGTGACGCAGGTTAGAATTCTCTGCTTCTTTTACCGGATAGTAATTTCTATCGATCACTCTATTCAAGTTTCGAGTTACCCGTTTCGTTACGTTGTACAGCGCTTGATGATCAAAGGTACCGTTGTCCACGAACATAGGTAATGAAAGTGACGCTAGATTACAAACAGCAACCTCATCAGGAGAAGTATACTCCATAATTTCAGTACACAAGTTTGACGAACGAATAGTTCCTAAATTCTTTTGATTTGACTTGCGATTAGCAGCATCTTTATATAACATGTAAGGTGTTCCAGTCTCAATTTGAGATTCTAGAATCTTCTCCCACAATTCCTGTGCTTTAATTGTTTTTCTTCCTTTACCCGCTTCTTCATAGCCAATGTACATTTTCTCAAACTCCTCACCATATACATCGTATAACCCAGGACATTCGCTGGGACACATTAAAGTCCACTTTCCGTTTTCCTGAACTCTTTTCATAAACAAATCAGAAGTCCACATGGCAAAGAATAAATCCCGTGCACGCATCTCTTCTTTTCCTGTATTTTTTTTCAAATCTAGGAAATCAAATACATCCGCATGCCATGTTTCGATGTAGATAGCAAAACTTCCTTTACGCTTACCACCACCTTGATCAACATAACGTGCTGTATCATTAAATACTCTCAACATAGGAACAATACCATTTGAGGTTCCATTTGTTCCACGAATGTAAGAACCTGTCGCGCGAACATTATGAATAGAAAGCCCTACTCCACCTGCTGATTGAGAGATTTTTGCCGTTTGTTTCAACGTGTCGTATATCCCGTCAATACTATCATCTTGCATAGCCAAAAGGAAACAAGAAGACATTTGAGGTTTTGGTGTTCCAGCATTAAACAATGTTGGTGTCGCATGTGTGAAGAATTTCTTAGACATTAGATCATAGGTTTCTAGAACCGACTCTAAATCATCTAAGTGGATCCCAACAGAAACACGCATTAACATGTGTTGTGGTCTCTCCACTATTTTCCCGTTTATCTTAAGCAAATAAGAACGTTCTAATGTTTTGAATCCGAAATAATCGTAATTAAAATCCCTGTTGTAAATGATATGTGAGTCTAAAAACTCCGCATTATCTTGAATTACTTTATAAACGTCATCAGCAATTAACGGAGCGTATTGTCCGTTTCTTGGATTCACATATTCAAACATTTCGGTCATTGTTTCCGAAAATGATTTTGTTGTATTGGAGTGCAGGTTTGAAATCGCGATTCTCGCTGCTAATTGTGCATAATCTGGATGCGCAATAGTCATCGAAGCTGCTGTTTCCGCTGCTAAATTATCTAATTCTGACGTAGAAACCCCATCATAAAGTCCTTCAATTACTCGCATCGCCACTTTAACGGCATCCACTAAATCATTCAAACCATAACATAGTTTTTTAATTCTATCTGTGATTTTGTCGAACATTACCGGCTCTTTGTGGCCGTCTCTTTTTACTACGTACATACTTTTGTTGGTTTTTAAAACAGTAAATCCCTTCGCTGTTTCTTGTTATTTGTTATTTAATTTTGGCCACTAAGGCGCTTAGGCACAATGTATTTATGCTTCAGTAATTTAGCTCCACTTGTCGAATAGACGCGAGGAATCAAAGTTTAGATTATTATAATTTTTCTGCTAAAACTAAGCTGACAATTTAATTTGGAGTTTAGTTGCTTTGCTTCTAGAAATTAAAAATCAGCGTCAAAAGATATTTTTTGGGCTTCTCCATCAGTATTCATAACTCCTGACTTTTGATATTCGGCCACTTTCTTTTCAAAGAAATTTGTTTTCCCTTGAAGAGAAATCATATCCATAAAATCAAATGGATTCGTAGTATTGTATTCTCTTTCGCAACCTAGTTCAACTAATAGTCTATCTGCAACAAATTCTAAATATTGTGTCATCAAGACAGCATTCATACCTATCAAACTTACAGGAAGAGATTCTGTGATGAATTCTCTCTCTATATTCAAAGCATCAACAATAATGCTTCTAATTCTGTCTTTAGGCACTTTATTAATCAAATGATGGTTGTGCAAATGGACCGCAAAATCACAGTGTACTCCTTCGTCGCGAGATATTAATTCATTGGAAAATGTTAAACCTGGCATCAAGCCACGCTTCTTTAACCAATAAATGGAACAAAAAGCTCCTGAGAAGAAAATTCCTTCAACGGCAGCAAAAGCGATTAATCGCTCTGCAAACGAATCAGATTCTATCCATTGTAATGCCCAGTCTGCTTTTTTCTTTATAGCTGGAAAAACTTCCAACGCATTAAATAGTTTGTCTTTTTCAGCTTCGTCTCTTACATAGGTATCTATCAATAGTGAATAAGTCTCACTATGAATATTCTCCATCATAATTTGGAAACCATAAAAGAATTTTGCTTCAGCATATTGCACCTCGTTAACAAAGTTTTCTGCTAGGTTCTCATTTACAATTCCATCCGAAGCTGCAAAAAAAGCTAGGATGTGTTTCACGAAATATCTTTCATCATCATTTAACTTATTATTCCAGTCATTCAAATCTTGAGACAAGTCGATTTCTTCTGCAGTCCAGAAACTAGCTTCCATCTTCTTATACCATTCCCATATATCATGATGTTTAATAGGAAAAATTACGAAACGATTTTTATTCTCTTGTAAAATTGGTTCAATTTGTGACATTGTTGTTGTTTTTTTTTTGAGATTTTAACGAATTCTTGAGTATTTCGTGGTTTACAAAGATTGTAAAATATTGCCATAATTAAAAGCCAAACTTATCCACAATTGGCCATAGTTTTGAACAAACATTAAAAAAGGTAAGATTTTTCATAAAACTACAAACGATTTAAAATCAATGTTTTACATTTTACAATCGCTACTAAAGCACTGTAAAACATAGGGATTTAAAAACGGAGCACGATAAAAAAGATTTGAGTTTTCTTAGAATTATTTTTTCATCCCCTCGGCTACTTTTTCAAGTTCTAAGTACCAGTCTTCGCCAAACCTTCTAACCAGAGCTTCTTTGACAAATTTGTATACGGGAACTTCAAGTTCTTGGCCTAAGGAACAGGCTGGATCACAGATATCCCACTTGTCATAATTGACAGCGGCAAATTCAGTGAAGTCTTTTACACGGACTGGATATAAATGACAGGAAACAGGTTTTTTCCAGTCTATTACTCCTTGATTATAAGCTTGTTCAATCCCACATAGAGCTGTTTTACCGTCATAAATGACATAAGCGCAATCTTGGTCGTCAATTAGTGGCGTTTCAAGTTCGCCATCTGTGCCTACTACCGAAGTACCTTGAGATTCGATAACTGCAATACCTTGCTTGCGCAGGAACGGCTTTACTTTTGGATAAATTTCTTCTAAAATTTTTGTTTCATCCTGACTTAGGGGTGCTCCGGCGTCACCGTTAACACAACAAGCGCCTTTACAGGCTGTTAAATTACAAACAAAATCTTTGCTTAAAATATCTTCTGAAACGATGGTCTTTCCTAATTGAAACATTATTGTGGGGTACTGTGATTATAAAGTACAAAGGTAGTCAAACTGAGAGAAAGCCTATCTGTTAAATGTTGCTTTTTATATACACTGGAAAATATATACCGCAGCCGTTTTTCAATTTCATCTTATCGATTGCTACAGATTATTACTCCGAAGGAAATCTTAGTTGAATTCGTACTTAAGGAAAATAATCACATTCGGAAATACTTTTATTTTTACCAAAACTCAACACTGTAAACTAAGAATACCAATAAAAACCAGACGATCAAGCAAAGCATTAGGAACATGATTACTCTTAAAATAGCACTGTTTAATCTATTTGCAATCAAAATTGATATCCGTCTTGCTTTATCATGAAGTCGAAACTGAGCAACTGGAGGCTAAAAAGTGACTTTGCTACCTATCGTAAATGCAAAATAGACCAATTGAATTATACTATTTTCGCATTACAGTGAAAAATCACGGCAAGCCATTCGTAGCAAACCAGATGCTTTGGACTAACACAAAAATTGGCTTGATGCAGCATCCCATTTTATTATTGTTGTCCTACTCATTGGTAGCAATTTTTAGAAGGTGACTACTATGATGATAGACTTTTTATCCAGTTTTATCCAGTTTTATCCAGTAAAAGCCACCGTTGTCTTGCGCCCTCAAAAACGGTTCAGGCAATTCCCCCTTTACGATGCTAACAACAGACCAATTGCATTAGTTCCAAGAACAATACGGATTACTTTTTACACTACCTACGACCTCAAATAAATTCTATAAATAATTGGATTGCCATCGCTTTGAATATCCGTTTACCTCGTAGTAATCTAAAACCATTTCCTAAAATTATAAGGATGTTGTGAAAAGACAGCGTGACGTTTATTGGTAGGACTTTTGTTGTTATCCTTGTCTCTACAGCTGTTAAATTATTCAAAACTAATGTTAAAGGTTTGTTTCTCTACTGATTTTTTTTATAAATTTACTGCCTAATGTAGCCTGTGAATCTGATCTGATTTTTTAAGACATATTTTTTAATTTAATATATTCCTAATACATCTCTTTTACAATTCAGGCAAAAAAACCATATTATGAAAATCTTTACTAACATACTAGTGTTTCTAGCGCTGGGACTTATTATTTTCAATATCACATTGCTAGATTTTAGTCATCCGTTTCAGGGAGACAGCATGGTAGCATTTATTGGAATTGGAGCTTCATTTTGCGCTGTTTTAATTCTTTTGATTTTTAGAATGTCTAAAAAACTTGAAGAAAAAATGAACGACAATCTATAACTATGTTTGACGTTCTAATTATTGGCGGAGGGGTTTCCGGAATATCTTGTGCTCTTGTCTTAGGTTCTGCTAAAGATAAAAATTTTGCAACCGATAAAGAAATTGGAGTTTTCACTCATCAAAAATCATCTTCACTCCAAGAAGCTGTTTTTAACAATGCATATGGGATCCCTATAGGAGCATTGGGCTCTGATTTGTTAGTACAAAGCACCGAACACTTATCCCACCTCTACCCTAGTATCACTCAAATACCAAAAGAAAAAATCTTGCGAATTGAAGGGCAATCCCCGGACTTTACGATAACGACGAATAAAAATACGTATAAATCTAAAATAATCGTAGTTGCTATTGGCGCATCAAATACTTTTTCAATAGATGGGTTAATGTCTTTTGTCGAACCACATCAAAAATCATTGCCGGAAAAACAAAGAATCCAATTGCACAATAATGATCATAAAGTGACTGAGGGCATCTACGTAGCAGGAACTCTTGCGGGATGGAGAAGTCAACTTTCCATTGCGGCGGGCAGTGGTGCTGCAGTAGCTACAGATATACTTACTCTTTGGAATAACGGTGTTCAGACCCACATTCACGATAGTATTAGATAAGGCTCACTTAATTATGCGGAAATAATGGTAATTTTATCTTTTTTATAAAACAAATTATGTTGTCATAAATAATAGGATTAACCAGACTATTCCTTTTTATCTTCTCTATTTCTTTGCTATCTATTCTTTTCTATTTAGTCAGTTTATTTTGGAGTAAAGAAACAACTTCTCGAAATGCACTGCTGTTTCGTGATTTTATAATAAGAATACTTAACTATCTGCTTGGCATCCGTCTTCCTATTTATGGAAGTCCTCCCGGCAGTGCATGGGCTGATTGTAGCTAATCACCGCTCCTATTTTGACCCCATAGTGACGTTGCATCACCGGCACACCTTTCCTGTACGAAAAAAAGAAGTTGAATCATGGCCTCTCATAGGATATTTGTGTAAAATTTCAGGAGTAATTTTTGTTGATAGAAAAGATCCTGAAAGCAGACAAAACACCTTTGAAAAAATTAAAGAAGCGCTTAATAAAGATATTCTGTCATCAATTTTCCTGAAGGAACAACAGATATTTCACCCACTACAATCGCCTTTAATTACGGATCATTTGCAATGGCTACAAAGATTAAAGCAGATGTAATCCCTATTGCAATGGACTATAAGGTAATAACAGATGTATTTGTTGACGATGACACATTCCTCTCTCATTTTATAAAATATTTTGGAAAACGCAGCACTGAGATAAAATTGACGTATTTTGATCCTTTATATTCTGATGATGTCGAGTTTCTGTTGCACACATCGAAAGGTTTAATCGACAACGAACTAATTCGTTATCGAGAAGACTGGGACAACTTAAAAAAGGAAGTAGGAGTTAAAAGATAGCCGTATTACATTGCAATACAGTATTCAAGGTTAGAAACCGCAATTGCTTTTTGTTATGCGCTTGAATATCCTATTTAAAAACTGCCTTAACCATGGCATCCTCTTTTAAAATAATTTCGTAATACTTACTTTCTCCATACAATTGTCGGGCAAATTCAGCTGCGAGATAACGCTTCACTATGGCTTTGTTTTTCGATAAATTAATATCTAATCCATTTTTCAGAAGGAATTTTTGAAAAGTGTTAAAATACACATCGGTCGTGTCCATTTTATCTTTAAACTGTATAAATGACAACCCCTTAAAAGTAATTCTACTTTTGTCCAATTGCTCGAAAACAAAATTTACCACGATTCCAGACTTCATCAAGTACACTGTATTTTCATTGCCATGCTCTATTTCGAGTGGAACAAAAATATCCGGAACAATACCGCCGCCACCATAAACGATTTTCCCTTTCGGTGTTTTGAATTTTAAACTGTCTGCTACTTTAATACTATCTTTTTCGTATAATTCACCGTTCTCAAAACGCTTTTCCGACTCATTAAAATATTCTTCATTCCCTTTGATGTAGGGCTTTTGTATTGAACGCCCTGTGGGAGTGTAATATCTCGCGACAGTTAATCGAACCGCAGAACCATCGTCAAAATCCATTTCACGTTGTACCAGCCCTTTCCCGAAAGAACGACGACCTACAATGGTCCCCCTATCATTATCTTGAATCGCCCCTGCCAGAATTTCACTCGCCGAAGCACTGTTTTCACTTAGCAGTACAAATACCTTTCCCGTTTCAAAAGCGCCTTTTTTAGTCGCAAATGTTTTTTGTATTTTACCTTTTTTATTTTTGGTAAAAACAATTAATTGCTTGTCTTTTAATAATTCATCAGCAATGTCGATTGCCTCTTCCATATAGCCGCCTCCATTATCTCGTAGATCAATTACAAGTGCTCTTGCTCCTTCCTTTTTTAATTTGGACAACCCGTTTGTGAATTCTTCAAAGGTGGTTTCTGCAAAACGGTTGATTTTTATGTAGCCGGTACTATCATTTAAAAGTACTGCCACATCGACACTTTTTAAAGGAATAACCCCTCGCTTTATTTTGAGTTTTATTTTCTTATCAGCAGATTTTCTATAAATAGTAAGCTCCACCACAGAACCTTGTTCTCCTTTCAATTTCGAAAAAAGACTGTCACTGGGTAATTTACGTCCAAACAATTTTGTTTTATCGGCATATAAAATTCTATCCCCTGCCTGTATTCCTGCTTTAGCCGAAGGACCATTCTCAATAGGTCTGATAATTGCCACAGAATCTTTGTACATATAAAAATTAACACCAATCCCCACAAAGTCGCCTTTCATGCTCTCGGCAACCTGGATTTGTTCACTTGGAGAAATATAGACAGAATGCGGATCGAGATGACTTAGAATATTGTCAACTGTAATATTTACAATAGAATCTGTGTTTATGTTATCGACATATTCATTGTCTATAAAGTCAATCAGCTTATTAATTTTAGTTTTAGAACTGTTTTCTACCAAAAAATGATTTCCGTTGACAGCATTTAACCACCCGCCAATCAGGATTCCTAGCGCAAGAGTTGCACCAATAAGGATGGGTAGGTATTTAACGTTAGTTTTCATCTATTCTTCTAATATTGAAATATGATCAACAATCACACCAGCTTTTATTAAAAACTGAATCCCAGAATCATCACGGTATCCTTTGTGATACACCACTCTTTTTATTCCGGATTGATGTATCAACTTACTGCACTCTTTACAGGGCGAAAGCGTTATGTACAGCGTGGATCCTTCACAAGACTGCGTGGATCGTGCTACTTTTAGGATAGCATTTGCTTCCGCGTGTAAAACATCCCATCGTGTCAGGCCTTCATCATCCTCACAGCAGTTTTCAAAACCGCTTGGCGTTCCATTATATCCGTCTGAGATTATCATGCGATCACGAACGATGATTGCCCCTACTTGCTTTCGTTTACAATAAGACAAACTACCCCATTCAGTAGCAATCCTAAGATAAGCCTTGTCGTATCTATTTAATTTTTTTGCTTCCATTTTATCTCGTCCAAATTTCATTTTCGATTATCATCGGTAATACTACCCCTATTATAAATGCGGACATCACCAAAGTCCAATCCCTTTTAGAAAATCTAAAAACAGTTTGTACAATATACGATATAATCAAGACTATAAAAACCACAATAATTTGTGCTGCTTCAATTCCTACCGCAAATTCTGCTAAAGGCAATATCTTTGAAGTAGCGCTTCCGCCAAGGATCGCCTTAAAATAATTCGAAAATCCTAATCCGTGTACAATACCAAAGAAAAGAGTAACAAAAAAATTAAATTTATACTTTCTTTTTTATTTGACTTACCAGCGGTAAACAAATTAAAGAAGGCAGTAATCAATATGGTAATTGGGATTAACAATTCGACTACATTTACTTTAACGGCAATAATCCCGAATACAGAAAGCACTAAAGCCATTGTATGACCTATCGTAAAAAGCGTGATTAAAAGTATGATTCGTTTCCAATCTTTAAAAGAAAAGGGCACAACCAGCGCAATCAGAAACAAAACATGATCGTAAGCACGAATATCTAAAACGTGCTTTAATCCTATTTGAAAATAAATCAAAAATTCTGACATAGCTCCTATGATTATAGTTGATAAAGGGAGTGTAAACTTACGATTTATTTTGAAAACGATGGAATTGAAGACCCAAATCCTACATTTATATTTTAATAAATTACAGCCATAATTATAAAATAAAATTTAAAACCAAAATAATTTATTAGTTTAAAAAATAATTTATATTTGCAGCAATAAAAAATAAAATTAATTATGTCATTTTCAGATTTATTTGATAGCGAATTCAAACAAAGAAACAAAGGTCACTTTTCGTCGATAGTTAGATTAGCATTAGCAGACGGTTTTTTTGCTCCGGAAGAAAAAGAATTTTTAGACAAATTAGCCATTAGGCTTGAAATTTCTTCAGCGGAATATGAAGAGATTTTAGAAAACCCTTCAAAGTACCCTATCAACCCTCCTTATTTAAATTCAATGAGGTTAGAGCGTTTGTACGATTTAGCCAGAATAGTCCGTGTAGACCACCTTTTAGGTGACACCCAAGAAGTTATGCTGAAAAAACTGTGTCTAGGAATAGGTTTCACGCTACAAAATGTAGACGTAGTTGTCGCTGAAGCACTTTTATTAGTTGATAACAAAACAGATATTGATGATTTCGTTTCTGAAATGGCAAAACATCTATAAATTTTAACATCCTAGAAAACACATAATATTACCATAAATAAAAAGAGCCCTAAAAATTTAGGGCTCTTTTTATTTCTTTAGTATTTGCTTAGTTTTGCTTTGTCCATAAAGTCTTCTGCTTTTAAAACCATATTGTAACTACCACAGAAAAATGGTACCCGTTCGTGCAATTCAGTTGGTTGAATTTCCATTATTCGTCCAAATCCATCTGATGCTTTTCCACCTGCCTGCTCTACAATAAAAGCCATTGGATTGCATTCATACAACAAACGTAGTTTGCCCTTTGGCGCTTTAGTACTTGTTGGGTAAATGTAAATTCCGCCTTTAATCATATTTCTATGGAGATCAGAAACCAGACTTCCTATGTAACGGGAAGTATAGGGCCTGTCCTCTTCTTCTGATTGGCAATATTTAATGTAATCTTTAACCCCTTGTGGAAAGTGCACATAGTTACCTTCATTGATGGAGTAAATATTCCCATCTTCAGAAAACTTCATATTAGGGTGTGATAAGTAAAAAGTTCCAATTGCAGGATTTAACGTAAAGCCATTCACGCCATGACCAGTTGTGTAAACGATCATAGTGGAGGTCCCATAAATTACATACCCTGCAGCAACTTGACTTGTTCCAGGCTGTAAGAAATCATCTATAGTCACGGGAGTTCCAAGTGGAGTTATTCTTCTATAAACAGAAAAAATAGTCCCTAACGAAACGTTCACATCTATATTAGATGACCCATCAAGTGGATCCATTAACACAACATATTTATTATTGTGACTATTGTCGCTCCCTTCAACAGTAATAAAGTCGTCATTTTCTTCAGAGGCTATCCCACATACAATTTCACGGTTTATTAATGTTTGAATAAAAGCTTCATTGGCATAGACATCTAATTTTTGCTGGTCTTCCCCTTGAATATTTTGTATCCCGGCATCACCTATTATATCAACAAGACCCGCTTTATTTACTTTATAATTGACCACCTTGGCTGCTAATCGAATAGAGTTGATGATTCGGGATAATTCTCCTGACGAATATTGAAAAGCATTTTGGTTTTCAATAATAAATTCCCCTAGGGTTTTGTTGCGTTCTTTCATTACGACATCGTTGTAGTTAATTTGAAGTCACAAATATCGCTTTTTTTGTGAAAATGAATTGAATAAAATTTACTTAGTTTGTCACTATTGTATATTTGCTGATATAATACCTAAATTACGAGTCTAAAAAACTTTAATTTAATTTTTTGACCTTTAAAACACGAATTTATGATTATTAGAAAAGGAACCCCCGAAGATATGACCGCTGTTCTCGAATTAATTCAAGAATTAGCCAATTTCGAAAAGGAACCAGATGCCGTATTAATAAATGTTGATGATTTAATTCGCGATGGCTTTGGCCCTACTCCTCTATTTCATGTGTTTGTCGCTGAAGTAGAATCGGAAATTATTGGAATTGCTTTATACTATTATCGTTACTCTACCTGGAAAGGTAAAACAATACATTTAGAAGACTTAGTGGTCAAAGAAAAAATGCGCGGCACAGGAGCTGGTTATGCCTTGTATTCAGAAATTATCAAACAAGGTAAAAAAGATCAAGTACGCAGAGTGGAATGGAATGTTCTAGACTGGAATACTCCGGCAATTGATTTTTATGAAAAGTCCGGGGCCAAAGTACTTAGAGATTGGTATGTGGTACAAATGGACGAAGAAGGAGTCAATCAATTTGCTGAAAACAAGCTAAAGAAATAAAGTTCCATTTACACCGCTGGAATTTAGAATTTAAAAAATTGGAATTTTTATTATTATGAGAGTATTCAAATTTGGAGGTGCATCTGTAAAAGATGCTGAGGGAATCAAAAACGTTTATAATGTTTTACAACGAGTAGGTTATGAGGATGTTTTATTAGTTGTCTCTGCAATGGGGAAAACCACAAACGCTCTTGAAGTCGTTATAAAAGATTATTTCGACAAGTCTTCATCATTACAATCCTCTGTTCAAGAAGTAAAAAAATACCACAACCATATTCTATTAGATTTGTTTGAGGATGATACCCATTCTGTTTTCACTGCTGTGAAAACACAGTTTAATGATCTCGACTATTTTTTAGCACACAACAAATCCCCAAACTACGATTTTGTTTATGATCAAGTCGTAAGCTATGGCGAGTTGATATCGACCACTATTCTTGCCCATTTCATGAATCATATGGGTATAAACACCCAATGGATTGATGTTAGAAACTTCATAAAAACAGATTCTAATTACAGAGATGCCACAGTGGACTGGGATCTTACCCATAAGAATATTTCGAAAAATGTTAAAAGAAAAACATTAAACATTACCCAAGGGTTCTTGGGTTCTAATGAAAATAATTTCACCACAACATTAGGGCGTGAAGGTTCTGATTATACGGCTGCCATTTTTGCGTATTGTTTGAATGCTGAGAGCGTCACCATCTGGAAAGATGTTCCGGGTGTTATGAATGCTGATCCCCGCTATTTTGAGAATGCCAGTTTATTGAATCAGATTTCGTACCGTGAAGCCATTGAATTAGCCTTTTACGGCGCAACGGTTATCCACCCAAAAACTTTGCAGCCTTTACAAAGAAAGGAAATACCCTTGTATGTAAAATCCTTTATCAACCCCTTATTAAAAGGAACAAGTGTATCAAGAGGAGTAAATCTCGAGCCTTATTTACCTTGCTTTATCGTTAAAAGAAACCAATTATTAATTTCGCTATCCTCCATAGATTTCTCCTTTATTATGGAAGAGAACATCAGTGAAATATTTTCTTTATTCCATGAATTTAAATTGAAAGTAAATTTAATTCAAAATACCGCTATTAGCTTCTCGGTATGTGTCGAAGATAAATTTGACAATTTCAACGAGTTAAATGCTATTTTATCAAAAAAATTCAAAGTAGATTTCACACCAAATGTAACTTTATATACGATTAGACACTTTAATGACTCCGCTGCCCAAACAGTAGAAAATGGTAAAAAGGTAGTTTTAAAACAGATCAGTACAGAAACGATGCAAATTGTGACCAGCGAGTAAGGTATAATACTCTAAAAACAATAAAGGAAGCTCGAGCTTCCTTTATTTGTTATTTAAAAGATTTAATCGTGGTTTCAAGATTTCTTTTTCTCGCGCGGCACTATCTTTTCCACTATGATTTTATTATTAAAGCTGCTATACTTATACAAACTATTAAATATATATTTTTAATTTCATTTCTTTAATATTAAGTTTTGCCGATTTTGTAAATTAGGAAGTAAAAAAAATGCTGCTGCACCAATTATTAAACTGATTAATAAGATAATATAAGGGCATAAAAATTTTAAAAATTAAATTATCTACAGATCTTAATCATACCAATACGCAATAACACCAAGTGCCGCACCTATAAATAAGCCAAAATAAAAAACTT
>NZ_AJXL01000020.1 GCF_000264055.1 Flavobacterium sp. ACAM 123 | reverse complement strand
TCGTATTTTTGGTCTGGTATTTGATAAGACTAATAATTATTTTTATAATTTATTAGTTCAAAAATACATTGTAAATATTGATGAAAATCCTGATTTTTTGTTTTATTCCTGTTATAGCAATGACTATTTAAATTACAACTGCACCCGTATATTTTTTACAGGCGAAAATGTAAGACCCGATTTTTTAGCTTGTGACTTTGCTTTTTCATGTGATTATAACAAGCAAAAAAATCATTTCAGGTTGCCTTTGTATTCTTTGTATATTGATCATCATAATCTGCTTGATAAACTGCAATCGACTTTAAATAAGGAAGAGGCCAGAAGAGTTTGGCAAGCTAAGTCCAAGTTTTGCTGTATGGTAGTTTCAAATCCTAAATGTGTAGAAAGAATAGAATTTTTTGAAAATCTTTCAAAAGTAAAACAAGTAGATTCTGGAGGCTCTGTTTTGAATAATGTTGGGGGAAGAGTGGCTGATAAAGCAGAATTTATTAAGGATTATAAGTTTGTAATTTCTTTTGAAAATGAGAGTTATGATGGATACACTACCGAAAAAATATTGGAACCCATTTTAATGGATTGTATTCCTATCTATTGGGGCAACAAATTAGTAGACAAAGATTTTAACGCAAAAAGATTTATTAATTATAATACATTTAAAACCGAAAATAAATTAATAGAACGATTGCTAGAAATCGATCAAAATGAGGAATTAGCTATTGCTATGTTGCTAGAACAACCATTCAATAAGGATAAAAAAACGCATGAAGAAGAACATCAACAAGTACTCGATATCATAAGCAACATGATAGAAGTTGATAAAAAACCAATAGCTCAACAATTATGGAAGTATGTTCATAAAAGTAAATTATTTGCCGCTAAATTTAAAAAGCGTTTTATAAAAATCTAAATGACATCAATGCTTGCCATCATAATACCATATTACAAACTCACTTTCTTCGAAGAAACTTTGCAATCGTTGGCTAGCCAAACCAGCAATCGTTTCAAAGTCTATATTGGTGATGATGCCAGTCCTGAGAATCCGAGTATTTTATTAGAGAAATACCAAGGAAAATTTGATTTTGTTTACCATCGCTTCGACGAAAATCTTGGCGAAAAATCATTAGCCCAACAATGGGAACGTTGCATTGCTCTTTCTGCGGACGTAGAATGGATTATGGTTTTGGGAGATGATGATGTTTTGGGCGAAACGGTGGTGGAGTCGTTTTATACCAATCAAGCTGTTTTTAGAGGAAAAACCAATGTGATTCGGTTTGCCAGTAAGAAAATATTTGGAAAAGATACTCTTGACGCTACTGTTTTTGATCACCCTGTTTGGGAGACTGCAACAGCAGCTTTTTATAGAAAGTTTACTAAAAGTACTAGGAGTACTTTGTCAGAATATATCTTTTCAAGAGCATCTTATTTGAAATTTGGTTTTTATGATTATCCATTGGCTTGGAACAGTGATGATCGGGCCTGGCTTGAATTTTCGGATCATAAACCTATTTTTTCCATAAATGAAAGTATAGTCTATTTTAGACTTTCAGATCTTAATATTTCAGGCAGACAAGACAATCAAGCCATAAAGAACCAATCGGATATTGTATTTTATAAATATATGGTGATATCTAAATTAAAAGAATTTAATAAAGAACAACAGCTCCGCTTATTGAGAAGGTATCAAGCCGAATTAAGAAAAACGAGAAGTTTGAAAATGGCGGAGTTTTTTTTTCTGTTCTTTTTGTATATGAAATATGCCAACTCAGATTGGGTTAGAAAATTTTATTTGAAAATTATCAATAAAATGAAATCGATTCTACCATGATTACTCCCAAAGTGACCATCATTATCGCAACATTCAACAGGGAAAAGTTTTTCTTGGAAACACTTATGGCCGTACAAAATCAAACTTTCTTGGACTGGGAATGTTTGATTATTGATGATGGATCAACTGATAAAACGGTCGAAATCATAACACCTCTTTTAGATAAAGAGCCGCGTTTTAAGTATTTCTTGCGTTCAGAAATTTATAAAAAAGGAACTTCAGGTTGCCGCAATCAGGGTTTGGATTTGGCCAAAGGCGATTACATCATCTTTTTTGATGATGACGATATAGCCCATTCCCAAAATTTGGAATTATGTGTAAAGGAATTATCAAATGATAACATTTCCTTCTGCAGGTATATCCGTAAAGTTTTTGTAAATGATTTTCATTATGAATTTGATTATTCAACAGATTACACTTTTTTTCATATTGACGTCAAAGATATTGAAAGAATTGTGAAGAATGAGCTACAGTTTAATTCTTGTGCTGTCATGTGGAAGAAAGTATGTTTTGAAAACACACGCTTCAACGAGAGAATATCCTATGGAGATGAATGGGAATTATATTCTAGGATATTATCCACAGGAATTAGAGGAATTTCTATAGAAAAATGTTTATTTTATGGTAGAAAACATCCCGAATCAATAACTGGGGAATACGATAGGAAGAACCCATTACGGAAAACTTCGCATGCAGAGGCTATTTTGTTAGTATTAGAAAACCTTAAAGAAAAAAAATTACTTACCTATTCCTTAAAACGTTATTTTATTGCCTTTTCAATCAGTTTCAAGGATGATAATTTATTCAAAAAGATTTTAAATGTATTGGATTTCGCTACATTTGAAAAACTATATTGGCAAATTTTCTTTGCTGTTTTGCCTTTTAGGTTAGTCATTCACAGTAAAAAGAAAGCCGTAAAAGGAAGATTTAAATAAAAGTGTTTTGATTTTTGGATACTCAATAAATATACAATTATAAAGAATGAAGTTTTTAGTTATAGAACAAGATTTGAGGGTTTGGGGAACGAGTCAAGGAATCATATCACGTTCTTTTTTGGCAAAACTACGAATTTCGTATCCCGATTCAATTATCGATGTCGTATATATAAAGCAAAGTCCGAGTGATGATCGATTGGATTTATTACCAGTTGATACAATTGAAACCTATATAGTAAATCTCAAAACGCCTTTTTTTACCAAATGGTTCAATAAACTCTATTGGAGATTATTCCATCAATCTTTAGCAGTTGAGCATGTTCATAAAGTATATGCAGCTATTATCGCTAAGATTGATTACCAGAAATACGATCATATATTTATTAGAAGTGCAGGTATCGACCATGAAGTAATTTTGGCTACCAAAGATTTACCTATTCTAAAAAAAGCCATTGTCAATTTTCACGATCCTTATCCTTTGTTTTGGTATGCGGGAACTCAAAGTAAATTGAACAATCTAGAGCTTTTTAAGTTTAAAAAAATGCACGATGTGGTTTCTCAGGCAAAAACCTGTATGAGCTCCGCTCGATTAATGGCTGAAGACATACAGTATTTATATGGTTCGAGAAAAAAGTTCTACCATTTGCCACATCAATACAACGAGAATGTTTTTGATTTGTCGGATGTGAGTACTGTTTTGAAAAAAACAAAAAAGGTACTGATTTCGTATCAGGGTGCTATTATGTTTGGTAGGAACATAGAAATCCTTTTGGATGCTTATATTAAATTGATCGAAAGTAATGCTGTTTATAAAGAAAACACGGAGTTTGTCTTGCGATTAAAAGGGGTTGATTTGATAAAATTGGCTCAAAAATACAGCGCCATTCCCAATATCCAGGTTTTGGGAATGGTCAGTTTTTCCAATTCCTGTTTTGAACAAAGCCAAGAAGCTGATGTCAATATCATTTTAGAAAACGGCCCTATTTATAGTAATACTTTGGTTGGTAAAGCTCCTTTCTTGGCGTCAATTGGTAAACCCATATTTATTTTATCACCAGAACGAAGTGAAATGCGTTCGATATTGAAAGAGGATCAGTACATTGCCAGTTATTCAGATCAAGAAGAGATTAAAAATAGATTAGAAAACCTAATCCAAAATAGGTTGAATTCTGATGAAGCTGTACATCCTTTTGGGGATTATTTTTCGGATGAAAATTTTAAAATTTATTTGGATGCTATTCTGTTTGCCAAAGGATACGATAACTAAGCCGTCAATTAAAACAAGCCCCCATGAAATCGACTTTCGCTTTCCTGATTACCACCAAAAACCGTAAAACCGATTTGGCTTTTACCTTAGATAAAATCGGTTATTTGCTAGAAGACCCCTTGGTTTCTTGTGTCGTTTTTGATGATGGTTCTAGCGATGGTACTGCTGATTATGTGAAAGAAAACTTCCCGAAGATACAAGTCGAAAGAAATCCTGTTTCTAAAGGTTATATTTTTTGCAGGAACAAAATGCTGAACGAAACCCAAGCTGATTATGCAATTTCACTAGACGATGATGCACATTTTGTTACCAAAAATCCCTTAGAATCCATCGATAATCATTTTGAAGAAAATGCGAATTGTGGTTTGATAGCCTTGCGTATTTTTTGGGGATTAGACGAGCCCAAAATAACCGATTCAAACGACAAAAGTCAACGAGTTCAGGGTTTTGTAGGTTGTGCACACGTATGGAGAATGAGCGCTTGGAGAGAAGTTCCTAATTATCCTGAATGGTTTGTTTTTTATGGTGAAGAGAATTTTGCTTCCTATCAATTGTTTAAAAAGAATTCAGAAATACATTATCTCCCTGAAGTTTTAGTGCATCATAGAGTGGATGTGAAATCCAGAAGAAATAATGCTGATTACACTATTCGTTTGCGGCGGTCTTTGCGTTCAGGTTGGTATTTGTTTTTCTTGTTTTATCCTTTAAAAACTATTCCCGAAAAAATGGTGTATTCACTATGGATGCAAGTCAAGCTGAAAGTTTTTAAAGGGGATTTTAAAGCTTTGCAAGCTATTGTTTTAGCTCTGTTTGATTTGGTTTGGAACATACCACGAATACTGAAAAACGGCAACCGCTTGACTCTGAGAGAATATGACGTTTATAATAAATTGCTGGAAGCTAAAATATATTGGCAACAAGATTTAAAACCGATAAAAAAATGAAAATATTTTTAAAAAAAATAGTGACTAATTTGGGATATAAAATTTCTAAAATAAGTAAATGTTCATTACAAAATGAAAATCCATTAGTAGCTATAAAGAAAAGTATCCGAGATGCGAAGGATATTGTTTTGTTTGATGTTGGTGCTAATTTAGGGCAAACTGTAACGAAAATGAGATTGGAATTTCCGTTTTCAAAAATTTATGCTTTTGAACCAAGTCGAAGTTGTTATGAAATACTAAAAAATAATTTTGATAAAAAAAATGTATTTGTTTATAACAATGCCGTTGGTTCAGAAAATGGCAAAGTAACATTTAATGAATATTCATGGAGCGCATTGAGTTCAATCTTAAAGCGTGCTTTCGGTTCGGCGCAAATTATAGATACATATGATGTAAATGTAATATCAATCGATTCTTTTTGTAAAGTAAATAATGTTTCAAAAATTGATTTTTTAAAAACGGATACAGAAGGATATGAATTAGAAGTTTTGAAGGGAGCTTCAGATATGATGGATAAAAATAAAATACAATTTGTATATTTAGAAATCTTTTTTAAAGAAAATTTCATAGGACAATCATCATTTGGTGATACCTATAATTTTTTATTGGGTAAAAGATTTGAATTAGTTAAAATATATGATTTTGAAATAGCAGAAGATGGATTGCTAAATAGGTCAGATGCATTATTTATTAATAAAAATTTTTAAATAATTGCTGTTATCTAATTTTTTAATTATGAAAAATAAATCTCCCTATATCATTGCCGAAATTGGTCAGGCCCACGAAGGAAGCTTGGGTATTTTATATTCTTATATTGATGCCATTGCGCAGACGGGTGTCGATGCCGTGAAATTACAGATGCACATTGCAGAAGCGGAAAGCAGCGAGCACGAACCTTTCCGTGTAAAATTCTCACTGGAGGATGAAACCCGATATGACTATTGGAAACGAATGAGTTTTTCTTTGGAACAATGGAAAGGAATTAAGCAGCGTTGCGATACTTTAGGGGTCGATTTTATATGTTCTCCCTTTAGTAATTTGGCTGTGGACTGGTTGGAGGAAATCGGTGTAGAGCAATATAAAATTGGGTCTGGTGAAGTTACTAATTTCTTAATATTAGAAAAAATTGCGCAAACGGGGAAGCCTGTTATCTTATCTTCTGGGATGAGTTCGTATGCCGAATTAGATAAGACCGTTCTTTTTTTACAAGAAAGAAAGGTTAATTTTTCCATTTTGCAATGCACGACAGCTTATCCCACCATGCCAGAACAGTATGGTTTGAATATTATTCAGGAATTAAAACAAAGATATAAAGTGGCTGTTGGTTTTTCGGATCATTCCGCCAGAATAGACACTTGTATCGCAGCAACGGCTTTGGGAGCAGAAATTTTAGAATTTCATGTCGTTTTTGACAGACAGCTCTTTGGTCCAGATAGCAAAGCGTCTTTAACAATGCAGGAAACAAAAGAATTAGTCCTTGCCGTTACCAATATAAAGATGGCGTTGTCTAATCCTATTGATAAGAATAACAATTCTGATTTTTTAGAGCTCAAACAAATTTTTGAAAAATCATTGGCTATAAATAAAAAATTACCTAAAAACCATATTCTTACTTTCGAGGATTTAGAAGCTAAAAAGCCAAAAAACTATGGTATTTTAGCAAGTAAATACCGAGAGGTAATTGGTAGAAAACTTAAATTCGACAAAAACCAGTGGGATTTTTTAAATGAAGAAGATTTAGCATGAACATAAAAAGAAAAATAGCGGTAGTGATTACCGCAAGACCTTCTTATAGTAGGGTAAAAACAGCGTTGTCTGCCATTCAAAATCATCCTGATTTGGAACTGCAATTAATTGTTGCCGCATCGGCTTTGTTAGAGCGCTACGGTTCTGCGGTGAATTATATTGAGAAAGATGGGTTTGCGATTGCCGCTAAAGTATTCAATGTATTGGAAGGAGAGAATTTAACTGCCGCAGCCAAAACAACAGGAATTGGAATATTGGAATTATCTACTGTTTTTGATAATTTAAAACCAGACATTGTAGTCACTATTGCGGATCGATTTGAAACTATGGCTACTGCCATTGCGGCTTCTTATATGAATATTCCTTTAGCACACATACAAGGTGGTGAAGTGACCGGAAATATAGATGAAAAAGTACGTCATGCGATTACTAAATTATCGGATTATCATTTTGTAGCCTCCGAAAGTGCTAAAGAAAGAGTCATCAAATTAGGAGAAGATCCTATTATGGTTTTTAATACTGGATGCCCTTCTATCGATTTGGCAGATGAAGTAGTACTAAGTAAGAATCTACCTTTTAATCCGTATGAAAAATATGGAGGAGTAGGAGCAAAACCAGATTTGACTGCAGGCTATTTAGTAGTTATGCAACATCCAGTAACTACAGAATATCAAGATTCCAGAAAACATATTGAAGCTACTCTGGAAGCGATTCATAAATTAAATACGCCCACACTTTGGTTTTGGCCTAATGTGGATGCCGGAGCAGATGGAACTTCGACAGGAATTCGTGCTTTTAGGGAGCAGCATCAATTACCGAATGTTCATTTTTTTAAGAATATGGAAGGGACGGATTTTCTACAATTGCTACAACATAGTGATTGTTTAATAGGGAATTCAAGCGTAGGAATACGGGAATGTGCTTTCTTGGGGGTTCCTGTTGTAAACATTGGTTCTCGTCAAAACAGAAGAGACCGAGGAGGAAATAGTATCGATGTTGATTATTGTCAAGAAGGAATTGAGGGAGCTATTTTAGCATCCGTACAACGAGGTAAATCAATTTCTTCTTCCATTTATGGAAATGGAAAAGCGGGTACGCAAATAGCGGAATTGTTGGTGCAATTGCCTTTACAGTTCCATAAAACAATTATGTACTAGGATGAGGATTTTAGGTATTATACCCGCTCGTGGCGGATCAAAAGGGGTTCCGGGGAAAAACATTAAATTATTAAACGGCAAACCCTTGTTGCAATATACATCTGAAATTGCTTTGCAATCACAGTTCATTACGCAAGTGATTTTGTCCAGCGAGGACGAAGCCATAATTACTGTAGCCAAAAGTTTAGGGATTCAAGTGCCGTTTGTTAGACCAGCGGTATTGGCACAAGATAACACTGCTACGATTGACGTTATTATTCATGCATTGCAATGGTTCGAAAATAAGAATGTTTTCTTTGACGCAGTTTGTCTCTTGCAAGTAACCAGCCCCTTTAGAACAGTTGATTTTCTCGATAAAGCTGTCGAAAAGTTTATAACTAGTGGTAGTGATTCGTTAGTTTCGGTACAAAAAGTCCCACATGAATTTAATCCACATTGGACTTTTGAAGCTAATACAGAAGGAAATTTAAAAATCGCTACCGGAGAAGATCAAATAATCAGCAGAAGGCAAGAACTCCCAGATGCTTACCATAGAGATGGGAGTATTTATATTACTAAAACGAATGTGCCTTTACAGCAACATTCTTTATATGGAAAGCGTATTGCGTTTATTGAATCTAATCCAGAATATTATGTCAATATAGATACAATGGAAGATTGGGAAAAGGCGGAGCAAATGATAAAAAACAATCAAAAATAATGTGTGGTATTGCAGGAATAATTGGGAACGTTCCTTTCAGGAAACTAGATGCGATGTTGTTGAGTCAGCAACACCGTGGTCCAGATGCTACGGGGAAATATATGGATGGCAATTTTGCCGCTTTAGGTCACAATCGATTGGCAATTATTGATTTGTCTGAACAGGCTAACCAACCTTTTTTAGATCCCTCAGGAAGATATGCTTTAGTTTTTAACGGCGAAATCTATAATTACATTGAACTCAAAGCAAGTTTGCAAAACCAATACACTTTCGTAACTGAATCGGATACCGAAGTTTTACTGGCGGCATTTATTATATATGGGAAGGATTGTTTACACAAATTTAACGGCATGTTTTCTTTTGCGATTTGGGATAAAGAGCAAAAGAAATTATTTGCGGCACGAGATCGTTTTGGAGTAAAGCCCTTTTTTTACAGTCAAAAAGACAATTCCTTTTATTTTGCATCGGAAATCAAGGCCCTTCATGCTGCAGGAGTTCAAAAAAAACCAAATAAAAAAGTATGGGCTTCCTATTTTGCCTATGGTTCTTATGGTTATCCGGATGAAACTTTTTGGCAAGACGTGATCCAATTGCCTGGAGGTCATTTATTGGAATATGATAATCAAATTCTACAAATTAAAAAGTGGTATTCTTTTGAAGATGAGGTCGCCCAACAGCCAAAGAATTTAACTTATGGTCAGGCTAAAGAGCATTATTTAATGCTTTTGAAAGACAGTATTCGATTGCGTTTCCGATCAGATGTACCTGTTGGTTTCAATATTAGTGGTGGGCTAGATAGCTCTGTTTTATTGGCCATGGTTAATAGTCAGGATGATAATAATTGTAGTGTAAGTGCCTATACTTTTTATACAAATAATTCAGATTATGATGAGTTGCCATGGGTTGAAACGATGATCAATAAAACCCATAATCCGTTGACTAAAGTACTTCTTCAAGCGGATGAAGTTCCTGTACTAACTCAAAAAATGGAATGGCAGCAAGATGAGCCTTATGGTGGTATTCCAACATTAGCTTATGCGAAAATATTCGAGCAAGCCAGAAAGGACAACGTACTTGTTTTGCTTGACGGACAAGGTATGGATGAGCAATGGGCAGGTTACGATTATTATACAAAGGAAAACGATGCGACTATTCAAGGAGTTGAAAACTCACCATATAAAACAAATATGCTTTCGGATTCTTTTTTAGCAAAAGCAGAAAAGCCTGTTTATTCAACACCATTTGACGATGCAGTGTTAAATAAACAATATCGTGATTTGTTTTATACTAAGATTCCAAGAGCTTTACGATTTAATGACCGCATCTCCATGGCTTATTCTACGGAACTTAGAGAGCCTTTTTTAGACTATCGATTGGTGGAATTTGCTTTTTCATTGCCGTTGGATTTCAAAATAAAGAAGGGAGTCACTAAATATATGTTACGTGAAATAGCCTCCGATTATTTAGCGGATGATTTGATTTTTACGCCCAAAAGACCCTTACAGACTCCACAACGCGAGTGGCTTGCTGAAGACTTAAAAGTTTGGGTAAAAGAATCCTTCAATAATATTGAGAATTCAGGTTTTCAGGAATGGTTTAAAAAAGAAGAATTGCAAAGAGAATTACAACATTTTTTAAATGGAAATATCCAATCTAGTTTTCATATTTGGCAATGCATCAGTTTGAATGAGTTAATTGATAGGGTTGTGAAGAGTTAGTTTAAAAACAGGATATATATATTAACAATTTGAAATGAAACATAAATACTATTCCCAATATCGTCAAGATGAATTTTTGAATAAAGTTATTTTTAAAAAACAAAAAAATGGTTTTTTTATAGACATTGGTGCTCATGATGGAATAACATATAGCAACTCTTCTTTTTTTTGAAAAATTTAATTTATGGGATGGTATATGTGTTGAACCAAATCCTGTAGTTTTTGATAAATTAAATTCATTTAGAAAATCAAAAAATTTAAATGTTTGTATCGGTAATGAAAATAAAAAAGTTCAATTCACTCAAATAGAGGGTTATTGTGAAATGCTTAGTGGTATAACTGAAAAGTATGATAGTAGACATCTTTTAAGGATAGAAAACCATATCATATCCAAGGGCGGAAGAAAAAGTGAAATTGAAGTGGATATGATAACTTTAGATAGTATTCATGAATTGGACAAAGAAACTATTGATTTTATGTCAATAGATACAGAAGGGAATGAGTACGAAATTATAAGGTCAATTAAATTTGATTTATTTAATGTTAAAGTACTTGTGGTTGAAAATAATTTTAGGGAAAATAGGATAAGTAATTATTTGGATTCTTTTGGATTTGAATTAATTTATAAGTTAGATTGTGATGAGGTATTTATCAATAAAAAATATTATTCATTAGAAGTAAGAAGAAGGTTGTTGTTTTGGAAAATAGAATCAAACTTAAAGAGAAAAATGGCTAAATTAATTGCTAGATTTTAGGGTTGTTTAAATACAGATATTTTAAAAACAAGATGAATAAATTTATTAAATATTGTTTTATTGGGTTATTCACGATATTGATATCAATGTCAATATTAGACTATGTATACACTTCAATATATGAGAAATCATGTCCTAGAACTAAATTTCAATTTTTAAGAAGTTTGAAAGACAAACAAATAGACTATCTTTTTATTGGTTCGTCAAGAGTAGAAAATAGTATTGTGCCTTCACTAATAACTAAAAGAACAAACAAAGAAGTTGCTAATCTAGGTTTTCAGGCTGCCAAAATGATTGATATTTATACGATATTACAGCTGGTAAAAAAATACAATATTCATTTTGAAAAGATATTTATTCAAATCGACTATAATTACAATTTAATAGGAGGAAACTCAGCAATGTTTCAATATCAAATGACGCCTTTTGTAAGGGAAAATGATATAAATAAGGTCTATTCTGATAATCATTCTACAAATGCTTTTGCAACTTATTATGTGCCTTTTTATAGGTATTGCTCTAATGATTTAAAAATTGGGTTTAGAGAGGTGTTTGCTAATGTAATTAATAAAAGAACACGAATGGTTCAACAAAAAGGGTATGAAGCTATGCATGGAAGTTCAAATGACCTAGGAGGAGGTTTGCCAAATACCATTATTGATAGTAATCGGACGTTTGATAATATTAAATTATTTTGTAAAAATAATAATATTGATGTGGAATATTATACTGCTCCATTTTCCAAATCTACTAAAAATATAGATTTTATTTCAAAATTAAAAATAAAGATACCAGAATTACAAGATTTTTCAGGTGCTATTGATGATGATAAATTATTTGTTAATTACAGTCATTTAAATAATGATGGAGCGAAGCAATTTGCTAAAATTTTTATTAACAAGTTATTGATAAAGTAAACTGTATAATCATAGACAATTCTAATTTAATAGAGTAAATGAAAAAACTAGGTGTAGTAATCACAGACGGTGTGGGGTTTAGGAATTTTATTCTAAGTGATTTCTTGCTTGAGGTTGAAAAATATTTTGATGAGGTAGTTATTTTGTCTTGTTTGCCTGCTGAAAACTATTCAGATTATGTTACAAAGTCTAGAATTATCGAGCTGCCAGTTTTTATTGAAAAATTCCCAACGTGGTTTTTTAGAAAAGCAAAAGAGGTGGCGCATTTGCGATTGCATAAAAACGATAATTTTGGAATATTAGATAATTATGAAGGAAATAAGACCAAAGCCAAAACAGCCCGAGGTTTTGCGACTCGATTTATTTTTCGATTTACATCTGTTTTTCATTCTGAAAAATGGATTCAATGGTACGAGAAATGTCAGCAATGGAGTTTTAAGAATCATGAAGTAACTCTTGGGTACAAGAAAATGCTACAAAAGGAAGGTTTTGATTTGCTATTTTTCACCCATCAAAGACCTCCATTTATTGCCCCTTTGGCTTATGAAGCAACACAACTGCAACTAAAAACGGCCTCTTTTATTTTTAGTTGGGATAATTTGGCGTCGAAAGGAAGGATGGCTGCTAACTTCAATTATTTTTTGGTCTGGAGTGATTTGATGAAAAGTGAATTATTACATTTTTACACAGCATTAAAAGATTCAGCTATTGAAGTAGTGGGTGCGCCACAATTTGAACCCTATGTCTTGGAACGATACCAATCTACCAAACAAAAATTTACTGCCAAATTTGATTTAAATCCATCAAAAAAAATAATTTGTTTTAGTTGTGGCGATATATCCACCAGTAAAAATGATGAATTGTATATTTCAACGATTGCTAATGCTATACTTCAGGTAAAAATACCCAATGTTGAACTATTGATTAGGACCTCTCCTGCTGAAGATTCAATTCGATTTAAGGCTATAGCTAAAGAATTTCCTTTTATCAAATGGAATTATCCTCAATGGAGTTTATCTAGAAAAGGGCATCAGGAGGAATGGTCTCAGCGTGTTCCCTCTGTTGAAGATGTTATTGACTTACGTAGTGTTTTAGAATTTTCAGACTTGAATATCAATATGCTCTCGACGATGAGTTTAGATTTTATGCAATTTTACAAGCCTGTTATCAATACTGTTTTTGGGACTAATGAAAACGGTCTCTATGATGATCAGCGTTTTTTGAGTTATACTCATCTTATTAATGTGGTGAATAGTGAAGCTACAAAAATTGCTAAAAATGAGAAGGAGTTATTGGAGTATATCAATTGGTATTTAGATAATATTTATTTGGATGCAAAAAACAGAGAGAATCTATTAAAAATGCAAGTTTCAAAACCATTGCAAGGCACAGGAAAGCGAATAGCTGAAACATTATTAAAATGGGCATAGTGTCAAGAAAAATAGCCCTAGTTTGTAATTACGAACTCTTGCCAGAACGGGTAGGAGGCATGGATCATTTTTTCTGGTTGTTTGACAAAAAATGCAGGGAAAATGACATTCAGATTGATTGGTTTTTTCCAAATATGGCCAGTCATGGAGGCTATTCTAAACTAGCAATAATAGAAGCCAAAAACCAAAATTTAGAAACTTATTTCTTGCAAAGCTGTAAAAAAAATAGATTGGCTTATACTCACATTATCACACATTTTGTAGAACTCTGTACGCCTTTTTTCTATAAATTAAAACAAGCGTCTAATGCTGAAATTATCGTGGTAGACCACAATCCAAGACCATTGTATGGGTATCCATTTAAGAAAAGGGTAGAAAAAAAAATAAAGGGGCTCTTGTTTTCACGATATATTAATTTATTTGTAGGTGTTTCTAATTATACGGTGAATGAACTTTGGAAAGATTTTGGCAATCACTTGAAGTCTAAAAGTATTATAATTTACAATGGAGTTCTCATTGAGGGCATAAAAGTACGAACGGACAGGAATTATAAGAAACCCAGTTTTCTGGTGGTTTCGCATTTAAGGGAATCGAAAGGAATTCAAGACTTAATTGATGCCGTTGCCTTGTTGCCAACAGCCATTAAAAATGAACTACAAATAGCTGTTTATGGAGATGGGCCTTATAAAGAGGTTTTACTCCAAAGAACTCTAACTAAGCAAGTAGAGCATAGTTTCATATTTATGGGGAGTAAACCCAATTTGAATGAAATATTCTGCCAATATGATTACATGATACAACCCACCCATATGGAGTGTTTCAGTCTTTCGATATTGGAAAGTTTAGCCGCAAATGTGCCTGTGATTACTACCAATGTTGGTGGAAATGAAGAAGCAATTGCAGATGGAGAAAATGGTTTTATTTATGTAGTAAAAAAGAGTCGTAGTCTTAGCGAAATACTTATAAATGTATATTTAGGCGATCAAAAAATTAGCACTAATACCAGAGGATTAATAGAAGATTCTTTTTCCTTAGAGAAAATGGTCCACAATCATTTTAATTTGATTCAATAAAAGTTTATAAGTATTATTTATGTTTTTCAACTCATTTGCTTTTGCCTTATTTCTACCAATTGTTTTTATTTTATATTGGTTTGTATTTAATAAAACCAAAAGTAGCCAGAATACACTCCTTATTGTTGCCAGTTATTATTTTTACTCTTGTTGGGATTGGCGTTTCCTTTTTTTACTGGTATTCTCGACCGTCTTAGATTATTATACCGCCCTACAAATCGAAAAAGGAAGAACTGAAAAGGGGAGAAAATTTTGGTTTTGGTTGAGTATCATCGTTAATCTAGGTTTTCTTTCAGTCTTTAAATATTACAATTTTTTCGCATCTTCATTTTCGGAAATGTTGCAATCTGTAGGGATACAATCCAGTCCGTTATTGTTAAATGTGATTCTCCCAGTGGGGATTTCGTTTTATACTTTCCATGGTTTGTCCTATGTGATTGATATTTATTACAAACGCATCAAGGCCGAAAAAAACTTCGTCGATTACTCGCTATTTGTATGTTATTTTCCGCTATTGGTTGCAGGTCCCATTGAAAGAGCCACACATTTATTACCCCAAGTAAAAATAAAAAGAGACTTTAATTTTAGCCAAGCCAAGGAAGGCGTATACCTAATCATATGGGGCTTATTAAAAAAGGTAGTAATTGCAGATACTTGCGCTACTTATGCCAATGCGATTTTTGATCATTATGAATCCATGAATTCTTTATCGTTAATTTTGGGTACGGTCTACTTTGCTTTTCAGATTTACGGGGATTTTTCGGGTTATTCGGATATGGCTTTGGGTATGTCGAAGTTATTTGGATTAGATTTGTTGCGTAATTTTAATTTCCCCTATTTTTCCCGTGATATTGCCGAGTTTTGGCGGAGATGGCATATTTCCCTGTCTTCCTGGTTTCGGGATTATGTGTATATTCCCCTAGGCGGCAGTAAAGTTAGCAAGTGGGGACAAGTACGGAATGTATTTGTGATCTTCTTATTAAGTGGTTTTTGGCATGGCGCTAATTGGACCTATATAGCCTGGGGTTTTATCAATGCCATGTATTTCTTGCCCTTACTGTTACTTAAAAAAAACCGAACCCATATAGATACTATTTGTATTGGAAGTGGAGTTCGCTCAAAGTAATACTAAATATCCCGGTCACTTTCTCATTGACATGCTTGGCATGGGTATTTTTTAGGGCGAAATCAATTACTATAGCAGTTGAATATATTCAACGTATTTTTACCAATCTTGAATTTATTCCACAATTTTTGGAACATGAGCGATACAGCTACGAATTATTACTAATGATTTTTGTTTTTATTTTAGTCGAATGGAATAGTAGAAATAAGATTGAACCTATTTCTGGAAAACAGGAAAATATAAAGTTGGCATTGTGTCTCTTGACGATTATCACATTAGGAACCTATTCAGATTATCAAGAATTTATTTATTTTCAATTTTAATGATTAAAATAATTGACTTGGTAGCCAAATAGCTTTGATACTTTCAGATTATATCTATATTATATTAGGGCTTTTTTCGTCGAGGAAAAATTGATGATGTATAAGATTCAAAAGTGAATGAGCGATATTTAAAGTTCATTTAATGTTATAATTAATGGAAGGGTATAGATTTAATATAAGGAATGTAATTATTGAAATTGATCAGGAGTGGTGTTATGAGGATAGGTCCGAAGCTATGTCTGCAAAAGTTTTATTCTTTTAGAAATAGGAATGATAGAGGAGTATGAAGGTTACAGCATGTTTTATAAAAGATTTTTAATTTTACAAAAAAAATGAAAATAACGTTTTTGACATCAGAATATCCTCATGCCAGAACAGGAAGCTCCGGAGGCATTGGTACTAGTATAAAAAACTTGGCTTTGGGATTGATTCAGGAAGGTCATGAAGCTCGAGTATTAGTCTATGGGCAAAAAGTGGAAACCATTTTTGACGATAATGGAGTTTTAATTCAGCAAATTAAAAACGTTAAAGTGAAAGGGCTCTCTTGGTATTTTACCCGGAAAAAGCTGGAGAAAATAATAAATCAATTATTCGATACAAAGCAAGTTGATATTGTAGAAGCAGCAGATTGGACCGGGATTACCTCTTTTATACGACCCAAATATTGTCCAGTGGTGATTCGACTCAACGGTTCTGACACATATTTTTGTCATTTAGATCAGCGTCCTGTAAAATGGATTAATAAATTTCACGAAGGAAGATCACTACAAAAAGCCGATGCCTTACTATCAGTTAGTCAATTCACAGCTGATTTAACCAACGAAGTGTTCGGATTGCAAAAGGATTTTAGTATTATTCCGAATTCGATAGATATTCGTTTGTTTAATGAAAGCGACAAGAATAATAAGCCAGACAATAATAATATCCTATACTTCGGCAGTCTAATCCGAAAAAAAGGATTGCTGGAACTGCCGTTCATTTTCAATGAAGTGGTTCTTAAAAATCCCGAAGCAACATTAATCTTAGTGGGCAGGGATGTTCCCGATGTGATCTCTGGGAATCCTTCCACATGGCAAATGATGCAGCAATTGTTCACACCAGCAGCTTTGCGACAAGTAAGCTATTTGGGCAGCGTACCCTATCAGGAGATAAAAACTCATATTAATGAAGCTTCATTATGTGTTTTTCCTACATTTGCCGAGGCCTTACCCGTTTCTTGGATCGAAGCGATGGCGATGAGGAAGCCAATTGTGGCTTCAAACATAGGTTGGGCTTCCGAAGTAATTGATAATGGAGTCAATGGCTTTTTGGTCCATCCCACAGATCATATCGGATATGCGATTCGAATTTTGGAACTATTGGAAAATAAGGATTTGCAAAAACAGTTTGGTATACAAGCGAGGAAAAAAGTAGTTGAAAAATTTAGTATAGAAGTAGTGGCAAAACAGAGCTTGGATTTTTATACTAGTGTAATTGAATCAAAATGAATAAAAGGATAAAAAAAATTAATTAGTAAGCTGATTCCTAAAGGTGACGCCAAAGAGAGATTAAAGTTATTGTATTATCGTTTGAATAAACCTAAACAAACGAAATATGAACTTATAAGTAAAAATGCGAACCAGGTGCTTTATAAAACAACCTTCAAAGGCTTGTCTATGATTACTAATGAAGCCCTTTATTTTGTAGTGCCTGATTTTAATTATTACCAGCATTTTTATAAAGTAAAAAAGGGTGATGTCATTGTTGATGCTGGAGCAAATTGTGGACATTTATCCGTTTTATTTTCAAAATTGATTGGAGCAGATGGAATCGTATATGCGTTTGAACCCGACAAGTTTAATATTAAGAGAATAATTAGTAATATAGAATTAAATAAGGAGCTTACAGAAAATATAGTAATTAAAGAATTGATGTTGTGGAATGAAAATATGTTGGTCGATTTTTATGAAGCAGGAACAGTAGGCTCTTCTGCTGTTTGGATACCAGATACGAACAATTGTGTAAAGAAAGAGGCGGTGCGGATTGATGACTGGGTTGTGAAAAATAGTATTAATAAACTTGATTTTATAAAAATGGATATAGAAGGTGCCGAAATTGAAGCCTTAGATGGATGCGTGCAAACCATTCAAAACTTGAAACCAAATTTTGCGATTGCCTCTTATCATGTTGTAAACGGTGAACAGACCTATATCAAGGTAGAGGAGTTTTTCAAGAAAATCAATTATCCCTTTAAAACGGTACGATTTAGAAAGAATGAAATCATTACTTTCGCAGGAGAGTCAATACTAAATTAATTAAATGCTACTAATTTATCATGATTATCATAAGGTAACCGCAGTAACGAATGCAGAAGCTGTTAACATTGACAAAGCCAGTAAGGTATCCATAAGCAATTTTTTGCTTCTAGTAGCCAAAGAATATCCGGATTCTCTTTTAATTTGGTGTCATGAAAGTGCAAAAGAACAGTTAAATATTTCGGAAATTCCGAAACTATTTCATCATAATAAATTATTGTTATCCTACAATTCTTGTGATACTCCATTTTTAGATAAAGGAATTGGTTATGTTGACGAATCTCCATTTATACGAGTCAATAAAAAGGTGCCCTATGCAACATGGCAAATGAGTGGTTTTGTGGGAGGAATGCATGCTTCGGTTTTATTGGCTTTGAAATCAGAAATTTCTTTTGAGAAAGATTTTGATTATTTTTTATCTTCTTTAGCAAAGCTGGGTATGAGAGAAGGACTAGTGTGTTATTCAGAACCAGGTCTTTTAATACATAATCAAGCGGGGGTCGCAGTGAAAGAGACTAAATACAAACTTTTTAGATTTGTAAAACAACATTATAAAACGCGATGGGTTTTTATATTGTTGTTGAATTTTATGATTTACGAACGAAGGCTCCTGCTGCTTCCGTTCTTTCGTTCTTTCTTTTATAAAAAGAGAGGTAAAAACAAAATAAATTTTGATTGTATCAAGGTGCAATCTCAGAAAGAAAGTATTGGTAAAAAAACGTTAGATGTAATTATTCCTACTATTGGCAGAAAAAAATATTTATACGATATTTTGTGTGATTTAAAATCACAAACTCTCCCGCCGAAAAATGTTATTATTGTAGAGCAAAATCCAGATGAAGCAAGTAAATCAGAATTAGATTATTTGACTAATGAAAGTTGGCCGTTTGTTATAAAACATACTTTTACCCATCAATCAGGAGCCTGTAATGCACGTAATATTGCTTTAGAGCATATTACAAGTGATTGGGTTTTTTTTGCCGATGATGATATTAGAATTACAACTTCTTTTATTCGCAAAGTATTTGTAGCAATTGATAATCTTGGTGTAAAGGCCGTTTCAATAAGGTGTTCCCAGAAAAAAGAACGTAAAAATGAAAAGGTGGTTTTTCAATGGATGACCTTTGGAGCAGGTTGTAGTTTTGTGTTTGCCCAAAGTTTGAAGGATTGTAAATTTAACATGGGGTACGAATTTGGTTTTGGTGAAGACGGTGATTTTGGGATGCAATTGCGAAAGCAAGGATGCGATATTTTATATTTACCAGAGCCTGGTATTCTACATTTAAAAGCTCCCGTTGGAGGTTTTAGAACAAAGCCTATGTTGCAATGGCATGAAGAAGATGTTCAACCAAAACCCGCTCCAACAATAATGCTGTATCAGATTTTGAACAATACAACAGAACAAATTAGAGGCTATAAAACAATACTTTTTTTTAAGTACTATAAGCACCAAAAAATTAAAAACCCAATTCTTTATTGGGTAAATTTTAGAAAACAATGGAATCAAAGTGTATTTTGGGCAACTCAACTAAATAATTGGTAATGAAATTGTCTCTTGTTATATGTACCTACATGCGCCCACAGCCTTTGCTGAAATTGTTGCTTTCAATTCAACAACAAATAGTTTATCCCGATGAAATATTAATTATAGATGGCTCTAAAAACGAGGAGACTCAGCAGCTTTTAAAAATAAATAAATTTAAAAACGTTCAGTACTTTTTAGTCCCAGATTGCATTAGAGGCTTAACTAAACAAAGGAATTATGGTATTACTAAAGTGGCAACCGATAGTGAAATTGTTGCTTTTTTGGATGATGATACGGAATTAACTAAAAATTATTTTGAAGAACTAATAAAAACTTTTGAGAACAAGCCTGAAGTTTCAGGAGTTGGAGGAGTGGCTGTAAATGAAAATGCCTGGCGTTTAATTAATCCAAATATAAAATACGAGAAGAACCGTTATTTTGAGTTTGGGGATTATGTATATAAAGAAGGACAACGTAATGTGCTTCGCAATTATTTAGGATTGCAATCCAATTTAGGGCCAGGAAGAATGCCTGATTATTCACATGGAAGAACCTGCGGATTCCCTTTGAACGGCAAAACCTATGAGGTTGATTTATTAGTAGGAATGTCTTTTGCCTTTCGGAAGAAAGTTTTCGATAGCATACAATTTTCGAATTATTTTGAAGGTTACGGCCTTTATGAAGATGCTGATTTTTGTATTCGAGCATTACAATTTGGAAATAATGTAATAAATACTAAAGTACAATTAAACCATTTCCATAATGCTTCCGGACGACCTAATCAATACCGATATGGTAAAATGGTCGTGCGTAACGGCTGGTATGTGTGGCGAACTAAAAACCCCAAACCAGTGTTGAATGCAAAACTAAAATGGCATTCGATTACTATATTATTGACATGGATTCGTTTTAGTAATACCTTTACGACAAATAGTAAAAAAGGAGCTTTTACCGAAGCCGTGGGGAGAACTGTGGGATGGTGGAGTTTATTGTTTGATAAACCAATAATCAAAAAACAATGATTTTTGCTATCATTACTCATGTTCCTCACCTCTTTGAAGGGAATCAATATTTTGCTTACGCTCCATATGTTCGCGAAATGAATATTTGGACAAAGCAGGTGGAGAAACTCATTATTGTTGCACCAAAATCTACTTTCCTCAAGTCGGCTATAGAATGTGCTTATGAGCACCTCAATATTGAATTCATTGCCATTGAAAATTTTGATATTTTAAGGTTGAAAAATCTATTTAGAGCTGTTTTTAAAACCCCTAAAATTAGTTGGCAAATATTTCAAGCTATGAAAAAAGCGGATCACATTCATTTGCGCTGTCCTGGCAATATTGGTTTACTTGGATGTTTTGTTCAAATCCTCTTTCCTCAAAAAAACAAAACTGCGAAATATGCCGGCAATTGGGACCCTAAATCTAAACAACCTTGGACTTACAAAATGCAAAAGTGGATATTGAGTAATACATTCCTAACCAGGAACATACATGTTTTAGTATATGGGGAATGGGAAGGAAGTTCTAAAAATATAAAGCCTTTTTTTACCGCTTCTTATAAAGAAGCGGATAAAGTTCCATTAGTTCAAAAAGGATTAAAAGGTAAAATAGTATTTTATTTTTGTCGGAGCATTGGTACAGGGTAAAAATCCATTGTATGCGATACAATTATTCGAGCTATTACAAACGAAAGGATATGATGCTTGTTTAGATTTGTATGGGGAAGGAATAGAACGAAATAGATTAGAGGACTACATTAAGATTAATAATTTAGGAAATAATATTAAGTTAAAAGGGAATCAGTCTAAGGAGGTGATGCAAAAAGCCTATCAATGGAGCCATTTTGTTGTTTTGCCTTCTGAAAGTGAGGGCTGGCCAAAAGCAATAGCCGAAGGCATGTTTTGGGGTTGTGTTCCTTTGGCTACTGCCGTATCCTGTGTGCCGTTTATGTTGGATCAGGGTAAAAGAGGCATGTTGTTAGAAATGAATTTAGAAAAAGATGTACTGCAACTAGAAACCCTTTTGAATAATCAGGCGCTTTTCAATACTGTGCAAAAGAGGGGAGCGGATTGGTCCAGAAAATACACCGTTGATGTGTTTGAAGAAGAGATAAAAAAACTATTGCGATCATGAGGATTATCCAAATCATAGATTCACTCGAAGCCGGTGGTGCCGAGCGTTTGGCGGTGAACTATGCAAATGCACTTACAAACTATATAGCGTTTTCGGGCTTGGTAGCAACCAGAAAAGAAGGTCCCTTGCTGTCGCATTTGGATGATAAGGTAAATTATCTTTTTTTAAATAAGAAAAGCAGTGTGGATTTTAAAGCGATATTCGCTTTAAGAAGGTATGTAGTAGAGAATAAAATCGATGTAGTTCATGCGCACAGCAGCTCTTTTTTCGTAGCTTTTTTATTAAAGCTAGTTTGTCCTTCGACAAAAATACTATGGCACGATCATTACGGGGACAGTGAGTTTTTGAATGAAAGACCTACATTTATTTTTAGAATGACCCTTCCTTTTTTTGATGGAGTGATTAGTGTAAATCAAAAACTGCAACAGTGGGCAGAACAGAAGTTACATTGTAAGCACACTATTTATTTCCCCAATTTCGCATCTAAAGAAAATGATATTGATACACATACTTTTTTGAAGGGAATTGAGGGAAAACGGATTGTCTGTCTTGCTAATTTAAGACCGCAAAAAAATCATTTTCTTTTATTGAAAGTAGCGAAGAAACTTCAAGAAGCACATCCAGATTGGACTTTTCATTTGGTCGGGAAAGATTTTGAGGATGACTATTCAGCTGAAATTAAGAAGTTAGTTGTCGATTACGGTCTGAAAGATCAGGTCTTTTTGTATGGTAGTAGAAATGATATTGAAAATATAGTAGAACAAGCCACTATTTGTGTTTTAACATCTAGATCAGAGGGGTTACCCGTTGCCTTGCTTGAATACGGAAGGGGTAAAAAACCAGTGGTAGTCACCGCTGTTGGGGAAGTAACTGCAGTGATTCAAGATGGGAAAAATGGTTTTATAGTCCCGCAAAACGAAGAGTTATTTTATGTGGCTCTTGTAAAGTTGATAGCAAACGAAATGCTTCGCCGCGATTTTGGCGAAGCAATTTATACCACAGTTTCGAAGAACTATTCAGAAGAAGGGGCTATAAAACACTATTTAAACTGGTTGCAAAAGCATTGTAAATGAAAAAAGAAGAACAGTCCTATCTGTATTTAGTTGTACTTCATGTAGCCATTGGAATTGCGATTTATTTATTGCCTTTCACCGCCAAACTATATGGATACGCTATGTTTATTTTGGGAGTCTATTATGTAATAAAAACTCAAAATAGAAATAATGAAGCCTTAATGGCGGCCGCTTATATAGCAGGAGCTGAAGTGCTATTAAGAATGACAGGTGGTAATGTCAGCTATGAATTTTCGAAGTATGGAGTAATGCTATTCATTTTATTGGGGATGTATTTTAGCGGCTTCTCGAAAGGGGCCACTCCCTATTGGTTTTTTTTAGTATTATTAGTTCCCGGTGTTGTTATTTCAAGCTTTGTTTTGAATTTTGATACTAATATCAGGACAACAATTGCCTTTAATATTTCTGGTCCCGTATGTTTGGCGGTTGCCTCTTTGTATACCTATCGACGGAAAATTACATTGGAGCAGATGAATTCAATGTTATTGTGTATTGGGTTGCCTATTTTAAGTTGTGCGGTGTATCTCACCTTGTATACTCCAAATATCCGGGATGTCATTACAGGTACTCAATCTAATTTTGAAACTTCTGGGGGCTTTGGACCCAATCAGGTGGCCACTTTTTTAGGATTAGGGATGTTTATATTTTTTTCTCGGATTATATTAGAATCGAGATCGAAATTCTTGTTACTACTAAATTTGATTATAGTGCTAAATATTAGTTATAGAGGAATAGTTACCTTTTCTCGAGGGGGGATGATTACCGGGTTTTTGATGATTGTTCTCTTGTTATCCTTTTTGTATTTTAAATCTAATTTTAGGGGAAGGGTAAAGTTAAATTATATTGTTGTGGTAATTGCTATGGCAATGATGGTTACTTGGACTTATACCTCATTTCAGACCGGAGGGTTGATCAATAAAAGGTATGCCAATCAGGATGCCCAAGGAAGAGAAAAAGCAAGTAAGTTTACCGGAAGAGGGGATATAGCCGCAACTGAAATTGATATGTTTTTGGACAATCCTGTTTTTGGTGTTGGAGTTGCCAAAGGAGCTGAAGTTCGTGAAGTAGAAACTGGGAATTTTGCAGTGTCTCACGATGAAATTACACGGATGCTCGCGGAGCATGGTTCTTTTGGCATCGTTGGGTTATTGATTCTGTTTATTACCCCATTAGTATTGTATCTGGAAAATAAGTTCAACTTATTTTTATTGTGTTTTTTGGCGTTCTGGTTTTTAACAATCAATCATGCTGCAATGCGAACGGCCTTACCTGCTTTTGTCTATTCCCTGTCTTTATTGAATGTTCAAGGCTTACCTGATAAAAAGAAGCTAGTAGAAGCAAGGCAAAACAGTTCTTAATCAACACCATTGCGTTTATGTATTAAGTATTGTTAGGCTTGTCTTGTTTAAAAAAAAAGAATTACGTTTAACTAAAGTACTATCAAAATCTATCTTATGTCTTTGTTCGGTGTCGAGATCAGCAGTTAGACAGTAGTCCAAAATCACAGGCTGTTGCCGTTTTATACTTCGTTCGAATAGGCTCGCGTTTTCGGTTGCTGTGGCGTCCTTTTATTTGCGTTACTATTAGATCATCATAAATCGTACTGCTGTGCTTATAGCAGAATTCCACTTTTATAAAGAATTATAAAATAGTAGTTAGCGGCGATACTTTAGGCTTTCGAAAAAGAGAAAAGGACCTTGAACCTAGTTAGGTGTTATGTCTCGAACGACGGCGTAGGTTTTCTGCTGTAGATTACTTCGTCTTTACCAGACTGCATCTGAAGACAAGGAATTAAATAATTTTTAAAATTAATGAATCTGTGGGAATCCTCTCAAAATCACTCCGTATGCGCTGCCTTGTGTAGTTAATTATAGTATAGTGTTGTATTATT
Organism: Flavobacterium sp. ACAM 123; assembly: GCF_000264055.1. GTDB lineage: Bacteria > Bacteroidota > Bacteroidia > Flavobacteriales > Flavobacteriaceae > Flavobacterium. The sequence continues at coordinate 20,852 of NZ_AJXL01000020.1, read as the reverse complement.
TTTTTATTAGATTTATATCAATTGCTGAACTAAAACACTAAATTGCGGTAGAATAACAAGAACAATGTCAAAAAAGAAAATAGCATTTTGAAATCTCAGAGCGGAAAATGATTCTTCGTCTCTTTGATGTTATTTTTGTTTTAGTTCGCTTTGTATTGGGTTGGTCATTTTTTCGATTTGGACTATCTGGAAGCGGCGGTCACCAACCGTTATTGGGTTCTTTTTTTGATGATTTATATCAGTGTTTTTGGGGCTATTTTTGAAATGTACAACCTGCAGGTTGCCAGTAACGAATTTCAAGTCTTAAAAAGCACAATATTGACGGTTTCCACTACGGTTTTAGTCTATTTATTGACTCCCATTTTCTCACCGGAGCTTCCCGATAATCGGCTGCAAATTTTAGTTTTCTACGTAGTTATTTTTACGACCTTACTTTTATGGAGGCTGTTTTATGTTCGCTTTCTAGCCAGCAACCGTTTTCTTCAGAATGCGGTATTGATTTGTGATCCCTATCAAGTGGAAGAATTGATCCTTGGATTGGAAAATATTGACCCACATTATAAAGTCATTGGCTATGTAAGCGCAGGTACCACTGAAAGTATTGATTTTAACTACCATCATTATGTGGAACAGATAAACAAAAATGATTTGGCTTCTTTTGTCAATAGAAACAGTATTTCCGAAATTGTAATTGCCTCAGAAGAGACCACCGGAATTACTGGTGAATTGTACCAGCAATTACTCCAGATGTTAGAATCCGGGAAGCTAATTCGAGAATACACACAGGTGTACGAAAGCAAAACGCATCGCATACCAGTGCAATATATCGCAAGAGATTTTTATCGTTTTTTTCCGTTTAGCCGCAACAATCATAATAAACTATATTTAGTAATTGTTCGTTTTTTTGAAATCGGGCTATCAATAATTGGTTTGTGGTGCTGTTTGTTTTTCATGCCCTTTATCTTAGTAGGAAATGCTATCAATAATAAAGGAAAATTATTCTATACCCAGGAGCGCGTTGGTAAGGACGGGGTCGTATTCTCCATTTTTAAATTCAGGAGTATGCGGGATAGTTCAGAAAGTAACGGAGCTGTTTTTTCGACAAATGGGGATACCAGAGTAAGCGCATTCGGAAAGTTCCTGCGTAAGACCCGCATCGACGAGTTTCCCCAATTCCTAAATGTCTTGAAGGGCGATATGGCAGTGGTGGGTCCACGTCCCGAGCGTCCTTTTTTTGTAAAAGAAATTTCTGAAGTAATGCCGTTCTATGAGACCAGGCACATTATAAAGCCGGGACTTACCGGCTGGGCACAAGTTAATTATTCTTATGGAGCATCAATAGATGACAGCCTGATTAAACTGCAATACGATCTGTATTACATCAAACACAGAAGCTTTTATCTGGATTTGAATATTGCGCTAAAAACCATTACAACGGTATTGTTCTACAGAGGGCAGTAGGATATTATTTATAGCCATTGGTTATTATTCTTTCTAGTGTTTCTCGACGTGATTTTAAAATAGTTAATAAAAGTTTATAAATCACGCGAACGGATAGATTAGTTTTTCCGTCTATGACAGAAGTTCTTGACGTACTTCAGCTTCTTTTTTCGATATTCTACTGATTTGCATAACCACTGTCGTCACTTCGAGTGTTTCAAAATTTTTATTTTGAAATGTATCGAGAAGGCTTAGCATAGGTATTAATTCTCAAAATAGTTTTGGGATAAATCGAGATGCATTTTTGTCTTACTTTGCCTTAGATGATAATCGGAATTTTCCTTCTGTTTTTTAATGCTAGTTTCACCAAGACTACAGCACTCGTAATAAGAAGAGGGGATACAATCAGTAAATGGGCTTTGTTGATCATCATAAATAAGTATACCACTAAGGAAAGTAAGTTGAATAAAGAGAGATTGTAGATCCATCTCTTGTTATCTGCATACCAAAAATAAAGCAGCACCAGTAAGGCGGGATTGAATAATAAGATGTTGTAATTGTATCCCAACTCGTGATGGCTCGAATAAAATCCAACAAAGAAAAAGAACAACCCTAACATCCCCATTAGCAAAAAGTAGATTTGGTTTATTATTTTGCGATTCATAAGGAGGATGAATCCAAGAAGAAGGCCGTAAGTATAGAAATTATTCCACCAAGAGCTAGGAGGGGTTTCATTAAAGGCGAGAAGGGTTTTGTTTTCCTTGGCCAGCAGCTGCTTGTTGAATTGCACTGTTTTTAAGCTTTTATTCAATTCGAAAGGCAAAAAGATTTGAGTCCCTAATTGATCTACTTTTTTTCCAAAAATAATGCTGGTCCCCAGTTTTTCATAAAAATGACCATCAAAATAAGGATATAATATGGATCTGTAAGTGATGTCGGTATCCGTATTTTTTACGATAGCGGTAGTATCTAATGTTTTGTTGATAATATCCACTACCATCGAGGTGCAGTTTTTATCTATAAATTTATAGGTGTAATGGCTTTCTCCAGACGCCAAAGAAGTATTCAGGTTATCAAACAGCTTTTGTTTAAGATTACCGGGAATATCGAGTTCCTGCTCGTAAACGGATCGTCTTTCATAGGTATAGTCGTTTATGAAATCAGTGTACGGGTGGGTAACGGCAAAATATTGCAGGTCGCCTTTTATGAATTTAGCGACAAAGTTAGGCGTGTTAAAGTCAAAGGCACCGTAATTATAAACAAGATCTATAAATTGGTCTGGGTCGCTGATTCGGATGGCCGTATGTCCAAAAAGAGAATAGGATTCATTTCCGGTTCCGCAAGTCAATACACTGACACGAGCATTTTCTGATAATATGGGAGTTTGTCCAAAGCCAAAGTTCATTTTGGCGATGAGCAACAGGGAGAGAACTATTTTTTTTAATAATGAGGAATTCATTTGATATACTGTTATGATAAATGTGTGACTATTTTTTGACTAAATTGGCTTTTGCCTTGATGCACCTTAAAAAGAGTTCTCAATATCTCAGGCTAAAAAGCGTGACACGTGAACTGCCGTTTTCAACACTGTATTTCTCTAATCGATGGCGTTCATATTGAATGTACTTCGCGCATCTGTTTACCTACTTCGTGAATCTTTGCGTTATAGTTGTAAATAAATTATTTAATTCCTAAACAGCGCCAAATCCACTTTTAACGAAAATATATTCGAATACAAAGCAGCGCTTTGATTCCCTAAATCAGTTAAGGCATAATCCACTTGGATGCCTTTGTATTTGAAACCCAATCCGATATTGGGTTGGAAGCCTACTTTTTCTGTACTGTCCAACTGTTCGATATTTTGGAAATTGCCCACTCCGGCACGTACAAAAACAAGATCCGTATATCCAAATTCGAATCCTAAAGCGGGATCAATACTCACAAAATCGGAAGAAAATAAATCATTGGTTTTGGCTAAGCGCATATTGACATTGGCTGCAGCCATAATACTGTAGTCATAGCGTATGATAAATTTTTTAGACACTCCCAGTTGTGCCTTAGGAGCAGTAATTTCTGTGCTTTCGGGTAGTTCTTGGTTCTGTCCCGGTACCGCATTGGCAATTTTTTGATATTCTTTTTCGTCTATGTTCCAGACATTATAGGTGGTGGTGATGTCGCGAACCATTAATCCGAATTTCCAATCCTTTTTTTCAAATTGAAGTCCGACATCAAATCCAAATCCCCAGGAATCGGCAAATTTCCCTATAATCCTTCTTATTATTTTTGCATTAACTCCATATTGAAATCCGGGAACGGGTAATTTTCGAGCATAAGAAAAGGTAAAACCATAATCAGCAGTAGAAAAAAGACTGATGCGATTGTAATCGATGTTCCCCTGACTGTCTATCAACTCTGTAGTGTTCAAAATATCATCGACCCCAAAACGGATTAGCGAAATACCCCAGGCACTGCGGTCGTCAATGGGACTTGCGTACCCTATGTAATCGTATTGGGCTATATTTGCAAAATAATTGGCGTGCATCAAAGACAATTGGTGATCTTCTAATTGGGTGAGTCCTGCAGGGTTCCAGTAGCCCGAATTCACATCGGCAGTCGAAGCCGTGACTACGTTTGCCATCCCTAAGGCTGCCGCATCGACTCCAATATTCATAAACTCATTGGAATATTTTCTAACGGCTTGCCCGTAATTTACGCCACAAACCAAAAGAAATAAAAAGAATTGAATTTTTTTCAATCGTACTGTTTTTTACCAACCCAGAGCGGGATTTAATTTTTATCAAAAATATAGTATTTTGCTGAGCTTAGATCGTTCTTTCGCTAAATAAATAGGATTGGCAAATGTACTGTTGATAATCTCCCTAGAAAACGAGGGTTGCATTCACTTATTATCTTAAATTTGTCCCCTAAGACTTTAAATTTCAACTTAAGATGAACATTAAAAAACACATTCCTAATTCAATAACACTACTTAATTTGCTGTGTGGCTGTATAGCGATGGTCTTTGTGACTACGTCCGATTTTGAAATGGCTTTTTATTTTGTGTGTCTTGGTATCTTTTTAGATTTTTTTGATGGTTTTTTTGCCCGATTATTGAAAGTTTCAGGTCCGCTGGGTTTAGAGTTGGATTCCCTGGCAGATATGGTTACTAGCGGCTTAGTACCCGGATATGTAATGTTTTCTATGCTGTCTAACAGCCAGCATGAAATTTCAACACACTTCATGCTGCCTTATCTTGGATTTATCATCACGATGGGCTCCTGTTATCGTTTGGCTGTATTTAATATCGATACCCGTCAGACGAATTCCTTCATTGGTTTGCCAACGCCTGCTAATGCCCTATTTATTTTAAGTTTACCCCTAGTAATAAAATATTCGGATTCTTTAATTGTTCTCGAAATCCTGACAAACCAATTGGTTTTGTTACTTATCACACTCTTTAGCGCTTACATTTTGAATGCGGAGATTCCACTGTTTTCTTTGAAGATTAAAAAGTTTAATTTTAAGGATAACGCACTCCAAATCGGCTTTTTGCTTTTTTCCTTTTTGTTATTGTTTTTTTTCCAATATGCAGGAATTCCATTGATAATCATTGGGTATGTACTACTCTCGATAGTGAGCAATAAATTTTTATTGGATGAGAAAAAAAAGCGTTAAAAGAAAGCCTCCTGTAAGACGCAGTACTAAAAAGAAAGCTTCTTTTTTTTCAGGGAAAGTGTTGCGGGTTACGCTGCTTACTTTTTCGGTACTACTTATTTTAGGTCTAGGCTATCATTATCGAAATGGGCTAGCCTATTATTTTAGTTTTAAATCAAATAAGGTTTTACAGCAGGAGGAAGACAAGCGCATTTCAGATGTTCGAAATTACCAAGTTTTAGACAAACATGCAGGAAAAGCAATCGGGTTAGACGTTTCTGAATATCAGGGGAAAATCAGTTGGATTGATGTGGATAGCTTGGAAAATAAATATCCCGTACACTTTGTTTTCATTCGGGCCACCGTTGGGATTGACCGGTTGGACAAGCAATTTGATGAAAATTGGCTTGGCGCCAAAAAAAGTAACCTCATTCGGGGAGCTTATCATTACTATCGTCCCAATGAGAACTCCTTAGAACAAGCGGCGCTTTATATCAAAACGGTTTCGTTGGAAAAAGGGGATTTACCTCCGGTTTTAGATATTGAAAGACTGCCTGAAAACCAGTCCGTGGACCGACTAAAAATCGGATTAAAAAGATGGTTGAGAGCGGTAGAGGCCCATTATAAGGTAAAGCCTATAATCTATACGGGCGAAAGGTATTATGATGATTTTTTAAAAGAAGAATTCAGCGATTATCTTTTTTGGATTGCCAATTATAATTTTTATCGGGAAAACATACAGGAGGATTGGTTGTTCTGGCAATTCACAGAAAAAGCTTCGGTATCAGGAATAAAAGGTAACGTAGATGTTAATATCTACAATGGCGATGTGCAGCAGTTGCAGTTTATCACTGTTGAGTAGTGTTCAGTGTTCAGTGTGTAGCGATCAGTATTCAGTGATCAGTATTCAGTGATCAGTATTCAGTGATCAGTATTCAGTGGTCAGTAATTAGTAATCTTTAAAATAATACTATAAATGATGAAATTTCAAGACTTATTGGCCTACAAGAAATCATTTTCATTAGCGATGAAAATTTTTGAAATGACAAAACTATTTCCGAAAGAAGAAATGTATTCGTTAACGGATCAAATTAGGCGTTCATCAAGAAGTGTACCAGCGAATATCTCAGAATCCTATAGAAAAAGGGTCTATCCAAAAAATTTTCATAGCAAATTAACAGATTCAGATGCCGAAAATTCAGAAACTCAGGTTTGGCTGGAGTTTTCATTTAAATGCAACTATATAACTGAAAGTGTTTACAATGAATTGTTTACTGAAAGTAATGAAGTTGGAAAACTAATTAATTACATGATTTTAAATCCGCATAAATTTGGTGTGACTCAGTAAGTATTCAGTGATCAGTTCAGTTTGCAGTATTCAGTTTGTATTGTTCAGTAATCAGTTTGTAGTAATCAGTTTGCGGTGTTTAGTTTTTAGGATTTGGATTGGAGCACGCACTCATTATTTTGGCATGTAAATGGTTATTCCAATTAGTATGATAATTACAATCACAAAAACGGCAACCGAAATGGAATTTGCAAAATTAACTGTCCAGCCAGCCCAGGCCATTCTTTTAGGTGGCAGTATGCGTTTGTCTTCTTTGTTGTAGTAAAAGATGCCAAGCTTCCAATTATTGGGGTCTTTGTGCCATTTTTCCAGGGTTTCTTTGGACGGTTTTTCTTTTTGGCTCATAATACAAATTGGTTTAAGTTTTAGATTTGATTTTAAAATAAGGTTCGTTTTTTAGAACTGACCACTGAATACTGACCACTTTTTTAAAACTGACCACTAATTACTCTTTTAAATCTGCTCACTGGATACTATTCACTGTATGCTTTTTTTTAAACTGATCACTGTACACTGAATACTGACCACTCTTCTAAAGCTGACCCCTCTTTTAAAACTCGATCTTTTTCTTTCTTAACTCAAAATTCTGTCCAAGGTACACGCGACGTACCATTTCATCTTCCACTAACTCTTCTGGTACTCCTGCTTTTAAGATTCCACCTTCAAACATTAGGTAGGTTTTATCAGTAATAGCTAAAGTTTCCTGTACGTTGTGATCTGTGATAAGGATTCCGATGTTTTTATTTTTTAATTGGGCTACAATTCTTTGAATGTCTTCTACAGCTACAGGATCGACACCAGCAAAAGGCTCGTCAAGTAAAATAAATTTAGGATCCGTAGCGAGGCATCTCGCAATTTCAGTACGACGACGTTCTCCTCCCGATAGTAAATCACCTCGGTTTGTGCGGATGTGTTCTAAGCTAAATTCATCAATCAGACTTTCCATTTTAGCAATCTGCTCTTCTTTGGAAAGTTTGGTCAATTGTAAAACGCTCAAGATATTGTCTTCGATACTTAGCTTTCTGAAAACAGAAGCTTCCTGCGCCAAATACCCAATTCCTTGCTGTGCCCTTTTGTACATTGGATAATCGGTAATATTCAAATCGTCAAGATAGATATTGCCTGAATTTGGCGTAACCAGTCCTACAATCATATAGAAAGAAGTTGTTTTTCCAGCACCATTAGGTCCAAGTAGACCAACGATCTCCCCTTGGTTTACTTCGACCGAAATGCCTTTTACGACACTTCTTCCCTTGTATGTTTTCACTAAATTCTCCGCTCTTAAAATCATATGCTTTGGTTTAAACGGTAATCGTTTAATTGTTTAATCGTATCAAATTAACGAATAACCAAATTAACAAATAACCCTATTAACAATTATTTAGTTTCTTTTTTAAGTGGAATTCTTGGGCTATAGCGGCTAGGTGCCCCCATTAGTTATCAAAGAAGAAGACTATTATTTTGTTGCGGTTTCGTCTAATGCTTCCCAGAACTCATAAGCCCTACGTAAGTGCGGTACTACGATGGTTCCACCCACTAAAGTTGCAATTCCCATTGCTTCCATCATTTCTTCTTTGGTTACCCCAATTTTATGACTGGTTTCCAAATGGTATTTTACACAATCGTCACAACGTAAAACAGCAGAAGCCACTAAACCCAATAGTTCTTTTGTTTTCACATCAAGAGCACCGGCTGCATAAGCATTAGTGTCAAGATTGAAAATACGTTTCACTATTTTGTTGTTGTCAGCCAGTAATTTTTCGTTCATCTTAGAACGATAGTCATTAAATTCTTCAATAATAGCACTCATAATTATTCTTTTTTATTTTTAGATACAAGTACTGAAATAAAGATACTTGCTTCATAGATTAATAACATTGGTATTGCAACGATAGTTTGACTTACAACATCTGGTGGCGTTACGATGGCAGCTACAATGAGGACAAGTACGATAGCGTATTTGCGATAGGTTCTTAAAAACGCAGGAGTAACTAACCCCAGTTTTGTCAAGAAATAAATAATAATTGGCAATTCAAAAAACAGTCCACTTGCTAGAACAGAGGTTTTTACCAACCCAATATAAGAGTCTAATGTAAATTGATTGAGGACGAGGTCACTGACTTTAAAAGTAGCTACAAAGTTGACTGACATGGGAATCACGATATAATAGCCAAACAGGACTCCAATAAAGAAAAGTAGCGAAGAAAAAAAGATGAATGCCTTAGCGTTTTTCTTTTCATTCTTATAGAGTGCCGGACTTATAAATTTCCATATTTCCCATAAAATATAAGGAAAGCTTAAAATAAATCCAGCAAGAAGACAAACCCAAATAAAGACGTTTACTTGTCCTTCCATGGAGGTATTCTGGATGATAAAGGGGAATTCAGTAATACAGAAACTATCTGTTAAACCCAAGGATTGGGATAGTTCGCAGAAAAATTGATACGTAGTAAATGTGGGTCTTACAGGTCCAAATATGATGGTGTCAAACAAGTAATCACTAAAAAAATATGTGGCAATAGCCATAATCACTATTGCCAGTGTGCTACGCACCAATAACCATCTTAAATCTTCAAGATGATCTAAGAACGACATTTCGTTTTGATTTTTCTTTGCCATTATACTATTCCTTCTTTTAAAATGTCATGTAAATGTAAAACGCCTTTATACTCGCCATGGTCTACCACAACTAATTGTGTGATGGAGAAATCTTCGAGGATATTCAGTGCGTCAACAACCATGTCATTTGATTGAATTAATTTTGGATTTTTGGTCATAATGTCTTTCGCGGTCAATTCTGTAAAAGAATCCCTTTCGTTTAACATTCTTCTAATGTCACCGTCTGTTATGATTCCGATAACGGTGTTGTTTTCGACAACTGCTGTAACACCAAGACGTTTTTCTGAGATTTCAAAAATCACTTTCTTTATTGCTGTATCTGGGGAAACCATAGGTTTTAAACTATGTTCTAGCATGTCATTAACCCTCAGTAATAATTTTTTGCCCAAAGCACCTCCCGGATGGTATTTTGCAAAATCTTCGGCAGTGAAATTATGCATTTCCATCAGGCAAACGGCAATCGCATCACCCATCACTAATTGGGCGGTAGTGCTATTGGTAGGAGCCAGATTATTAGGGCAGGCTTCAGCGTCTACGGTGGTATTTAATACATAATCCGACCCTTTTGCAAGAAAGGAAGTCGTGTTTCCGGTAATGGCAATCAGTGTGTTTCCAAAACGTTTTAAAAAGGGAACAACTGCTTTTATTTCAGGACTGTTTCCACTTTTTGAAATGCAAATAATAATATCGTCCTTTAGTACCATACCCAAGTCGCCGTGAATGGCTTCAGAGGCATGAAGAAACAGGGAAGGTGTTCCTGTAGAATTAAATGTAGCCACTATTTTTTGGGCGATAATCGCGCTTTTTCCGATTCCGGTTACGATTAATCTTCCGGTTGAATTATAGATTGCCTGCGTTGCATCTGAAAAATTATCGTCAAGAAAATCAGTTAGTTTTGTAATTGACTGGCTTTCAGATAGAATAGTTTTTTTGGCTATCGCCAATATGTTTTCTTTCGATATCAAAACAGAATTTTTAAAGTTTGTATGTGTAAAAGAATTTTGTATCTTTATATGATGCAAATTTATACAAAATACCACATAATAAAGAATGAATTCAAACGAAATTGATATCCATAAAGAATTAAAAAAATATTTTGGCTTTGGTCAATTTAAGGGGTTGCAAGAACAGGTTATTAAAAGTTTACTTAACCGGCAGAATACGTTTGTAATTATGCCTACGGGTGGTGGTAAATCACTTTGTTATCAGCTCCCAGCTTTGATTCAAGATGGGACAGCTATTGTTGTTTCACCGTTGATTGCCTTAATGAAAAACCAAGTCGATGCCATTAGAAGTTTATCTTCAGAAAAAGGTATTGCCCATGTTTTAAATTCATCACTTACGAAAACAGAGATTGCTCAAGTTAGAAAGGACATCACTTCCGGATTAACCAAGCTGTTGTATGTGGCTCCAGAATCTTTGACAAAAGAGGAAAATGTCACTTTTCTTAAAAACGTGACCGTTTCTTTTGTAGCTATTGATGAAGCACATTGCATCTCTGAGTGGGGTCATGATTTTAGACCAGAATATAGAAATTTAAAAAATATAATTAAACAATTGGGCGATGTTCCTGTCATCGGTCTTACCGCTACGGCGACCCCAAAAGTTCAGGAAGATATTCTGAAAAATTTAGACATGTGTGATGCGACTACTTTTAAAGCATCATTTAACAGGCCTAATCTGTATTATGAGATTCGCACAAAGACCAAAAATGTAGAGTCAGATATCATTCGTTTTATAAAACAGCATCAAGGAAAATCTGGAATTATTTATTGCCTGAGCCGTAAAAAAGTAGAGGCAATTGCCCATGTATTACAGGTGAACGGAATAAGTGCAGTGCCTTATCACGCAGGATTAGACGCAAAAACACGAGCAAGGCATCAAGACATGTTTCTTATGGAGGATGTTGAGGTAGTCGTGGCGACAATTGCTTTTGGGATGGGAATTGACAAACCGGATGTTCGTTTTGTGATTCATCATGATATTCCAAAATCACTTGAAAGCTATTATCAGGAAACGGGTCGTGCCGGTAGGGATGGCGGCGAAGGACATTGTCTTGCTTACTATTCTTATAAAGATGTAGAAAAATTAGAAAAATTCATGTCTGGTAAACCAGTTGCCGAACAGGAAATTGGATTTGCTTTATTGCAAGAAGTGGTAGCCTATGCCGAAACTTCAATTTCGAGAAGAAAGTTTTTACTCCATTATTTTGGTGAAGAATTCGACGGTGTAACAGGCGAAGGTGCCGATATGGATGACAATGTAAGAAATCCAAAAGTAAAAGTGGAAGCCAAAGATCAGGTAGTGAAATTGCTGGAAGTGGTAAGAGACACAAGACACTTATATAAATCTAAGGAAATTGTTTTTACACTAATCGGTAGAGTCAATGCCATAATTAAAGCCCATAGAACGGATTCTCAATCTTTTTTCGGAGGTGGAGTTGCCTTTGATGAAAAATATTGGATGGCCTTACTGCGACAAGTTCTCGTGGGAGGGTTTTTGTATAAAGACATTGAGACCTATGGTATCGTAAAAATCACGGATAAAGGATTGGATTTTATTAAAAAACCAAGCTCTTTTATGATGTCGGAAGATCATCAATATAACGAGGCGGGCGACCAAGCAATTGTAAGTGCGTCTAAATCTTCGGGGGCAATAGATGAGGTTTTGATGGGTATGTTACGTGATTTACGTAAAAAAGTTTCCAAGAAACTAGGGCTACCACCATTTGTTGTTTTTCAAGATCCTTCATTGGAAGATATGGCCCTAAAATATCCTATTTCTCTAAGTGAATTAATTCATATTCATGGAGTGGGAGAAGGAAAGGCGAAGAAATACGGTGTTGAATTTGTCGAATTAATAAATAGGTATGTGCTAGATAATGAGATCTTGCGCCCAGACGATCTGGTTGTAAAATCGACAGGAATCAAGTCAGCCATCAAATTATATATTATTCAAAACGTCGACAGAAAATTATCTTTAGATGATATCGCTAAAGCGAAAGGGTTGACCATGGAAGCCTTACTGAAGGAAATGGAACAAATAGTTTACTCAGGGACTAAGTTGAATATCAAATACTGGGTCGACGAAATGCTCGATGACGAACAACAAGAGGAGATTCATGATTACTTTATGGAATCAGAATCAGATAAGATAGAAGGCGCTTTAAAAGAATTTGAAGGAGAGTACGATATTGATGAACTGCGCTTGATGCGAATTAAATTTATCAGCGAAGTAGCGAACTAGAAAGTGCTCAGTTTGCACTGTTCAGAGATTCTGGTACTATTTGACTTTTGAAAATACTGATAAAACATATCCGTAAACTTGTCATTCTGACGAAGGAGGAATCACCGTTAGGTGAGCAGCTTGATGAGATTCTTCGTACCTCAGAATGACAAACTGGTTTTTAGTGTGCAGAGGTACTGTAAAATGAATACTAATTGCTGACTACTCTTCACTGACTACTGCCCACTTTCTTCATAAAGTTCGCCGCGGTGCGGTTTCAGGGCATCTCTTACCTGAATCATGTTTTCATCAGTTACTACCATAAACGCGATAGCCTGCATTTCACCTTGGATCTCAAAACCGGTAATGTTCAATGGCAATTTTTCCATTGCGATGTACTCTTTTAAGTGAATTTCGTGATGTTCTGCTGTTTTCGCGGAAGCAGGCCCACGGAAATCCCATAGTAGTTTTATTTGTCTGGACATAGTATAATAGTATAAGGTTTAAAAGGTCAAAGTTACAAAGTTTCGAAGACGAAAAACAATTACCGCCGAAACAAACAATAAATTCCACTTCAAAATACTATTTTTGCACTTTGTTTTTCAATACACATAAGGAACAAATAAACGAATTATCACGAAAGAAATGCCTCAAGAACATCTACTACAAGTATCTCCGGAAATTGCCGCAAACGAAATGTTGCTAAAAGAGCACCTTGGAAAACTACTAAAGATTTCTCCAAAAGAGATTATCCATGTTTCCATTTTAAAGCGCTCCATTGATGCACGTCAAAAAGCAATTAAAATTAATCTAAAAGTGGCGGTCTATTTGAAAGGGGAATCTTTTAAAGAAAACACCATACGCCTTCCCGAGTATGGAAATGTGGCAAATGCTCAAGAAGTAATTGTCGTAGGAGCAGGACCTGCGGGGCTTTTTGCGGCCTTGCGGTTAATTGAATTGGGCTTAAAGCCAATAGTAGTAGAAAGAGGGAAGGACATACGTGGTCGTCGTCGTGACTTGAAAGCAATCAATGTAGATCATGTTGTAAATGAAGATTCTAATTATTGTTTTGGGGAAGGCGGGGCAGGAACGTATTCTGACGGAAAATTATATACACGGTCTAAAAAAAGAGGGGATGTAACTCGGATTTTGGAGTTGTTAGTAGCTTACGGAGCTACTCCGGATATTTTAGTGGAAGCACATCCACATATTGGAACCAATAAATTACCCCAAATCATTCAGGATATTCGAGAGAAAATTATCGAATGTGGTGGACAAGTACTTTTCGAAACACGAGTGATGGACATTCTGGTGAAAAATAACGAAGTTCAGGGCATCGTTACCCAAAAGGGAGATACGATTTTAGCTGATAAAATGATTTTGGCTACGGGACATTCTGCGAGGGATATTTTTGAATTATTAGATAGGAAAAAAATATTTATAGAAGCTAAGGCTTTTGCTTTAGGGGTAAGAGCAGAACACCCACAATCCTTAATTGACAGCATTCAGTACAGTTGTGATTATCGCGGGGAACTATTGCCACCGGCTCCTTATAGTATTGTTAAGCAAGTGGGAGGCAGAGGAATGTATTCCTTTTGTATGTGTCCCGGAGGCGTTATTGCGCCTTGTGCTACCAGTCCTGGTGAAGTAGTTACAAACGGCTGGTCTCCGTCGAAACGGGATCAGGCCACGGCCAATTCTGGTATTGTAGTTGAGTTAAAACTAGAGGATTTTAAAGCGTATGCTAAACACGGCGCTTTGGCAGGAATGGAATTCCAAAAGAGTATCGAGCAAAAGGCTTGGCATCTTGCTGGTGAAACTCAAAAGGCACCAGCGCAACGAATGATTGATTTTACAAAAAGCGTAGTGTCATCAGAGATTCCTAAGACTTCGTACGTTCCAGGGACGACCTCAGTAGAAATGGGACAGATTTTTCCTGGTTTTTTAACGCAGATATTACGAGAAGGTTTCACTGAATTTGGGAAATCCATGCGCGGGTACTTGACTAATGATGCGATATTACATGCACCGGAGTCAAGAACGTCTTCTCCAGTACGAATTCCAAGAGATCCGATCAGCTATGAACACGTCCAAATAAAAGGATTGTATCCATGTGGAGAAGGGGCAGGCTATGCGGGCGGAATTATTTCGGCTGCTATTGATGGAGAGAAATGTGCTTTGATGATCAAGGAAAGTCTAAATACGAAAACCTCAATCACGTCTTAAGTCGGATCCAGGTTTGAATAGTCAGCAGTTGTCTGTTATGGAATAAGAATTATTTTCCCAGTACTTTTTTACGCTAGATAATCATGCGCTTTTTTTTCTTTCGAAAGTTTATAAACAGTTAGCGCTGCAGTAGTAATTTGAGTGGTGCTAATCCACTTAAACAATTGATTTGCTCCTGTAATGCGTTATTCTTTTTACAGAAAGTTTTGTTTTTCGTTTAGGCCGAGTTTCCAATTTTGATAAATGTAAGTTGGTGGAAGAGCGCTATGTCTTTTGGTCATTTTCCCGTCTTTGCGCTTTCAAAAACAACAAAGAATACAGAGCTACAGCAAACAAAAAGAAAGGATAAATAAAGGGCAATAAAAAAAACCGAAAATCACTTTTCGGTTTCCTTGTTATTGCTGTTTTTTAAACTTTTCTATTTTTGGTTGGATAACCATGCTGTAATACGTGTGGTTGTTATTCTTTAGCCTTCTATTTTTTCGATTGCATTTCCATATAATCTACTGTAAGGTTCGACATGGTTTTCATTCCTAAAATAAAGCCACTTTCATCAATATAAAAATCGGGAGTGTGATGTGGAGCTGTCTCAGAGAGTGGTTTGCCTTTAGGAGCACCTCCTAAGAAGAAGTAGAGTCCTGGAATTTTTTCTTGATAAAAGGAAAAGTCCTCGGCGCCCATTACGGCAGGTGTAATAGAGACGTTATCTTTACCCGCGGTCGCTTCTAACGTCGGGAGCATTTTTTCAGTCAATAAAGGATCATTGTAGGTTACAAGAGTTTGCTTGGTTATTGTTATATCGGCGGTGGCTCCGGCACTTTCAGCAATTGAAGTCACTACTTGTTTTATTCTAGCATGTAGCATGTCCTGCACTTTACTGTCTAGAGAACGAATAGTTCCAGTCATTGTAAGTTCCTCTGGGATAACATTACTTCTTACTCCTGCGTTTATTTGTCCCACACTAATGACAGCTGCTGATTCTGTGCTATTTACATTTCGGCTAACAATTGTTTGAAGTCCAAGTACTATCTGTGAAGCGGTAACAATAGGGTCAATTCCAAGCCATGGATAAGCACCATGTGTTTGTTTTCCCATTATTTTTATCGTGAACCAGTCTGAGGCAGCCATAGTTCCTTTTGGGCGATATTTTATTTTACCAACTTCTGTTTGAGCATTAATATGTAATCCGAAAATAACATCCACCTTCGGGTTGTCTAAAACACCTTGTTCCACCATCAATTTTGCTCCACCTTCTTCGCCTTCAGGAGCTCCTTCTTCTGCTGGTTGGAAAATAAATTTGACAGTTCCTTTTAACTCGCTTTTAATGGAAGCTAAAATTTCTGCAGTTCCCATTAACATAGCAATATGAGTATCATGTCCGCAAGCATGCATAACTGATACTTCTCGTCCATTATACTCGCCCTCCGCCTGTGAAGCAAAAGGAAGAGCTACTCGCTCTTTAATGGGTAAAGCATCAATGTCTGCTCTCAGAGCAACGACAGGACCCGGTTTTCCTCCTCTTAGAATACCGACAACTCCCGTTTTAGCGATGCCCGTTTGTACCTCAATTCCAAGAGAACGGAGATGTCTTGCAATTTTTTCGGCAGTTTTGAACTCTCTGTTTCCTAATTCAGGATTTTGATGAAAATCTCTTCGCCATGTGATCACTTTAGACTCTAAGGATTCAGCCTTCTTGTCAATCTTTATTTTTAAGGCAGCATTTTGAGCAGAGGCAAGGCATATAAAAGAAAATAGCGCTGCAGAAAAGATTGTTTTTTTCATATTTATTTGGGAGGCAAGTTCAACTGATTCTTAGTGTCCTAAAAACACTACATTAAAAACAAATATATTAAAAATTAAACTTATGTTGTCCGATTCCAAAAAGAAAAAGTTTCTTAGTTCAAAAGTGAACGAAATCAATAAAACCGAAAATCACTTTTCGGTTTTATTAATTCATTAACACTACAGGAATTTATGTTTTAGTTCCAGTCGTTTTTGTACACGGGGTTTTGAACTGTTGCGAGGGCCGTTAAAATTATAGTATTCTCGTTATTCCTTGTCAGGCATAAAATCTAGAGCTATAGAATTCATGCAGTATCTTTTTCCCGTAGGAGCAGGTCCATCATCAAATAAGTGACCTAAATGACTGCTGCATCTACCACAAAGAGCCTCAATTCGTGCCATGCCCAGCGAATTGTCTTTTTTATAAATGACACTGTCTTTATTCTCTTGTTCGAAAAAACTTGGCCAACCGCAGCTACTGGAGAATTTGGCTCCAGAACGAAACAATTGATTGCCGCAGGCCGCACAGTAATACGTTCCTTTTTCATCCGTATTCCAATATTTTCCTGTAAAAGGTCTTTCAGTATCGGCATTTCGAGTTACTCCATAGACGTCTGGAGCTAATACTTTCTTCCATTCGGCATCCGTCACGTGCAGTTTTGTGGTATCTGTATTAGAGTAATATGGGTTTTCTGGTTTGTTGATTTTATTTTCCATAATTATTATTTTTTTTTATTTTGTATTTTTTGATATTCGTCCTTTAGCGTTTACATATACATGAGAGTAGTAAAAATCTGGTAAATACCCTTGGTTTAGGAGAGGAATACCTGCTTTATCGGGCTGTAATACTTTGTTTTTATAGCTAAGGGTTTTTTGACTATCGTGATAACAAATATAGGTCGGTATTCTACTTTCTGATGTCTCGTTTTTACATATTAACAGCTATTTATGTAAGTTTTAACTATTGTTATTTACATGTAAAATAGACTTTTAGTCTTGCAGCGACTTATTTGTCACAGTTCAACTCTCATATTCAATAAGTGTTTTTTGAATCCCACTTTTTCATAGGCGTTAATCGCAGAAGCATTATCGGTATAAACATCTAAACGGAGCTCCGTTATTTTCTGGGAACGAGACCATTCTTTTAATGCTCCAATAATTAAAGCGTTAACTCCTTTTCCCCTGTGCTGAGGATCTGTGTACATAAATCCCAGGTACGCATAGTTGTCGTGGTTCAAATAGGGCCTTGCAGTTTCTATTCGAGCATAGCCGGTACCTACAATTTCCAACCCGATTTCTGCAACGACAACCTCGATATGCGCTGCAGTAATCATCTTTTCAATATCGTAATAATTGATTTCCCCTTTTTTTATGGTAGGATCATAAGGGCGTTCGGCAGTAATGATTCCTTGTTCAAATTGAAGAAGGATATTTAAGTCTTCCAGCTTGGCTTTACGGATATGTATTGTGTTCATTATCAAATAGTTTTTAGAATAACAAATGTAAGAAAGAATCAATTAATGATTTTTATAGATTATAGGCGTAATTTCATTGTATTTTTTTAACTTCAACAATTCGAAACAGAAAGTTAAAGGGCACGCTATTATTTAACTTTTTCGTAGTTTTGTGACGCTAAAAATAATTATGACAGAAGAAAATGTAATATTAGTTAATAAGGACGATGAGCAAATTGGATTGATGCCCAAGTTAGAGGCACATGAAAAAGCGCTTTTGCATCGTGCTTTTTCCGTTTTTGTTTTAAACAGTAGAAATGAAATCATGTTGCAACAGCGCGCCCATCAGAAATATCATTCTCCGATGCTCTGGACTAACACTTGTTGCAGTCATCAAAGGGAAGGGGAGACTAATATAGGCGCCGGTAGTAGAAGGTTGTTTGAAGAAATGGGTTTTAAAACAGAGCTCAAAGAACTCTTTCATTTTATTTATAAAGCCCCATTTGATAATGGTTTGACAGAGCATGAATTGGATCATGTAATGATAGGTTATTATGACGAAAGCCCTGAAATTAATCCGGAAGAAGTGGAAGCCTGGAAATGGATGGCTATTGATGACGTGAAAGACGACATGCAAGCGCATCCTCATATCTATACCGTTTGGTTTAAAATAATTTTCGACGAATTCTATCATTTTTTGGAAGATCATAAAATTTAATATTATACTAACCTTTGAATTAGATAGCTAAAACCCATTTGGGAATTTTATCGGAGGCAGAGGTTAAAACTATACACACTATGAAAGTAACTATAAGTAGAAAGGCGCACTTCAACTCCGCACACCGATTGTATCGTAAGGATTGGACCTTTGAGAAAAACGATGCTGTTTTTGGGAAATGTAATAACCCTAATTATCACGGACACAATTATGAATTAATTGTAGGTGTTACTGGTCAGATCGATCCAGAGACAGGCTACGTTATGGATGTAAAAATTTTGTCAGATCTTATTAAAGAAGAAGTAGAAAATCGCTTCGATCATAAAAATCTAAATCTAGATGTCCCTGAATTTCAAGACCTCAATCCTACAGCTGAAAATATAGTGGTAGTGATTTGGAATAAGTTGCGAAATAAGATTCAAGCAGATTTTGATATAGAAGTTATTCTTTATGAGACTCCCCGTAATTTCGTAACCTATAGAGGAGAGTAATGGAATTAAAAAAAGGGGACAAGATCCCAAATTTTAAAGCGAAAGATACTAATGGGAATGATTTTGACAGTCACAATTTGGTAGGTCAAAAACCGTTGGTGATTTATTTTTACCCTAAAGACAATACACCTGGATGTACGGCACAGGCATGTAGTTTTAGAGATCAATACGAAGACTTCAAGGACTTAGGTGCTGAAGTTATCGGTATAAGTAGCGATAGTGTTGAGTCCCATAAAAAATTCTCAAAGCAGTATAAATTACCATTTATTCTCTTATCCGATCACGATAAGAAAATCAGGAGGCTTTTCGGAGTTCCATCGGGAATGTTTGGCATGCTTCCGGGAAGAGTGACTTATGTTGCAGATAAAGAAGGAAAGATCATAATGATTTTTGATAGTATGATGGCTACGAAGCATATTCCAAAAGCACTTGAAGCCGTAAAAAAATTGATCTCGAAGAGTAACGGATAGGCTTAATTATGAATTAGAGAGCAGAGAAACACTATCTCTTTATAACAGATAATAATGAGTAAAAAAATATATCCGTTACAGTTTAACCCTATCTTAAAAGAAAGAATTTGGGGGGGTGAAAAACTAAAAACCGTTCTCAAAAAGCCAATTACGTCAAAAATAACTGGAGAGAGTTGGGAATTGTCGACTGTTGAAGGCGACGTTAGTGTAATTGCTAATGGAGAGTTAAAAGGCAAGTTGTTGACAGAAGTCATTGATGAAGGGCCTAGCGAAATATTAGGAACAGAAGTTTATGAACGTTTTGGAAAGCAGTTTCCTTTACTTTTTAAATATTTAGATGCCCGCGAAGACTTGTCTATTCAGGTACATCCTAATGATGCCTTGGCAAAGAAAAGACACCATTCTTTTGGCAAAACAGAAATGTGGTACATCATGCAAGCAGATGAAGGTTCTGAAATAATTGTTGGATTCAAGGAAGATTCGAATGCACAAGAATTTTTAGAAAAGCTTAAAAACAAGACGGTACTTTCTCTTTTGGATAGTGTAGAAGTAAAAGAAGGGGATGTATTCTTTCTTGAAACCGGAACGGTACACGCCATAGGTGCGGGGTTGCTCGTTGCTGAAATTCAGCAAACGTCAGACATCACCTATCGTGTTTATGATTTTGATAGGATAGATGCGCAGGGGAATACAAGAGAACTACATGTAGATTTAGCTCTGGAAGCCATAAATTACAACAAGGTTGATACGCGCAAAGAGTATTTAGAAGAAGAAAATCAGTCAAACGCAATCGTAAATTGTCCTTATTTCACGACAAATTTATTACCGCTAACAGATACGACAACCATTACGAAGACAGGAAATAGTTTTACGGTATATATGTGTATTGATGGAGCATTTGAAATTGAGTACAATATGGATCTCTATCAGTATCAAAAAGGGGATACGGTGTTAATACCTGCTGCCATGGATTATTACGTGATCAACGGAAAAGCTTCTATTTTAGAAATTTACATTTCATAGTCGGTAATAGAAAGATTATATGTACTTTTGCAGACGCAAATTAAAATTAAAAAAAAATGGCAAATATTAAGAATTTAAAAAAAGACATCAACTACGTTTTAGGAGATATTATTGAAGCAGTTTACTTGTATGAAATTTCAACTACAGGAAAGCCTACAACAGAAACTAATAATTTAATTGATGAAGCTATAGCAGCATTTGATACTTTGATCACAAAAGTGAACGCTAAGAAGGTAGAAGATAAAAAAGCCCACTTCAAACAAATTAATGTTGAATTGGAACAAACTGCAAATCAATTGATTGCTAAAATCAACGAATTGTAGTACGAAAAAAACGATAAAAAAGTGTAGATTTATTTTGTAAAAGACGAATTCATCTGTATATTTGCACCCGTAATGAGAC
>NZ_AJXL01000019.1 GCF_000264055.1 Flavobacterium sp. ACAM 123 | reverse complement strand
TTTTTCATTTTCAGTTTCGTCTTTCTTGTCAGTAGAAGACTCTTCTTTAGCGGCATTTTTAAATTCTTTAATACCGCTTCCTAATCCTTTCATTAATTCTGGAATTTTCTTACCTCCAAAAAGTAATAAAACAACTGCTAATATAACTAGGATTTCTGTAACACCAAATCTTCCCATGATTGAATAGTTTATGCCGAAGCAAATTTGTAATAAATCTTATGACAAAGGTAAATAGAATAACTTAAACTGAATTTAATTTAACTATTATTTAATTCAGTTTAAGCAAAAAATGTATTAAATGACACCGACGACAGGATTTAAGTTGAACTAAGAGACCAAAGCACTTTGGTTGACATTAATTATTATATTTGTAGCATAAAGAAAATGTATGTCAGGAAAAAGATTGAAAAGAAAAAAACTGCACCGTAAATTATTCACAAAAAACCGCTTGGTTATTTTAAATGAGGATACTTTTGAAGAAATATTTTCTTTAAAATTAACCTTAATGAATGTTTTTGTTGTGGCGACAGTTGGCGCTATTTTTTTGATTTCAGTCACCACTTTTATAATTGCTTTTACCCCTTTAAGAGAATTTATTCCAGGGTATTCTTCTTCTAAATTAAAAAGGGATGCTACTGAATTAGCTTTAAAGTCAGATTCATTAACCATCGCATTAAAGAAGAACGAGATCTATATTCAATCCATTCAAAAAGTGCTCACCGGAGAATTAGAATACGCAAAATTTAACAAAGATTCCATACTTTCATCCAGTGAAGAAGTTGTGCCGCAATTAAAATTATCGGCATCAGAGGAAGAATTGGAACTAAGAAAAGAAGTTGCAAAAGAAGAAAAAGCCACACTTTCTAAAAAATCGAAATAAATAATAGTACATTGTTATTTTATAAAGAAACAAAAATGTCAATAAAATCTATAGCAGCAAAATTATTTGCACAAAAAATCTATACGAAAACGCAAGCTTGGGCTACCAATCCTGTTAGCAGTCAAAAAGCTGTTTTTGCATCATTAATTAAGGAAGCGAAGAAGACCCAATTTGGACTAGACCATCATTTTGATCAAATAAAAACTTTTGAAGACTTTGCTAAACATGTTCCAGTTCGGGATTATGAAGACTTAAAACCTTATATTGAAAAAGTGGTGAAAGGAGAAGAAAACATTCTTTGGAAAGGAAAACCGCTTTATTTCGCTAAAACATCAGGGACGACTTCTGGAGCAAAATACATCCCGCTTACTAAGGAATCCATGCCCTATCATATCGAAGCGGCTCGAAATGCCATTCTATTGTACATACATGAAACAGGTAAGGCTAATTTTGTGGACGGAAAAATGATTTTTCTGCAAGGAAGCCCGGTTTTAGAGGAAAAACATGGAATAAAATTTGGGCGATTGTCAGGAATTGTAGCTCATTTTATCCCTAAATATTTGCAAAAAAACAGAATGCCTTCTTGGGAAACCAATTGTATTGAAGATTGGGAAACCAAGATAGATGCCATTGTCGAAGAAACCTTTGATGAAAACATGACCGTAATTTCAGGAATTCCTTCTTGGGTACAAATGTACTTTGAGCGTTTGCAACAAAAAGGAGGGAAGACCGTAGGCGAAATATTTAAAAATTTCAATCTCTTTATTTATGGTGGGGTCAATTTTGAGCCTTACAGAGCCAAATTTGAAAATTTAATAGGTAGGAAAGTGGATAGCATTGAGCTATTTCCAGCCTCGGAGGGATTTTTTGCCTACCAAGATTCTCAGAAGGAAAAAGGAATGTTGTTGTTGTTGAATGCTGGAATATTTTATGAATTTGTCAAAAGCGATGAATTTTATTCTGATCCCGAAGGCCCGGGACCTAGACGGTATACCATTGGAGAAGTAGAATTAGGAGTCAATTATGTTTTGATAATTTCCACTAATGCCGGACTTTGGGGTTATAACATCGGGGATACCGTTCAGTTTACTTCATTAAAACCATATCGAATTATCGTTTCAGGAAGAATCAAACATTACATATCCGCTTTTGGGGAACACGTGATTGGGAAGGAAGTAGAATGTGCCTTAAAAGAAGCTATGGAAGGAACTGATGCACGGGTAAATGAGTTTACGGTTGCTCCGCAAATAAGTCCTTTAAGTGGATTGCCTTATCATGAATGGTTTATTGAATTTGAAAATGAACCGAAGGATGACGCCGCTTTTAAAGAAGCGTTAGACAATGCCATGAGAAAGCAAAACATGTATTATGATGACTTGATTGTAGGCAATATTCTGCAAAAAGCGGTGATAACAAAAGTAGTCAAAAACGGCTTTCAAGAGTACATGAAATCGATAGGAAAATTAGGAGGGCAAAATAAGATCCCGCGCCTTTCAGATAACAGAGCTATTGTTGATGTATTAAACATAAAATAAAAAAAGTATATTCGTAAGTTAGAAACTATATAATAATGAAAGAAAATAAAAATATATCTAGATCCCGAGCACAAGAATCATCGGCAGCCATTGAAAAAATGTACATTACAATGCGCCATTTATTCAACAGGGGGTTTTATAAACCAATGGGTATCTCTGGAGATACGTTACGTGAAGCCTTATTAGCGTTACGTCCAGAAATATATGGAAACATTGCAGAAGAAAAAGTAGAGTTAAACGGACTATTGTATGTTATTGAGCGACTGCCTGTAGGAATTGAAGAATGTAGATTTATTAACCTTACTTCTGATGAAGGGTATTCTAAATCTCATTTTCAGGCAATTATTCCCCCTAAGAGGAAAAGAAATTGTTACCGCATAGATGAAGAACAAATGAACGTGGAGATCACGAGAGGCCGTTCAGATATCTATGATATTTTGACCCATTTGACCTTTATTTTCATTGAATCACATAAAATACGAAGTCGAGTTTTGCTTGACGATGCTGGTGAAGTATCGCGTGACTGGATGAAACTGCAGCTGGCCGTTTCGCAGAATAAAAAATTGACGCTTATAGAAAAAGAAAAGGCGATTTCACATGCGGCTAATATCCTTGGAAGAACTTTTGAAGATGTGTTAGACATATATGACGCATTTGGATCAGATGCGGCACCAGATCGTTTTTTACATGTGATTTTTTGGTTAGGAAAATTAGCGATAGAAGAAAGTCTCGACAATCACAAACGTACCATTACGTTCAGTCCTATTTTAAGAGAGCGTTTAGGGCACCACATACATGGTGAAATATGGGCTACAAATATAAAGGAAGTTTTGAAAGCAAATCAGTTATTAGACCGCCCTATTCATGTTATCAGTGCCAATATGCACAGTGTAATGAATTCTATTTTTGCCACCACGGTATTAAAAACCAAGTTTAAAGAAAAATCAGATTTCTTTATTTACGAAGAGTTGAGTAGATCTGGCGCGCATGAAGTGCGAAACAAAGTGGAAGAAGTGGCCCTGAAACACGGGATGATTTCGATACCTGATAAGTCTGGGACTAATATTGACGTGCAAATTTTTGATACTGCAAAAATTAATTGGGCTAACAGCTCTTTTCCATCGGCTAAATTAGGGGATAAAAAACCGGTATTAATTGTAATGGATTATGCTTTTGGAGAGCAAGCCTATGAAACGATTGACGAGTTATTAAAACCATTCAAAAAAGATATTTTATTGAATGTAGAATCGGTTTCTATTATGGGAAAAGCGGGAATTCTTGAAGGAGGGAAAGGAGACATCATGATTCCGAATGCCCATATCAATGAAGGAACAGCCGATAATTATTTTTTCCATAATGAATTAACGGCAAAGATGTTTGAAGGCAATGATATTGCTGTTTTTGCAGGACCTATGGTTACTGTTCTTGGAACCTCACTTCAAAACAGAGATTTATTGAAGTTTTTCCATGAATCAACTTGGGGGGTAATTGGTTTAGAAATGGAAGGATCTTATTATCAAAAAGCCATTCAATCAGCCTCTAAAATAAGAAAAAGTGTTCCCCATGATCTCAAAGTGAGATATGCTTATTATGCTTCAGACAACCCTTTGGAAACCGGAAGCACATTAGCTTCAGGGGGACTGGGAACAACGGGTGTAAAACCTACTTATTTGATTACCATAAAAATATTGGAACAGATTTTCAACGTAAAATAAATTTTTAGGATGAGTACAAACGTACCCCAGAATCAAGAAGATCAGGAAATAGACTTATCACAAATTTTTAAAAAAATAGGCGTGTTTTTTGAAGGGATTGCTACAACAATTTTCAAAGGAATCTTATTTATTAAGAATAACATTTTGACATTTTTACTCTTGTTCGTTATAGGTTTTGGATTGGGTTTTTATTTAGACTGCAACCACAAAAGTTATGAAAGTGAAATTATTGTAATGCCAAACTTTAATTCGAATGACTATTTATACTCTAAAATTAATTTATTAAACTCTAAAATAAAGGAAAATGATACCGTTTTCTTGAAGAAATTGGGATTTGAAGATGTGAATCAAATTAACAGCGTCGAGATTAAACCGATTCTAGACATTTATAAATTTGCCAGTAGCAATGTGCGAAATTTTGAACTTATAAAGTTAATGTCAGAAAAAGGGGATTTAAATAAAATTGTAGAAGCTAATTTGACCAGTAAAAATTACCCTTTTCATGCTGTTAATATTTCTACTTCTAGCATGATAACTTCCGAAGGGCTTATAAATCCTGTGCTTGCTTATTTGAATTCATCAGAGTATTATTCGAAAATTAAGACAGAAAACAGGAATAACATTGAGATTAAAATTAAACAAAGCGACTTAATAATAAATCAAATCGATGGGTTTTTAGCTGCTGCCCAGAACAATACAAGAGGAACAAGTAATAATTTGGTTTATTACAATGAAAACTCGCAATTGAATAATATTATCAAAACTAAAGACTCTTTGATAACAGGACAGGGATATCAAAGAATAGAAAGAATAAATTCTGATAAAGTAATCAAAGATGTCAGCATTGTTACCAATTTAAAGAATACGAAAGGTATTAATGGAAAGCTAAAACTAATTTTGCCGTTGGTTTTAATTTCTTTATTTCTAATTTTTTCAATTTTTATCCGATTTTATAAGAGACAGAAAGTCAAGTTTGAAAATAATATATAATTAGAGGATGAACGTTTTTGCAACTGTTTAGCTCATTACTCTGAAATATTCGAACACAATATCTCAAAAATGCCTGTAAAACTTAACGGATATTATGAAAGAAAAAATTAAGTACAACCTTGAAAGAGCGCTTGCTAATAAAGATCTTGTACAAAGTTTTAAAACGATGTTTTTGCGTGTTTTAGGGGTAGTTGTTCTTTTTGGATTTACTCTTTTTCTAACAAATACTTACGATCCCAAAATAATTGGTCAATATGATTTTATCAGAACTTTTTTGCTCATTACTGGAAGTATCTGCATATTAGGGACTGATCAATCTATTCTGTACTTTACTGGAATGCTGAAGAATCGTCAGCAATTAAGCGATTTAAAGGGGGTGTATATTAAAATGATCTTCTTTATTTTAGGAATGTCATTATTAACGCTGTCGTTACTCTATATTATCGGGCAAGAATTCATTAGTTTTTATTTAAATGACAATAAAATTTACTACGCTATCCTAAAAGCGACATCTGTGTTGTTTTTTTATAGTCTAACGCTATTTAACACAGAGGTTTTAAGGGCTTTAGAGCAGGTCTATATTGCCGAATTATATAGAAACACCTTTAAGTATTTATCAGTTATCATAGGTGCGGTGCTTTTGTTTTACATTAATGAAGAAACCTATTTAGTAGATGCATTTTTGATAGGCTTTGTATTTTTATCCATTTTTTCTACTTTCAGAATTCTTACAGTTTTTGATAAGAGTGCTATCTATAAAAAACCAATATCAAGTTATCAAATATCATATCGCTATATCTTTTCTAAGTCTTATCCGATTGCGATTAGTACGTTAGCTATTTTTTTATTGATGAGTTTTGATGTTATATTTTTAAAAAAATATAAAGGAAACGAGACAGTGGCTTTTTATGCTTTGGCGGTGAAATTAATGACATTACTGCTGGTCGTTATGAATTCAGTGAACATTACTATTTCGCCAAAAATAGCAGAACTTTTCTTCGCTCAAAACATAACAGATTTAAGAAAAACGATGCGTAATAGCGCAAGAATGATTTTTGGTCTTTCTTTACCTATAGTAATTTTATTTTGTTTGTTGTCAAAACAGATTTTAATGCTTTTTGGTAAAGAATACCTAGCCGCAAGAGACCCTTTGTTGATATTATTGATTGGTCAGGGAATTTGCTCTTTTTTTGGGGGAGTTCAAGTGTATATGAATATGACAGGAAGACAAAATATTTTTCAGGTTATCCTCATTTTTGCAGTAGTGTTAAACTTTTTTTTAAACCAAATACTGATACCGATTTATGGTATGAGTGGAGCTGCATTTTCATATGTGATAAGTATGTTTTTTTGGAATTTGATAGCAGCAATCATAATCTTTAAAAAAGATAAAATAGTAGTATTTTTAACATAAAACACATGAGATGCAAAAAGTAATTAAAAAGAACAAGTTTTGGTTTCTGCTACTGTTTAGCGTTTTCTTAGTACTATCAACATTGACTGTTTTTTTATTGCCGGAACGATATTTTAATGATACTTTAATTATAGTATATGATAAGTATAATGAAATTGGTTGGGTAGGTAGTTATCCTTTTGCAATCATGTTCTACAAGATTACAGGTTTGAAGTACTTGCCCTTTTTTCTAATAGCCGTGATTCAGTTTTCAATAACAACTTATATCCTGTACCGAATAGGAATTCCATCTAATTTTCATATTATTAGTGTAAAAAATATAGTTTTTTATATTGCTTTTTTGCTGTTAGGGATATATATGTCAATGCCTACAAAAGAGTTTATTACGTTCCTGATGTTTTCAACAATTCCCTTTATCTTTTTATCCAAAAAATCCAATAGGGAAAAGGTCATTTATGCGTTATTGTTGACCGTTTCTTTTTCTTTTTTCCGAGTGTATTATTTGATAATTCCAATATTTGCTGTAGGGATGTATTTAATTTCTTTTATCCGTTTTAAAAAGAAGGCGTTTACGACTATTTTTACAGGGATTTTGATAGCTGTTTTTGTGTCATTTAGCCATGGTATAGTGAAAGGAGAATTTTTATCAAAATTAACACGTCAAGATTATGCTGAAGAAAAAGCGAACACAGTCAACACGATAATTATGTCTCCAATATCACAAGAAACATGGTATGGTGAAGCATTTGGTATTTTTTATGGCTATTTAGCAGTTAATATCCCGATAGTTCAAGCATTAAAACACTTACTTTCTCCTCAAGTTTTAGCTTTTGTCGCTTGGGAACTGACACTTTTTTATATTTTATTTATTAAGTTAGCGAGATGTTTGAAAGATAGAAAAAAACATTTTTTAGAATTTTGGACTCTACTTATTTTATTTTCCTATTTTTTAGTTCAAGGAATATTCGAGCCTGATTTAGGGACTTCTATTCGCCATAAAATAGGTTTTTTGCCAATTATATATTTTGCGTTATATTATGAAAACTTTAAAAGATAAGCATAGTTTTATAGTTAATTCCTTCCTTTTTTTAATTGCGATTACAATCATATTTCGAAAGCCATGTACGATCATTATAATTGGCTTTTCTTTATACAGTTTGTTTTTTTTAAAAAAAAATGGAATTTCCCAGAAAAGCAATTTATTCGCTGTTGATAATTGCAATTCCTCTCCTATTAGAGATTCTCTTTTTCTGGAATAATGATAGTTTCATTTTAGGAATCAAGTCATTAGAGAAATCACTTTCATTATTGTTATTCCCAATTTTTATTATTGGAAACTACAAGTACATACAATTTTATAATTTGCTCAAGGCATATGCTATTACTACAACAGTAGTGCTATTGTTTTTTTTGATTCGGTATTATTTTGAATTCAACCAGTTTTTCTTGAGTTTTTATTATGGGATGAACATGTGGCAAATGGGATATCATTTTTCGCAGACCATTGGTATGCATGCGCCAGCACTGAATATGCACGTTGCTTTCGTTTCGATATGTAATTTATACTTTTTGATTAGTAATGTAAAAACATCAAAATTCATTCTTTGCAAACTATTGTTTTTGGTTTTGTTTCTTTTATCATTTATTTTTTTGTTGATTATCAATACTAGGATTGCTCTATTAGTAAGTTTACTCTCGTATAGTGTAGTTTTACTATTTCAATTTAGCAAAACACAAGATTTTTCAAAAATGATTAAGACCGCTGTGGTTGTTATTTTGGCGATGCTTTTAATAGTAGCAGTTTTTGTAAAGAACAATCAATTTATGGAAGAAAAATACAATAGATTGATTTTTGACAAGCTCGAAATGGTTGGAAAGTTAGACCAAATAGAAAGGCCGGAGGTAGAGATTTATAGTTCATTAGTCACTCGATTAACGATATGGAAAACAACAATAGATTTAACTAAGGAGCACCTATTTTTTGGTGTTGGTTCGTCAGACAGCAAAAACGAATTGTTTAAATATTACAAACAGACCAATCAATTGTTTTTAACAAAATACCAGCTTCCTGTTCACAACCAGTATCTCGATTTTTTACTCAAGTTCGGCGTTTTAGGACTATTAGGTGTTGTACTTTATATTGGATATATTGGATACATTGGATTTAAGTTAAAAAACAGCATGGTCATTTCATTCTTCATGCTTTTCTTTATTGCTAATCTAACAGATGATTATTTGATTCGGTTTGACGGAATAGCATTTAGTGGTTTTTGGATGTCTGTATTTACGGCATTTTATTTTAGAATAAAGACACAAAAAAAATCCTCCTAATTATTGGGCGATACTACGTTCATCTTTTTTAAAATTTAAACCAGGTAATAATTCACCTACTTCTGGAAACTGTTGTAAAATCTCCACAGCCACATTTTCATCGACATAATCAGGCCCAACGGGTAGCTTTTTTAAATAATTATCTGTGGCTTCAATAGAATTAGTCCTCCATCTACATCCTTCTTTAATTAAATACCATTGCCCTGTTGTAGATTTTACAATTTTACCTTCATAACGATCAACATCTGAAACTTCCACAGTTACAGCCTTTGAGCCTTCTGCAGCTGTTAATTCTTTGTCATTCTTTTTGGAGTCTTTTTTTTCACCACAAGAAACTAATGACATCATAATAAAAGCGGCTGTTAAAAACGATAATTTTTTCATGTTGAATGAGTATGATTATAATATAATAAGCACAAATATCGTTTTTTTCCACATAAAATTATGATGCTCAAACAGAAAAGATATATAAGTCAGAAAATGTAGTACCTATATTTATAATGGCTACTTTAGCAAATATTGAAAATTAGACTAATGAAAAGAATCAAAATTGCTCACATAGCCCACTCTATTGGAGGAGTAGACGTTTATATGAGATTAATTTTAGACAACATTGACAATAATAGATTTTCTAGTATTGTCATTCATGGTTATCACGACACGAATCAATTTTTTTTCGATAAGAATAAAAACAGGGTACAGTCATACAACACTTCTATAGTTAGAGATATTTCACCGGTACACGATTTAAAAGCAATTGTTTCTATATGTAGAGTTTTAAAAAAAGAAAAACCAGACTTAATTCATGCACATAGTGCAAAGGGAGGAATCATAGGACGAATAGTTGGAATGTTACTTGGTATAAAAGTTATATATACACCACATGCTTTTTCCTATTTAAGTACAGAGTCGAAAGCGAAAAGAATGCTTTTTCTTTTTATTGAATGGCTGTTTTCTAAAGGCAATGTTGAACTGTTAGCCACTTCTAAGTCTGAGATGGACCGGGCGATAAAGGAAGTAGGATATAATGAAGTACAGGCATGTAGTATAGATAATTCAATTAATGCAATAGAAGAAATAGCAGAATTAACAATTTCTAAAACGTGGCCTGAAATATATATCTGTACTGTTGGTAGGCCTTCCTATCAAAAGAATATTGAACTGATGATTCAGGTTTTGTATGAAGTGAATAAAAGTCAAAAAATACATTTAGTAGTTATGGGAGTTGGGCCCGTATCTGGACAATTAGAATCTGTGAAAAAGACTATTGATTCCTTAGGAATGGGCGTTAATGTTACACTCCTAAATTGGACGGAAAGATCAGATGTTTTTAATATTATTAGCAAATGCAAATTCTATATTTCTACTGCAAGGTACGAAGGGATGCCTTATTCGATAATCGAAAGTTTAGCGCTTTCAAAGCCTTCTATAGTTACGGATTGTGATGGAAACAGAGACTTGATTGAAGACGGTTATAATGGTTTTGTGGTACAAAATAATGATGTAACTAATTTTAAGAATAAAATCCTAAAGCTATTAATGGATAAAGAACTACTTGATGAGTTTTCTAAAAATGCCTATCAATCATTCGTCGAAAATTATAATATTCAAAATAGTGTTTCTAAATTAGAATCTCTTTATCTAAAACAGGCCAAAAGTTTTTAAATCCGAAAAAAGTCTAATGCTAAAAAAAATAATTCAAAAGGAAAAATTCCACCCGGGAATTTTAAGTTTTTTTATAAATTATAATTTTCTAATAAGGAAATCAATTAATGCTGCAATTAAGAAATATGCTAATCAATTGAGTGGCTCTCTATTGGATTTTGGATGTGGAACAAAACCCTACAAAGCATTATTTTTTAATGTGAACGAATATATTGGAATTGATTATAAAATGGAGGGAAGAAATGACGACTATAGTGCAGTTGATCAATTTTATGACGGGAAAGTAATTCCCTTTGAAAACAATAGATTTGACTCCGTACTATGTACGGAAGTTTTAGAACATGTTTTTAACATTGAAGAGGTTTTAAAGGAGTTTA
This sequence comes from Flavobacterium sp. ACAM 123, assembly GCF_000264055.1. GTDB lineage: Bacteria > Bacteroidota > Bacteroidia > Flavobacteriales > Flavobacteriaceae > Flavobacterium. Next base: position 35,302 of record NZ_AJXL01000019.1, on the reverse strand, counting down.
ACAGAGTTTTAAAAATGAATGGAAAAGCATTAATCACAACACCTTTTATGTGGGAAGAACATGAAATGCCATATGATTTTGCCAGATATACAACGCCAGCCTTACTGTTTATATATCAAAAAAATGGTTTTAAAATAAATGATAATTTTAAAACAGGAAACTATATTGAAGTGATATTTCAGTTTTGTCTAAATTATGTCAAGAATATACTACCGAGTAATAAATACATCAGACAAGTTTTTTTAGTTCCATTTATAATTTTCTTTAATTTTTTTGCTACTCTTTTTAGTTTCTTATTACCCGTTGATCAAACGGCCTATTTCAACAACGTTTTTGTTTTAGAAAAAATAGAGGATGTATAATAACGCTCAACTCCCTTTTTTCAAGGAAAGAATATATTTTTATAATACAAATATTGCTGGTTTATTATACCTTGCAATGATAAAATTGAGGTATGAAAAGAATACTTATTACCGGAGCAGCCGGATTTTTAGGATCGCATCTATGTGACCGTTTTATTAAAGAAGGTTATTTCGTAATGGGAATGGATAATCTCATTACTGGAGATTTAAAAAACATAGAACACCTGTTCAAACTCGAAAATTTTGAATTTTATCATCATGATATCACAAAATTTGTCCATGTTCCAGGTCAGTTGGATTATATCTTGCATTTTGCCTCACCAGCTAGTCCCATCGATTATTTAAAAATTCCAATTCAAACACTAAAAGTGGGTTCTTTAGGAACACATAATCTTTTAGGTCTGGCACGAGTTAAAAAAGCCAGAATTCTTATTGCTTCTACTTCTGAAGTCTATGGGGATCCCTTAGTTCACCCACAAACGGAGGAATACTATGGTAATGTAAACACAATAGGACCTAGAGGGGTTTACGACGAGGCTAAGCGATTCCAGGAATCCATAACGATGGCCTATCATACTTTTCACGGAGTAGAGACCAGAATTGTACGCATATTCAACACCTACGGTCCAAGAATGCGACTCAATGACGGAAGAGTTATTCCTGCATTTATCGGTCAGGCGCTGCGTGGTGAAGATCTTACGATTTTTGGTGACGGTAACCAGACACGTTCCTTCTGTTATGTAGACGATCAGGTGGAAGGTATTTTTAGATTGTTGCATTCAGACTATGTCTATCCCGTTAATATTGGAAATCCAGACGAAATAACAATCAAAGATTTTGCAAATGAAATTATAAAGCTGACTGGCACTAACCAAAAAGTGGTTTATTTCCCTTTACCAATTAACGATCCTTTGCAACGCCAACCAGACATTACAAAAGCAAAAGAAATATTAGGATGGGACGCCAAAGTAAGCCGAGGAGAAGGAATGAAAATTACCTATGATTATTTCAGATCAATGTCTAAAGAAGAACTTTCCAAAGAAGAACACAAAGACTTTTCAAAGTATATAAGTTAATGGGCGTACTATCGACTTCGAAAAAAGGTAAATGAGTACAATAGTTTTACTTTATCTAGGACGAGTATTAGTATACAGCGTTTTAAGTAAAATTTGATAGTTGAATTTTATACTATTAGAATTTATAGTGCATTTTGTCTTTTGTATAGTTTTATTATACTATAATTATATTTTAGATATAAAAATTAATAGCATATTTACTATATGATATTTCTACTAGTTATTTTACCCTGAGAAGTTTTTAGTTATTAGAAAGCAAGTTTTAATTAAAGTAGTGCAATCATTATGGTTCTAGTATAGGTAATCGATTAAAATAATTGCAAGCAGTTTACGATGCAATCAAGTGATGACAGGTAGTTTTTTAAAAGTTAATTAGTCAAAAAATAGTATGGAACACAATAGCTAATCATGACAGCATCTAGTATAGGAAGATATTCAAAATACATCAGACCCATTAGTATCTTAGTGGACTTAATGGTTATTTCTATAGTAAGCTTTTATTTATTTGAAAATCAAATTTTTAATATTGGGTTTTATATTATCTATCTCATAATAGGTTGGTGCGTTGTTGCTGTCTTTATCCATTTTTATGATGTGTATCGTTTTACAGCTCCAACTGAAATTATTGCTAAAATAAGTAAGCAAGGCGTTTTATTTCTTTTAATAGTTCTTGCCTTTTTTCCATTTTCAAAGCAGTACGCTTTTAATGAGAAAAATGTAATTTTCTTTATAATTGTCAGTATTGCTCTAATTTCAATTTCGAAATTCGTTCTGTTTTATCTTTTAAAAAAATACAGAATAATAACTGGTAGCAATTTTCGGAATGTCATTATCATTGGATATAGTCCAGAAGCAATTCGGCTAAAAAAAACTTTTTGAATCAAGAAGTGATTATGGCTATCATTTTTTTGGATTTTTTTCAGATCAACAAGATAATATGGAAATCAAAGGAAAGTTGGAAAAGCTGAAATCCTTTGTCATAGAAAATGAAATCGATGAAATTTACTGTTCCTTGAAAGAAGTTTCTAATGTGCAGTTAAACAAAATAATCGCTTTTTCTGATGAGTATAAAAAAACAATTAAATTTATTCCAGACTCGAAAGAGATTTTTTCAAAGCATCTACAAATTGATTATTATGATTCTTTTCCAGTTCTCTCTTTAAAGAAAACAGTCTTAAATGATCCTACAATAAAGATCTTTAAACGTTTATTTGATGTTGTTTTTTCGATTATTGTTATCATTGGGCTATTGTCCTGGTTGATGCCAATTTTGGCAATTTTAATAAAACTGGAATCAAAAGGCCCCGTGTTTTTTAGACAAGGCCGACCTGGGATCGATGAAAATGAATTTTATTGTTACAAGTTTCGATCCATGAGAATTAATGAAATGACAGAAACGGAAGCATCTAAAAATGATCCTAGAGTTACTAAAATAGGAAAGTTAATGCGGAAAAGCAGCATAGACGAAATGCCTCAGTTTTTTAACGTACTCCTTGGTGACATGTCTGTAGTAGGACCGCGTCCTCACCTGTGGTCGCAAAACCTCTCCTATGCAAACAAAATTAAAAAGTATGCAACGCGGCATTGTGTTAAACCCGGCATTACTGGTTTAGCTCAGGTTAGGGGGTTCAGAGGGGAAATTGAAACAGAGCGAGACATGATCAATAGAATAAAATTTGATGTTTTTTATATCGAAAACTGGACATTGATTCTGGATCTAAAAATAATACACCAAACGATAGTTAATATTTATAAAGGAGAAGAAAAAGCATATTAAAAATGGCAACATCCTTAGTATCGATAATAATTCCGACCTTTAATTCTGAAAAGTTTATCTTAGAAACGATCTGTTCTGTTCAAAAACAAACCTACGAAAAATGGGAAATTATTTTGGTTGACGATTGTTCGTCAGACAACACGGTAGCTATCATTTTAGAAATGGTCGAAAAGGATGACCGAATACATTTTTTCCAGCTTGAAAAAAATTCGGGCACTGGTGTTGCCAGAAATAAAGGACTTTCTAATGCTAATGGAAGGTATATTTCTTTTTTGGATGCAGATGATTTATGGCAACCAACTAAGCTGCAAAAACAAATGGAATTCATGAGGTTGAATAATGTACCGTTTACCTTTTCTTTTTATGATTGCATAGACGAAGAGGGGACATCATTAGAAAAACGGGTAGAAGCTCCACTAAACCTGTCATACATACAATTGGTTTTCTGTAATTATGTTGGGAACTTGACTGGCATCTATGATGTCAATTACTTTGGTAAAATACCTATTTCGTCTGTTCGGAAAAGACAAGATTGGATGCTTTGGCTTACAATTCTGAAAAAAATAAAAGTCGCTAAGCCGGTTCCTGAAAGCTTGGCTTTTTACAGGATTCGGGAAAACTCAATTTCCACTTCTAAATTTGATTTGATAAAGTATAATTTTGCAGTTTACAGAAGGTTTCATGGCTTTAACTTCGCGCTGGCGGCTCTTTATATGGCGGTTTTTTTATGCGCACAATTGGCTTTAAAACCACATTATATCAAGAAAATTAAACCATCGACTTAAATTGCTTCAATTTGCCTCGTTTGTTTCTTTTTAAAAAATCTTTTCGGATAAAACGGAATGTTAAATTAGGTTCCAGATACAAGGCGATTGCACTTTCTATTTTTTTAATTTGAGACTGACTTAAAACAGTATCACTTACATATTTAATTTCAAAAGTATCTGTTTTGAGTTGCTTGATTGTGAACTCTTTTACATTTCCATCATCCTCAATAATACTTTTTGTGATGTAATAAAAGGTTAAACCAGGCGCTTTTTTACCGCTGGGTAAAACAGCAATATCATTGCTGCGCCCAATTAATTGCTTCAAAATAGGTTTTTGTACCGTACTTTTTTTATCTAAAACTCCGATATCTCCAATATCATACCGAATAAACGGATGGGCTTTATTAAACAAAGAAGTGATTACAATGCGCCCTCTCGTACCGTAGGGTAGAACAGCACCATCATCATCCAGAATTTCCACAAATAAAGTTTCAGCATTGACTTGCCATTCTTCTTCTGGGTTCTGAAAAGCGATTAAATCTAGTTCTGACGCACCGTATTCGTTGATGATGCGAATTCCCAGCTGTTTTTGTAAAAGTATTTTATCCTCTTCAAAAAGCATTTCAGAGGTAACCATACAGGCTTTTAATGATGGGCATACGTCTTTTAAAACAATGTTTTTTTGCTGTAAAAATTTAGCGAACAAAACGATTGAACTAGTATAACCATTGATGTAATCGAATTTTTTAGTTCGAAAATGTTTTAAGAAACGCTCCAAAATTGGATCAGATAAGTCAAAGATTGGTAATCGAAACCGGTTGCTCAAAAAATCCTTAATCCGTTCTTTTTGGTAACCAATAAAATTCATAGGGATTCCGTAAAAACGAGCTTGATAGGACGTGTTTAAATCAATTCCGAACCCACCATAACGGTAAGCGGTAGAAGCCCAAAATAAGGCATGAGTGTATTTGTCTCTTGCGAAGATAAAAGGATCTCCGCTGGAGCCAGAGGTTGTACCAACATAAATATTTTTAAGAGAATAACCGTGGGAAAGTCTTTCATTTAAAGGCTGCTGTAGATTTTGCTTGTTTAAAATAGGCAGGTCGTTCCAATTGGCAAATGATTTTGCACCAACTAATTTCTGGTAAAAAGGATTGTTGTTTAAATGAAAGCTTACAATTTCTTTTTTCTTATTTTCGATGAAATTCTCTTTTTCGCTTGCTGTAAAAGCGGTGATTTTTTGCAGTTCAGCTTTAGCCTCCTCAATCGGGTAGCCATTAAATTGAAGCGATAAGTCAAAAAGAGGGAGCATTTGTAGTTTTTGTTTATTCAAAAATAAGGCATAAGAACAACTAAACGGGTAGAAGCGACAACTTTTTGGGAATTAATTATTTATTACGTGTAAAAGCAATTATTTTTGCTTCATCCGCTAAAAGGCGGACGAGAAACTAAACAACACAACAGATGACAATTTTACTTTTAGGTTCAGGCGGAAGAGAACATGCATTTGCATGGAAAATGATTCAAAGCCCACTTTGCGATACACTTTTTGTTGCGCCAGGGAATGCTGGAACCGCAGCAATAGCAACAAATGTCAACGTCAGTATCACTGATTTTGACGCCATAAAAGCATTTGTTCTGGCCGAGAAGGTTGAAATGGTTGTTGTGGGGCCCGAAGATCCTTTGGTAAAAGGAATCTATGATTTTTTTATAAACGATGAAGAGTTGAGTCATATCCCGGTTATTGGACCTTCTAAAGTTGGAGCCCAGCTTGAAGGAAGTAAAGAATTTGCTAAAGAATTTTTAGTGAGACATAAGATACCAACTGCCGCTTACGACAGTTTTACTGTCGATACAGTAGAAGAAGGATGTAAATTTCTTGCCACTTTAAAACCTCCTTATGTATTGAAGGCAGACGGATTAGCAGCAGGGAAAGGGGTGTTGATAATTCATGATTTGGCAGAAGCCAAAAAAGAATTAAGAAATATGCTAGTACACCAAAAATTTGGCGCAGCTAGTGCTAAAGTAGTTATTGAAGAATTCCTTGACGGTATAGAATTGAGTTGTTTTGTTCTTACTGATGGGAAAAGTTATAAAATACTTCCAACGGCCAAAGATTACAAACGCATTGGCGAAGGCGATACGGGATTGAATACAGGCGGAATGGGAGCGGTTTCTCCAGTTCCTTATGTTGACGCCGTATTAATGGAAAAAATAGAAACACGCATCGTTAAACCTACAATTGATGGGTTCCAGAAAGACGGTATTCCATACAAAGGTTTTGTGTTTATAGGTTTGATTAACGTAAATAACGAACCCATTGTTATTGAATATAATGTAAGAATGGGAGATCCGGAGACAGAAGTGGTTGTTCCAAGATTAAAAACTGATTTGGTAGAATTATTTTTGGCAGTGGCCAATGAAAAGCTCGACGAAATCACACTTGAAATTGACGAGAGAAGCGCGACAACGGTGATGGTCGTATCTGGAGGATACCCTGAAGATTATGAAAAAGGAAAGATGATCTCTGGACTTGATAAAATTACGGATTCTATTGTTTTTCATGCCGGGACGAAACTACATAATGGAGCTGTTGTCACTAGCGGAGGAAGAGTGTTAGCTATAACGTCTTACGGGAATGACTTTCAAGAGGCCATAAAAAAATCTTATCAAAATATAGACAAGCTACATTTTGATAAGATGAATTTTAGAAAAGATATTGGCAACGATTTATTATAAATAAGTGAAGTGTTGTTTAACCCTAAATTTTATTTGGGGTTAATACTGCCTTCTATTTAAAAAAAGAGTGCGCTGTAGTATCTTGGTTTTCTTCACCATTGTCATCGTGTAATTTCAATTGCATAACCCAGTATACCATTGCTGCTGCACAAATGATCATGAAAAGCCAATTGATAGTATTGGCAACAAACCACGATTCAAGTTCCAATGAACGTAAAAAGTCTAACGGAGTAAATAATATATTTACAAATAGGTACTGAATTCCTTCAAAAAATGATTTCATATCTTTAAAATTATGTTGTTGTTCTTGTAATTTCCAAGGAGTAAAAAATCCTTTTATTAAGAATCTTTTTCAACTTGAGTGTTTCCTTTTTAAACAAGTATTATATTTACAGTTTTAAAGTTACAAAAGTATAAAATATCCTTATGATTACAAGCCTTTTTAAAAAATCTACACCATTAAATTTTTCATTAATGGTGATAGTAATACTGAGTTTTTTTTTGATCTATCAAATTCAGGATTTGGTTTGGATCGATTCCGGTATACTAATTAGTCAAAAGGTTGGAATTTTACTTGTTTTATTAGGATCTATTTTTTTTACAAATTTCATTTCCATAAAGAACGGACTGAGTAAAGACAGTAGTTACACCATCTTCTTTTATTTTTTATTTCTGATTTTTTTTCCTTCGGTATTAGACAATATTAATTTAGTTTTTGCTAATTTATTTATTCTATTAGCGCTTCGCCGATTACTCTCTCTCCAGTCCCTAAAAGCGTCTAGCGAAAAAATATTCGATGCCTCCCTATGGATTTTTGTGGCTGCTTTATTCCATTTTTGGTCAATTCTGTACTTAGTATTGGTCTTTATCTCGATAATGTTCCACGTTTCTCGAGATTATAGAAACTGGATATTACCGTTTATTGCCTTTTTTGCAGTAGGAACTCTTTTTGCGCTTAGTTCGATACTTTTTGACATCAGCGCATTAAAGTATATCAACAGCAGTGTAAAAACCAGTTTTGAAATCAATTATTTTTCTAATAATTATCAAAACGGAGCTTTGTCTATTTATGCAACTGTGGCTTTATTCTTTGTTATTTCAATGTGTGCGACGCTATCCAGCAGACCAATGGTAACTCATGCTTCCTTTAAAAAAATCATTGCTTCCTTTTTTATCGGGGTATTGATTTTCTTAGTCTCTTCAAACAAAAGCAATGATTTGCTGATTTTCACAATCGCTCCATTAGCTATTATGGCAACAAGTCATATTGAAATGCACCAGTTAAAATTGAAACAGGAAATGGTTTTGTTTGTTCTAATTGCCTGCAGCTTATTCGCTTTTTTCTCGCAACTATAATTTAGTTCCGTACGACAAGTCTCCTGCATCGCCTAGTCCCGGTACAATATAACTACGCTCGTCCAGTTTTTCGTCTAAAGAGGCTACCCAAAGATGGCACCTGTCTGGTAAGCATCTTTCCAGATGGGCTATTCCTTCCGGTGCAGCAATTACGACGGCAATATGAATTTCTTTTGCTGCTCCTCTTTCCATCAATCTGTTAAAAACGGCTACGATCGATTGGCCTGTGGCAAGCATTGGGTCTACTAGTAATAAATATTTGTCATTAAAATCAGCAATAGCTTGGTAGTCAACAAGGATTTCAAAGGAATCATCATTATTTGGATGATGTCTGTAGGCAGATATAAAACCGTTTTCGGCAGCGTCAAAATAATTTAAAAAACCCGTATGCATAGGAAAACCTGCACGTAAAATAGAACAGATAACTAATTGATCAGCAATTTCGGTGGTGTTTTTTGTACCTAACGGTGTCTGAATTTCGACCGCTTTATAATGCAATTCTTTACTCAGTTCATAGGCCATTATTTCCCCTATTCTTTCAATATTTCTTCTGAAACGCATGCTATCTTTATGTATATTTACGTTTCTTATTTGACCAAGAAAATGATTAAGAACGCTATTTTTTTCGGAGAGATTGTGAATTTGCATGATGTATGTAATTATTGTTTTTAGTTGCCAAATCAGATTTGATGTTGCGTTTTTGGTTCTAGATTAGTTTTGTGATTTGTAATTTTTTTATAAAAGTATAAAAAGTATCTTTGTAACTATAAAATATAAAATATGTTTTCAAAATTAGCGTACTCCGTATTCGAAAAAAGCATCAAAGATTATCATCAATTTGATAATGTAGACCAGCCTATAAATAACCCTTTTCCTAAAGAGCAATTTGAACATTTATTGTATCTAAAAAACTGGATTGATACTGTTCAATGGCATTTTGAGGATATAATTCGGGATCCAAATATCGATCCTGTTGCTGCTTTGATTTTAAAAAGAAGAATTGACGCTTCTAACCAGGAACGTACTGATATGGTGGAATATATTGATGGTTATTTTTTGCAAAAATACAGCGATGTAAAAGTAAAAGATAATGCAAAAATCAACTCAGAAAGTCCTGCGTGGGCTTTTGACAGATTATCCATCTTAGCATTGAAAATTTTTCATATGAATGAAGAAGCCACTCGTGCAGCAGCTTCTCAGGAGCATAGAGATAAATGTCAGGCAAAATTAAATATCCTGTTAGAACAAAGAACGGACTTGTCTACTGCAATTGATGATTTATTGTCAGATATAGAAAGTGGGGATAAGTTCATGAAAGTGTATAAACAGATGAAGATGTACAATGATGATGAATTAAATCCTGTTTTGTACCAAAATAAAAAATAAGATGGTAAAGACTTCTTTTTTTCAACGGAACCATTGTTTTTTAAGGTCATTTATATCGTTGGATTTTTAGGCGCTTTTTATGTTTTGTACGAAAATAGTTTTCTTGAAAAAGAGAAACAGTCTGGAATTGCTATTTATATGATTGTGTTGTTTGGTTTTTTTTATTTAAGAAGGGCTAATGTTATGTTGAAGCACAGAAAATCACAAAACGATTCAAAAAATACAGAGCAATAGTGGTGGTGAATATTCACACACATATAGCCGTCATGAGACTTTCCGCAATGGGAGACGTCGCCATGGCGGTTCCTGTTTTAAGGGCTTTTGTAAATCAATACCCCAAGGTAAAGCTAACGGTCATATCGCGTCCTTTTTTCAAGCCTTTTTTTGAAGGGATACACAATGTTTCTTTTTTTGCTTTCGATGATAAACACCGACATAAAGGGCCTTTAGGCCTGTTGCGTTTGTTTGAAGACGTTAGAAAACTGGAAATCGACTCTTTTGCTGATTTACATAATGTCTTGCGTTCTAAAATAGTCAGAACATTATTTACATTAAACGGAAAAAAAACAGCCTATACTGACAAAGGTCGTGAAGCGAAAAAAGAATTGACTCGTCGCGAAAACAAGGTTTTTAAGCCCTTGTTTACCGTATTTGAAAGACACGTGAAAGTCTTTGAGGAACTCGGTTTTCCGGTAGATTTGTCTAGTCCGATATTTCCCCAAAAAACCACGTTAGATCAAGAAATAGTAAATTTTATTGGATCTGATCACCAAAAATTAATTGGAATCGCTCCGTTTGCACAATACGAGGCTAAAGTCTATCCCTTAGATTTAATGCAAGAGGTGATTCATCAATTGGCCGAAAATCCAGCACATAAAATCCTTCTTTTTGGAGGAGGAAAGAAAGAAATAGAAACCTTAGATGTGATGTCAGGTTCAAAAGACAATGTAATTAACATGGCTGGAAAAATGAAGTTACAACAAGAGTTGGCACTTATTAGCAATCTGGATGTCATGGTTTCCATGGATTCTGGGAATGCGCATATTGCGGCTATGCTGGGAGTAAAAGTCATCACAATTTGGGGTGGTACGCATCCTTATGCAGGATTTGCACCTTTCAATCAGCCTTTAGAAAATGCTTTACTTTCAGACAGGGAAAAATATCCTATGCTGCCCACCTCCGTTTACGGAAATAAAATTGTTCCCGGTTATGATGAGGCGATGAGAACCATTACGCGAGAAATGGTGGTCTTGCGAGTTCAGAAGCAGTTAGAAGAGTAAGTCGCTTTAATCTTAAAAAAAAATTCCAAATTCCAGTTTTTGAAGTTGGAGTTTGGAATTTTAAATAGGTGATCTTTATTTCCTAGACATCATCATAATCCACATAGATTGTTTCTGATGTAGGATGCGCTTGGCAGGTAAGAACTAGTCCAGAGGCTATTTCACCATCTGTTAGGATAGAGTTTTTTGACATTTCTGCAGTTCCCGATGTTACTCTAGCTAAACAGCTACTACAAATACCTCCCTGACAAGAGTAAGGAGCGTCTAAGCCTTGTTTTAGGGCAGCTTCCAGTAGCGTTTGTTTTTGAGACATTTCAAAAGTGGTTTCCTCGTCATCCACCATAACCGTAATTTTTGTATGTCCTTCTAAATCTTGTATCACATTTTCATGTGAAGACGCAGTAAATAGCTCAAATTTTATAGCTGATTCTTTGACGTTTTTCTCTTTCAAAACGCTCGTAACTACTTCGATCATAGTCTCTGGGCCACACAAGTAGAATTTATCAAATTCTAGCTCCTTGTGTTTGTTGTTCATAATATAATTCACGGTTGACTTTTCGATTCGACCAAATAGAGCATCTTCCACTTTGGCTTGGCTAAAAACACTGTGAATAAAAAAGCGACCCACATGTTGTAGCTGTAAATCATGTAATTCTTTGCTAAACATCACGTCTTCAGGCGTTTTATTACCATAGACTAGTACAAAAGAGCTTTTAGGTTCGCTTGTTAGTACGCTTTTAATGATCGAAAGTACTGGTGTTATACCACTTCCAGATACAAATGCAGCATAATTTTTTTGTCGGTCTGCTTTAGGCTCAAATAGAAACTTTCCTTCTGGTTGTCCTACTTCAAGCGCTTGTCCTACCTTTAGTTTAGTGTTGGCAAACTGAGAGAACACTCCGTTTTTCACTGCTTTTACTGAGATTCGCAATTCACCACTTTCTGGAGAAGAGCAAATAGAATAAGCACGGCGAATTTCTTCACCGTCAAGCGTTAAACGTAAATTGAGGTACTGTCCTGCAATAAAAGCATAATCAGGCTTTAATTCTTCAGGAACATTAAAAAGTATTGAAATCGCGTCCTTAGTTTCGCGTCGGATTTCTTTTATAATTAGTTTTAAAAATGAGGACATAGTTTAATTTTTTTACAAATATACTAAACAGAATAGGTTTCTTAAATTAAAGTCTTTGAATTTTTTTATACATAGAACAGTTATGTATAAGAATCTTATGTATATTTGTTTTTAAAAAGGAGATGGCATAGTGCCTCGCAATGGAAAAAAAATGAAAAATTCACAGTTGTATAAAGGAAGTTTAAATACCATTATCATGAAATTACTAGAGGAAAATGGTAAGATGTATGGGTATGAAATCACTCAAAAAGTAAAAGCGATAACCCAAGGGGAGCTCAATATCACTGAAGGTGCGCTCTATCCTGCTTTGCACAAACTCGAAGCCGAAGGTATTCTAGATGTAGAAATTGAAAAAGTGGATAACCGGATGCGAAAATATTATAAACTTACAGAAGCGGGAACTAAGGAAACCGTGAACCGACTCGCAGAACTGGAAGATTTTATTAGAACGATGCAATCCTTAGTGAACCCAAGTCCTAAATTAGAATTTTAATTTTATGGAAAATAAATTAACAGCAGGACAGGTCGAATATATAGCTGATTACATCGAATCTCGCGACATCAAATGGTATGAATTGCAAGTAGAATTGACGGATCATATGGTTTCTAGTATGGAAGAGTTTTGGGCGAAAGACTCGGAGCTTACTTTTTATCAGGTAAAACAATATGCTGAGGAAAAGTTTGGAAGGAATGGTTTTAAAGCAATTGAAAAGGAGCGAACCGAAATACTAAGAAAAGAGCACAGAAAAGCACAATGGGCGATGGTTGCTGATTATTTAAAGTTTCCAAAAATATTTGCAAGTGCGCTAGCTGTATTTTTAATTTATCAAGGAACTTTTTATTTTGATAACATTGTAGTCTACATGAGGGTTTTATTTGGAATGTTAATTGGTTTTTCTGCACTTTCGATTTTAAATTGGTATCGTTTTAAAAAAATAGACGATAGAGGTTTCTTGGCGCTTGAAACAGCTTATAAAATGAATAATAGCGCTTTACTGCTGTCGTTTTACCCCTTAATATTGGCAAAGCCATTTAAAGAAAATTTTGAGTACAATCATTTATTGTTTATTCCTTTTTGTTGTATTTGGGTGCTGGGGATTTTACTTGTCTTTACGGGTAGACATTTAACAAATAAAGTGGTTTCTGATATTAAACGACAATATCAATTAATTTAGAATTATCAAAACCTACTTTGTCATGCTGAGGAACGAAGCATCTCCATAAAACGGGATATTAAACACGAAAATTGCGATGATAGAATTTCAAGAAGGGTATCATAGTTATTACGTTTATATTTTAACCAATAAAGCTAAAACGGTCTTGTATACTGGCGTTACAAATAATTTAAAAATTCGGCTACAACAACACAAAGAATCCTTGAATCCTAACTCGTTTACAGCCAAATATAATGTTCATTTTTTATTGTATTTTGAAAAATTTACTTGGATACAAATAGCAATCGCTAAAGAAAAAGAAATTAAAGGATGGAAAAAAGACAAGAAAATCACACTAATAAAAACAATTAACCCTGAGTTGAGTTTTCTTAATTACTTGTTTGAATAGCGTTGTAGAGATGCTTCGTTCCTCAGCATGACAAAGTAATTGAGAAGATTAATATTAAAAAAAATATTTCAAATCGTTAAAAAACAACACCAATTTTCATAAAGATAAAACATGAAATTAACCGCCCCACAAATAGCCTTTATCAACGAAACCTTAGTTTTAAACGGTCTTATATACGACGATATAAAACTAGAAGTTATGGATCATATAGCTTCTGAGATTGAAGTTTTAAAAACGCAATCTATTCCGAATAGTAATTAGCATACCAATAGTAACTTGTCATGCTGAGGAACGAAGCATCTCCATAAAACGGGACATTAAACACAAAAATAACATGATAGAATTTCAAGAAGGGTATCATAATTATTACGTTTATATTCTAACCAATAAAGCGAATAAAGTGTTGTATACAGGAGTTTCAAATAATTTAAAAATTCGGCTACAACAAAACAAAGAATCCCTGAATCCTAATTCGTTTACAGCCAAATATAATGTTCATTATTTATTGTATTATGAAAAGTTTACTTGGATACAAATAGCAATTGCTAAAGAAAAAGAAATTAAAGGATGGAAAAAAGACAATAAAATCACACTAATAAAAACAATTAATCCAGATTTGAATTTTCTTAATTACTTGTTTGAATAGCGTTGTAGAGATGCTTCGTTCCTCAACATGACAGAGTAATTGAGAAGATTCATATTAAAAACAAATATTTCAAAACGTTAAAAAAATTACCAATTTTCGCAAAGACAAAACATGAAACTAACTAACCAACAAATAGCCTTTATAGATGAGACTTTAGTTTTAAACAGTCTTACATACGACGATATAAAACTAGAAGTTATGGATCATATAGCTTCTGAGATTGAAGTTTTAAAAACGCAATCTATTCCGAATAGTAATTAGCATACCAATAGTAACTTGTCATGCTGAGGAACGAAGCATCTCCATAAAACGGGACATTAAACACAAAAATAACATGATAGAATTTCAAGAAGGGTATCATAATTATTACGTTTATATTTTAACTAATAGAGCTAAAACAGTGTTATATACCGGAGTTACAAATAATTTAAAAATCAGATTACAGCAGCACAAAGAATCCTTGAATCCTAACTCGTTTACAGCTAAATATAATGTTCATTATTTATTGTATTTTGAAAAGTTTACTTGGATACAAATAGCAATCGCTAAAGAAAAAGAAATTAAAGGATGGAAAAAAGACAAGAAAATCACACTAATAAAAACAATTAATCCAGATTTGAATTTTCTTAATTACATGTTCGAAGAATAGTGTAGAGATGCTTCGTTCCTCAGCATTACAAATAGGGGTCTTTTTCTGTCATTGGTAATTCGTACTAAAAGCAAAAATTAAAAAATAACACCAATTTTCATAAAGATAAAACATGAAATTAACCGCCTCACAAATAGCCTTAATCGACGAAATTTTAGTTTTAAACGGTCTTAAGTATGATGACATAAAACTAGAAGTTACGGATCACATTGCTTCAGAAATTGAAGTTTTAATGGAAGAAAACAGCCTTACATTTCAAGAAAGCACGCAGATGGTTTTTAAAAAATGGAAGCCACAATTAAAACTTACAACCTATGGTTTCTTGTTGGGAAATCATTTTTTCGGGCCTAAGATTGCAATGGATAAATTGGCCGGCGCTGCGATAGGAGAATTGAAATGGGTTAGTGTTTTGGCTTTACTGTTTACTGTCAGTATTTTTACAATGTTCAGGATTAATCATAATATCGATTTTTTAATACTGCTTGGAATAAGTTTTAAAATATTATTTATTATAGGAGCCGTTTTCGCTATTTCAGCAGGAATAGTTCTTTTAAAATCGAAACATAAAACTGTTTTTTCAACTCTGTTTAACAAAAGATTTTTTTTGACTTTATTTTATCCAATTACTATAATGATTGGAACTTCTGACATAACTACTCTTTATAGAAATCTAGAAATTCAGTTGGTTCCTCTAGCGTTTACAATAGTATTTTTGTTGTTCCTCTTGAACAGTTTTCGACTTTTAGTTCAACATTTTAAATTTGTAAAAAAATTAGCCGATTAAAATTATAATTCATGAAACTAACCGCCTCACAAATAGACCATCTTTTCATTTTTACTCGCCAGCATTATGTAGAATGGTATGACTTGCAATCAGAGCTAGTCGATCATTTAGCCAATGCCATCGAAACCCAATGGCAGGAGAATCCCAAGCGTAGTTTTGACGAAGCCTTAAATGTTGAATTTAAGAAGTTTGGCGTTTTTGGATTTATGGATATGGTAGAAAAACGACAGGCAGTTTTAAGTAAAAAGTATAACTCCATCGTTTGGGAGCATTTTAAAGATTTTTTTGGTATCCCAAAGATTGTATTGACGATAGCAATGACTTTGCTCCTATTTAGCATTTTAAAAGTGAGCATTTATAGCGGATGGATTTTTATGGGGCTGTATCTCATTTTGACAGTATTTTCATTTTATAAAATTTTCAAAAACAGGAAAAAAAAGCAGTTGAAAGCGCAGACAAAAGAAAAAATTTGGTTGTTTGAAGAAATAATTAATCAATATGGAAGTATTGCAGGAATCATTGTTTTGCCATTTAATATCTTTAATCAATTAATAGATCAGACTGATAATTTTTTTGGAAATGCCAATTGGGTGCTGGGATTGAGTTTCTTTTCTGTAGTGTTTTCTATACTGATTTTTATCATTTTCAAGATTATTCCCTCTAAGGCCGAAAGTTATTTAATAGCCACCTATCCAGAGTATAAATTAGAAAAGCTGTAACATTTTCTTGTTCTTTATTACTTACTGTAAAACCAAAATAACCAAACTATGATTCAAAAATTCCTTTATCTCGAATGGAAATCCTTTTATAGATCGGCCTCCTTTGCAACTAACTTGGGTTTAAAAATCCTAATGGGATTCATCGCTGCTTATTTTATTCTGGTTTTTTTGGCATTAGGAATTGGGACTTTTTATATTTTGAAAAAAATGAATCTGGATCCTATCGTAACGGTTAATAAATTCATGATTTATTATGTAGTGATGGATTTAATCAGTCGGTTGCTGTTGCAAAAAATACCTGTAATGAACATTCGGCCTTTATTGGTTTTCCCCATAAAAAAAGCCACTATTGTACATTTCTCCTTGGGAAAAACTATTTTGTCATTCTTCAATTTAGTTCATGGTTTTTTCCTTATTCCCTTTAGTATCGTTTTGATGGTAGAAGGATATGATGTGTTGTCTGTAATACTGTGGTACTCTTCGATATTTTCACTGTTGTACATCAACAATTTTATTAATATTATACTCAGTAATAAAGATAATTTATTTACTTTTTTTTGATAGTAGCGGCGGTTTTAGGAGGATTACACTACTATGGATTGTTCAATATCACGGATTATACGGCGCCATTATTTAATGCTATTTTCAATACTTATTGGGTGTTTTCTATTCCAGTTGTAGCTTTAATTGCCCTATACTATGCTACTTTCCAATATTTCAAACGCAATTTATACTTAGATGCTGGATTGTCTAGCAAACACGATATTGCAGAAACGGAGGATTTAACGTGGTTGAATCAATTTGGAACCATAGGAACCTTCTTAAAAAATGACATTAAACTTATAAAAAGAAACAAGCGTTCTAAAACTACCGTTGGATTAAGCGTGATGTTTTTATTTTACGGTCTTCTGTTTTTCTCTACAACTGCCTTTTATGGTCCTGTAATGCATATTTTTGCAGGTATTTTTGTCTCCGGTGGATTCTTAATTACTTTTGGACAATTTGTTCCTAGTTGGGATAGCGCTTATTACCAGTTAATGATGACGCAAAATATTCCATATCGAGGGTATTTGAGTAGTAAATGGTGGCTAATGGTAATCGCTACCATACTAACAACAACTATTGCCTCGTTTTATCTCTATTTTGGATGGCAGATATATTTAACCATAGTAGTTGGTGCAATTTATAACATTGGAGTTAATTCGCATTTGGTTTTGCTAGGTGGCGCATACACAAAAACACCTATCGATTTGAGTTCAGGAAAAGGCGCTTTTGGAGATAAAAAAGCATTCAATATAAAAATTATGCTCATATCGATTCCGCAATTAGCTTTGCCTGTATTATTGTATTGGTTAGGTTCAAGATATGTGAGCGCTAATGTGGGTTTAGCACTTGTAGCATCAGCAGGTGTGATAGGTTTTGCATTTAAAGAGAAAGCGTTCTCCTTGATTGAGAAAATATACAAATCAGAGAAATACGCCACCATTGCAGCTTATAAACAAAAAGGATAATTAAAAATCAGATTAACGAAATAACCAGTTAAACGATTAAAATTTTAAAAAATGATACAAGTAAATAACCTTTCAAAAACATACAACGGAACAACCGTATTAAAAATAGATACTTTAGAAATAAAAAAAGGCGAAAGCTTTGGATTAGTAGGTAATAACGGAGCTGGAAAAACTACTTTTTTCAGCCTTTTATTGGATTTAATCCAACCTTCCACAGGGAATATTTTCAATCAGGATGTACAAGTGAATATCAGTGAAGCTTGGAAACCATTTACGGCCTCTTTTCTGGACGAAAGCTTCTTGATAGGTTATCTGACGCCAGAAGAGTATTTTTATTTCATTGGCGATTTACGCGGTCAAAACAAGGCAGATATTGATACTATTTTAGAAAAACATGAAGAGTTTTTTAATGGGGAAATTCTGAAAAATAAAAAATATCTGCGTGATTTATCCAAAGGCAACCAGAAGAAAGTCGGCATAATTGCAACCCTGATCGGAAATCCGGAAGTGATTATTCTGGATGAGCCTTTTGCTAATTTAGACCCTACAAGCGTTAATCGGTTGAAAAAAGTACTTAAAGAATTAGCTGAAAATAAGGAGGTCACGATCTTAGTTTCAAGTCATGATTTGCAACACACTGTAGAGGTTTGTGATCGAATAGTAGCTTTAAATAAAGGAGAAATCGTAAAAGATATTCAGACCTCTGAGGAAACGCTGCAGGAGTTAGAGCTATTTTTTGCGGTTTAAACCTCCATATTTCAAAAAGAAACGTATTTTTACAAGTTACAATACTAAAAAGCTTTTTTAAAAGTTTAATGATAAAAACGTTAGCCATTGAAAACCAATATATTAAAATATTCAATTCCATTAGGGTTTCTGTATTTTTTGGTAGCCTGTTCTGCAAGGAACAATAGCTTTTTATCTAGAAATTCTCATGCGCTTAGTACGAAATATAATATTTTGTACAACGGTGAAATTGGTTTAGACAAAGGCATTCTAGCGATAGAAGCCAATAGCAAAGACAATTTCTGGAAACGTTTGCCTATCGAAAGGATGCAAATCACGGATGAAGTTAGTTCAGAAGAAAAAGCAAAAAATGCTGATTTTGAATTAGCCGAAACTAAAGCAACCAAAGCGATTCAGAAGCATTCTATGAATATTGATGGAAGAGAAAGAAACTTTCAAATAGATGAAGCGTACTTGCTTTTGGGTAAAGCCAGATATTACGATCAAAGGTTTATTCCCGCAATAGACGCATTCAATTACATTTTATATAAATACCCAAACAGCAGCAAGATTTATGAAGCTAAAATTTGGCGAGGAAAAACGAATATGCGTTTGGGTAACGATGCTTTGGTTGTAAAAAACATGACGACTCTTTTGAAGGAGCAAAAACTTAAAAAACAGGTTGTTTCTAATGTCAATGCTCTTTTATCTGAAGCGTACTTGAACTTGGAAGAAAAAGACTCTGCTCTGATTAAATTAAAGGTAGCTGAAAAATTCACTAAACAAAACAAAGAAAAAGCGAGATATCGATTTATACTCGGTCAAC
Organism: Flavobacterium sp. ACAM 123; assembly: GCF_000264055.1. GTDB lineage: Bacteria > Bacteroidota > Bacteroidia > Flavobacteriales > Flavobacteriaceae > Flavobacterium. The sequence goes on along the minus strand of NZ_AJXL01000019.1, from coordinate 16,003 downwards.
TTTATGAAGAGTTAGGTAAGAAAGACAGCGCTATTTACCGCTATGAGTCGGTAATAGAAATGAATAGAAAATCCGAAAGGAAATATGTTATTCAAGCACAAGCCAGAAAAGCGCAGTTGTTTGACTATCAAAACGGGGACACTACTGCTTTTTTGAAAACGTATAGAAAATTAATCGCTGACAGAGAGAATAGGCCGTTCCTGGATGTTTTAAATCATCAAATGGGTGTTTTCTACGACAAACAGGGCAATCAGAAAAAAGCGTTGGACTTTTATACTGTTTCTCTTAAAAAAGCATCTGCCGACCAGTATTTAATAGCTTCGAATTACAGGAATATGGGAAATATGTATTTTAGAAATGCAGCGTATCCAGTTGCCGCAAAGTATTACGACAGCACATTAGTAAATCTTGACCTTAAAACCAGAGAGTTTATTCACATTGCAAAGATCAGAAAAGATTTAGACGATGTAATTCTTTTTGAAGCTATCGCTTCGAGAAATGATAGTATTTTACAGGTTGTTTCTATGTCAGAAGAAGGCAAGGTTAGCTATTTCGAAAACTATATCGACACCTTAAAAAAGAAAGATGAAGCTAAAAGAATTTTAGAAGAGAAACTAAAAGAAAAGCAAGAGAATATAGATAGAAACAGTAGTATAGCATCAATTGACCCTGCTTTTTCTGCTCAAAATTTAGGAAAGCCAACGCGCAATTCGCCGATTTCCCCCCCTTCAATGACTGCCTCAAATACAATGGCAAGTGTTTTCTATTTTTATAACCCCACGACTGTTTCTTTTGGGAAATTAGAATTCAAAAGAACATGGGGAAATCGAACTTCAGTAGGCAATTGGAGGCTGTCGTCAATAATCAAGGCTAACGCGATTTCACAAGACACTTTGGATGTCAATGGGGAGCAGCTGGAAGACCGCTTAAAAGAGGAAGAGAATAATGTAGTTGAAGAATATACTGCTGATTTTTATTTAAAACAACTCCCAACTTCGCAAGGGGCAATTGATAGCATAGGACAGGAACGCAATAAAGCCTATTATCAACTTGGGGTAATTTACAAGGAAAAGTTCAAAGAATATGAATTGGCAACCAAAAAGTTGGAGCAATTATTAGAAAATAATCCGGACGAAAAATTAATTCTTCCTGCCATGTATAATTTATACAAGATATACCAAATTACAAATAGTAGCAAAGCGCAAGCGATGAAAGACAGGATTAATTTCCAATTTCCAGATTCTCGCTATGCTCAGATAATAAACAATAAAAATCCGGAGGGAACGGTATTGAAGGACACTCCCGAAGGCGCTTACGATGCCTTATACAAACAATACAATGAGGAACAGTTTATTACTATTTTAGAACAAGCTGACGGGCTGATTAATCAGTTTTCAGGGGATGAAATAGTTTCAAAGTTTGAATTGCTGAAAGCGAATACGATTGGAAAGTTGAAAGGGCTAGCCGCCTATAAAAATGCATTGCATTTTGTGGCAGACAATTATCCTACTACGGAAGAGGGTAAAAAAGCGCAGGACATTTTGAAGAACCAAGTTCCTTTTTTAGAAAAACTAGATTTTACGACAACGGACACTAAAAACTGGAGAGTGCTTTACAAAGTTTTGGTATCAGAAGAAAAGAGCACGAAAACAATAGAAGAAAAGATTAAAAAATTGATGACCGGTGCTACTTTTCAGGATTTAAATTATTCCTTAGATGGGTATAGCGATACGGAAAGTTTTATTGCTATTAAGGGAATAAACTCGGAGGCATATGCGCGAAATATCAGTACAATTCTAAAAGATGATAAGGATTTTAAAGTAGTGATACCTGCTATTATCCTTACTAATGAAAATTATAAAGTGGTTCAAATTAAAAAAAATCTTGCTATTTATTTAGGATTAAAAAAAGAATAAAAATGTTTAATAGAAAAGCAAAGCCCTATACAGAGCTTTTAGGAAAAACGAATAGAATTGTAGAAGGAACTATTATAAAAGGAGACATCGTGTCCCAAGCTGATTTTAGGCTTGACGGAGAATTGATTGGGAACTTTTACTCTACTGGAAAATTAGTGGTAGGTCCTGCTGGCAGTATAACAGGAGATGTTAACTGTAAAAATGCAGATATCGAAGGTAAATTTGAAGGAATCATTCAAGTTGCTGAAATACTAAACGTAAAAGCTCAAGCCGTTATCAACGGTAAAGTTACGGTAGGGAAACTTTCCGTAGAACCTGGAGCTAATTTTAGTGCGTCCTGCGTTATGAAAATTAATGAAGAAAAGTTATTAATAACGGATGGAAAAGAAACCCAACAAAAAACAATCTAACAAATGGATTGCCTTAATTAATATACCCATTCAGAGTGGGGGTTATCTATTTTTTTGTTTGCTTATGGAGGAAACTGGCTCGATGAAAACTATCCCAATCCTCAAGTATATTACAATAAAATTTTAGTCATGGTTGGAGTCGCCTTGGCTTTGTACAATGTGATTCGACAAGTGAACGAAATCAACAAATCTCAATAAACTTTTAAGTAATAAAAGTAAAAAAGCTCCCAGTATTTCTGTCGTGTGGAGCAAACAAACACAGTATGAATTTTAAAAATCAAAAGCCTCTTATCAGCTTAGCACTATTTTCTGGTCTAGCGTACTTATTACACAAATTTAGTTTTTATTTATTAAAAATTAGTGTCGCTTCTTTTCAGTATTCAATCGAAGTACTTTATCTATTGTTTTTTGGTATGTCCACCCTGATATTCATCGTCTTATTAAAAGTGAAAGAAAAAAGCTTCGACAATGTTGGGATGTCTTTTCTTTTGGGAACAAGTATCAAAATGGTGTTTTGTTATTTAATATTAAAACCTATCTTGCACATCGTGACTTACGATAATACAATTGAAAAAGTTAATTTTTTTGGGATGTTTATTCTTTTTTTGTTAATAGAGACTGTTTTAACAATACGAATATTGAAAGAAAAACAATAAATCAGTAAATACATCAGAGAATTGAAAAAAATAAGTTTTTATACTCTTTTGAATAATAATAAAAAATGTACATTTGCACCAAATTTCAGAAACGTAAAAAATTAAGATATTTAACAGTTATGGTGATTTCAAATAGACCACTTAGATTTATAATAGCGACTTTAGTAGCCTGTCTTCCTTTAATGAGTTTTGCAAATCCTCAGGTGGATTCTGTGAAAGTTCAGACTGAAGTTGCACACGAAACTACTGAAAAAAGCCACGAAGGAGCTCATGCTGAACCTACAGATGTAAAATCTAAAATTAAAGCATACATTGGTCATCACGTGTTAGATTCTCATGATTTTACTTTTTTCTCTGATGACGTAGAAGGGGAACATTATGGTTTTTCTTTACCAGTAATTCTGTGGGATAACGGGATACACTTTTTCTCCTCTGCTAAATTTGAACACGGAGAAGCGGTTGCCGAATCTAATGGTAATTTCTACGCGATAAACCATCACGATGGGAAAATATACACGACGGATGCTTCTGGTACAATATCGGAGGGTGCAGATGGTTTTCCAACGAATGATCGTCCAATTGACTTTTCAATTACAAAAACAGTATTTTCTATATTTATTGCCTCTTTTTTAATGATTTTGCTGTTCGCAGGTTTAGCAAGAACTTATTCTAAAAATGGAGGAATCGCTAAAGGCGGAGGAAGAATATTTGAACCAGTGGTATTGTTTATACGGGACGAAATCGCTATTCCGAACATAGGAGAGAAACATTACAAGAAATACATGAGTTACTTATTAACTATCTTTTTCTTCGTGTTATTCTTAAATATTTTTGGGTTGATGCCTTTTGGAATAAATGTTACAGGTAATTTAACCATTACGTTTGCATTGGCCATCATGACTTTCTTAATAACGAATCTGACAGCTAATAAAAACTATTGGGGTCATATTTTCTGGATGCCAGGAGTGCCAAAATTGATGCGTATTGTATTAGCGCCAATTGAGTTGTTAGGAGTCTTCATTAAGCCATTTTCATTAATGATTCGTTTGTATGCAAACATTTTTGCTGGGCACATTGTTTTAATGAGTATCATCGGTTTAATGTTTATTTTCAAGAGTTGGATTGGTAGTACGTTATCATTTGGATTGTCATTTGCACTTTCTATCTTAGAGATATTGGTTGCATTTTTACAGGCCTATATTTTCACATTGCTATCAGCGCTTTATTTTGGCGCTGCTGTAGAAGAGCCTCACCACGAGGAGGCACATTAATAAATTGAGTGTTTAATTTTTAATTATATATATTATGGAAGGTTTAAATTATGTAGGAGCTGGATTGATCGTAATCGGAGCGGCTTTAGGGATTGGTAGAATTGGTGGTTCAGCAATGGACGCTATTGCTCGTCAGCCAGAAGCTTCAGGAAAAATCCAAACTGCTATGCTTATCGCAGCTGCATTAATTGAAGGAATTGGTTTCGCTGCATTGTTTGCTGCTTAATTAAAATTCAAAAAAACAATAGTTACAACGGTTGGTTGTAACTATTGTTTTTATTATTAAATTAAATATTATTATAGGTACATAACATGGAAAAGTTAATAAATCAGTTTGAGTTAGGTTTGTTTGTTTGGCAAGTATTGATCTTTGTTGGATTAATTTTCTTATTGAAAAAATTTGCTTGGAAGCCCATTCTTGATGCAGTAAATGATAGAGAAGAAGGAATTAAAAATGCCTTGCTTTCTGCTGAAAATGCAAGAAAAGAAATGCAAAACCTTCAAGCCGACAACCAACGTATTTTACAGGAAGCAAGAATGGAACGTGATAACATGCTAAAAGATGCACGTGAAATTAAAGAAAAAATGATTGCTGATTCTAAAGAGGAAGCGCAGGCTCAAGGTTTGAAAATGATCGAACAAGCAAAAGCAGCAATTGAAGGTGAAAAAAATGCAGCTATGGCTGAATTGAAACTACAAGTTTCTACTTTGTCATTGACTATTGCAGAAAAATTATTGAAAGACGAATTATCTAATAAAGAAGCTCAAACTAAATTGGTTGAGAAAATGTTAGGTGACGTAAAGCTAAACTAATATTATGGCAAGTACAAGAGCAGCAATTCGTTATGCAAAAGCAATTTTAGAGATCGCAGAATCTAAAGGAGTGGCTTTAACAGTTAGTAAGGATATGAACTTTATCGCTTCTACTATAGGTGGAAATATAGAATTAAGCACTTTTATTCAAAACCCCACTTTAAGAGTAGAAGTTAAGGAGAGTGCCTTACTAGAAGTTTTTGCAGATACTAATGGCGTAACAAAGAGTTTATTTCATTTGTTATTTGTAAACAAGAGATTTGAAATCTTGGAGACTGTTGCAGTAGAATATAGCAAATTATTCGATATCATGAATGGTGTGGAAGTAGCGCAGGTTACTACGGCTATTGCTATGGATGCAGTTTTAGAAGCTAAGGTATTAGCTAAAATCGCTTCATTATCAGATAAGAAAATTACAATAGAAAATCACGTAGACGCTTCGATTATTGGAGGGTTTATCTTGAGAATAGGTGACAAGCAATACAATGCTTCAATAGCCAATAGATTACAAGTATTAAAAAAGGAATTAAGTAACTAATTTTATTGCACATTTAAGTGTCTAAATTATAAATTAAGATGGCGGAAATCAAACCTGCTGAAATTTCAGCAATATTAAGAAAGCAAGTAGAAGGTTTTGAATCTGGCGCTACGCTAGAGGAAGTAGGAACAGTACTTCAAGTTGGAGATGGTATTGCTCGTGTTTACGGGCTTTCTAATGTTCAATACGGTGAGTTAGTAGAATTTGACAATGGTTTAGAAGCTATTGTATTGAATCTTGAAGAAGACAATGTTGGTGTGGTACTTTTAGGCCCATCAGTTGGAATCAAAGAGGGTTCTATTGCAAAAAGAACACAGCGTATTGCCTCTCTTAAAGTGGGAGAGCAAATGGTAGGACGTGTAGTCAACACCCTTGGTTTTCCAATTGATGGAAAAGGACCAATCGGTGGGGAGTTATACCAAATGCCTTTGGAAAGAAAGGCTCCTGGAGTTATCTTCCGTCAGCCAGTAACGGAGCCATTACAAACAGGGATAAAAGCAGTAGATGCTATGATACCAGTTGGTCGTGGACAACGTGAATTGGTTATTGGTGACCGTCAAACAGGTAAATCAACTGTCTGTATTGACACTATCTTAAATCAAAAAGAATTTTACGATGCAGGAAAACCTGTATTTTGTATATATGTTGCAATTGGACAAAAAGCGTCGACTGTAGCAGGAATCGCTAAAATGTTAGAAGAAAAAGGAGCAATGGCTTATACCATTATTGTTGCTGCTAATGCTTCTGATCCAGCTCCTATGCAAGTTTATGCTCCTTTTGCAGGTGCAGCTATTGGAGAATACTTTAGAGATTCAGGTCGTCCTGCTTTGATTGTTTATGATGATCTATCTAAACAAGCTGTTGCTTACCGTGAGGTTTCTCTTTTATTAAGAAGACCACCAGGGCGGGAAGCATATCCTGGAGATGTATTTTACTTGCACAGTCGTTTATTAGAGCGTGCTTGTAAAGTAATTGCTGATGATGGAATTGCTAAAAACATGAACGATTTACCAGATTCATTGAAACCAATTGTAAAAGGTGGTGGTTCATTAACGGCATTGCCAATTATCGAAACACAAGCTGGTGATGTTTCTGCGTATATTCCAACAAATGTAATTTCGATTACAGATGGTCAAATTTTCCTTGATGGAGATTTGTTTAATTCTGGAGTACGTCCTGCAATTAACGTCGGTATCTCGGTATCTCGTGTTGGAGGAAATGCACAAATTAAGTCAATGAAGAAAGTGGCAGGTACTTTGAAACTAGATCAAGCGCAATTCCGTGAATTGGAAGCGTTCGCTAAATTTGGTTCTGATCTAGATGCAGTTACTTTAAACGTAATTGAAAAAGGTAGAAGAAACGTCGAGATCTTGAAACAAGGTTTGAATGATCCTTACACAGTAGAAGATCAAGTTGCGATTATTTATGCGGGTTCAAAAAATCTTTTGAGAAACGTTCCTGTGAATAAGGTGAAAGAATTTGAGAAAGACTTCTTGGAGTTCCTGAACAACAAACACAGAGCAACTTTAGATGCTTTGAAAGCAGGAAAGTTAACAGACGAGATTACAGATGTAATCCAAACTGTAGCAAAAGAAATTTCAGCAAAATATAACTAATAGAAGTGATAAGTGATTAGTAACTAGTGAAGATCTAATTACTAATCACTATTTACTAATTACTAAAAATACAATGGCAAATTTAAAGGAAATACGTAATAGAATTACTTCCGTTTCATCTACGATGCAAATCACGTCAGCGATGAAAATGGTGTCTGCAGCAAAGCTAAAGAAAGCACAAGATGCGATTACAGCGATGCGTCCTTATGCCGAAAAATTAACTGAACTATTACAAAATCTTTCTGCAACACTAGAAGGAGATGTGGGAGGAGAGTATACAACACAGCGGGAGGTAAAAAAAGTATTAGTTGTTGCTATCACTTCAAATAGAGGTTTGTGTGGTGCATTTAATTCGAATGTAATTAAGGCATCCAAAAGCCGTTTTGGGTTTTATACAGGAAAACAAGTGGACGTTTTTGCGATAGGCAAGAAAGGAAATGATGTTTTAGTTAAGACAAGTGTAGTAATTGATAATCAAAGCGCAGTTTATGATGATTTGACCTTTGATAATGTAGCTGTGATTGCAGATGCGTTGATGGAGAAATTCATTTCTGGAGAATATGATAAAATTGAATTGATCTACAATCAATTTAAAAATGCCGCAACGCAAATTGTTCAAACGGAGCAATTCTTGCCTCTGGCGCCAGTGCAATCAGATTTGACAGCTTCGGTTGGAGATTATATTTTTGAACCGTCAAAAGAGGAGATTATCCTGACATTGATTCCTAAATCGTTGAAGACACAGTTGTACAAAGCGATTAGAGATTCATTCGCTTCTGAACATGGTGCTCGTATGACTGCTATGCACAAAGCAACAGATAATGCGACCGACTTGAGAAACGAATTAAAATTAACTTACAATAAAGCGCGTCAGGCTTCAATTACTAATGAAATCCTAGAGATCGTTGGTGGAGCTGAAGCATTAAACGGATAAATATTTATTCATCTTATTAGAGAAGCCTCGCGTGTGCGAGGCTTTTTTTTATTAATTTTAGACTGTATATTAACAACGGTAATACCATGCAACTGTATCTCAAAGAACTCACCACCGTGACTGAAATGCTTAAGAATATTGAATTGATGCGCTTTTTGTATCCAGATTTTCCATTGGAAAAATACGAATCGTATCTTAAAGAAATGGTGCCACATAATTACAAACAACTTGCGGTATTTGAAAACGAGATGTGTGTGTCCGTAACTGGGTTTTGGACAGGAACAAAATTATGGTCGGGCAAATACATTGAGATCGATAATTTTATTGTTCATCCAGAACATCGATCTAAGGGACTTGGTAAAATGATGACGGACTACATAGATATAAAGGCAAAAGAAGAGGGCTGTAGTATGATTGTGCTGGATGCTTTTACAGGAAACTTCACCGCACATCGGTTTTACTACAATCAAGGCTACGGCCCTAAAGGCTTGCATTTCGTAAAAATTATTAATGAAGAGGGATTATCTTAAATCATTTTACAATGGGTCGTATAAAAAAAATAGTGGTCTTGTATTTTGATCGTAGGAAGTCTCTCTTTTTGTGCTTCTAAACAGAATAATAAAATGGATTTTCCACAAGAAATGACGGCGGTGTATTTCCAAAAAATAGATGCGCAAGAAGGACAAACTAAAACCGGAATCTCTTTTTATATCGTACTCGATAAACCACTTAAGAAAGAAATTATGTTGGATAAGATCTATTTTCAAAATCAGGTCGCTATCCTTGAAAAAGAAAATGATAGGACTTTTGTAGCTCACTTTTATGAATTTCCAATGAATCAAGATTTGATTTTAGACAGTGACCTCTTAAAAGAATACGGCAATAAACTCCCCGTGATTGCGAAGCCACGATTTGATTTACAATCCAATGAGGCGGTATTGGAATATAGAAACCATAATAAAACTATGTTTTATACGATCGAGGCAATAAAAGAAAGACCAATGATTGCAGATCCAGCAGATAATAAACCAGAGAATTAGTTATTTTTGTTCTTTAAATATAAATAAGAGGTACTATTTTGGGATTATATAAAAAGCTTTTTAAACAGACTGCCATTTACGGACTCGCTACAGTATTGCCGAGGATGTTCAGTTTTTTCTTAGTTCCGCTTTATACCGATTTGCTTCCAAAAGCGGAGTACGGGAAGGTTTCCGTCGTTTTTGCTTGGATGATATTTTTTAATGTTATTTTGGCTTATGGTATGGAAACGGCCTTCTTCAGGTTTTATAATAAGGAACCCAATAAAAAAGTAGTAGAGGAGACGTCGATGGTGTCGATCTTTTGGTACTACCATTTTTTTTTAGTTATAGCACTTTTGTTTCGGAATAATTTAGCGAATTGGTCGGGAATTGATTCCCAATATATAACCTATACGATTTGGATTCTGGCCTTAGACGCCTTGGTTATAATTCCTTTTTCAAAATTAAGAGTCAATCAGAAACCAATTATGTATGGTGCAATAAAGGTTGGAAATGTTCTGGTTAACCTGATTTTAACCTTTGTTTTTCTAGTATCTATACCCATGTTTATCGAGGCAAATCCCCAAGGTTTTTTGCGTTCGGTTTATGTGGATAATTTTCAAATAGGGTACATATTCTTAGCCAATATTATTGCTAGTTTATTGACCTTTGTGGCCCTTTTTCCTAATTACGTGTATTTGAATTGGAAGGTGGATACAGATTTGTGGAAACGAATGATGCGTTATGGAATGCCCATTATGGTGGCGGGAATCGCCTTCGCGATAAATGAACAATTCGATAAAATTCTTCTGTCAAAATTGCTGCCAGCCAATATTGCAGAAGCTGAAGTAGGGGTCTATTCTGCTTGTTATAAACTGGGATTGTTTATGGTTTTGTACAGGACTGCCTATACCTTAGGTATTGAACCTTTCTTTTTTAGCCATGCTGGTGATAAAAACGCACCACAAACTTATGCGATGGTAACTAAATATTTTGTCATCTTCGGGTCTTTTATATTATTGTCCGTAATCGTTTTTGCCGATCTTTTTAAACTGCTGATGATTCGCGATAGCTCTTATTGGGAAGCGATGAAAGTAGTGCCGTTGATTATTTTGGCTAATTTCTTTTTGGGAATTTACACTAATCTTTCCGTTTGGTACAAACTAATTGACAAGACCTACATCGGTGCTTATATTTCCATAGTAGGTGCGGTAATTACTTTAGTTCTTAATTTTTTACTGATTCCCACGATGAGTTATTATGGTTCGGCCATAGCGACAATTGCCGCTTACGGTAGCATGATGACAATTTCCTATTATCTGGGAAATAAATATTATCCTATTCCGTACGATTTAAAAAAAATAGGGGGCTATCTCTCTATATCCATACTTTTTTCAGCGGTCTCCTTTTACGGTTTCAGAGAGAATTATTATGTTGGAGTCGGTTTATTAATCGTGTTTTTATATTTCATCTACCACAATGAAAAGGTAACATTGTTGAAAATTATAAAAAAATAAAAATAATCAGGAGCTATTTCCTGCCATTCGCTATATCTTTTTATCCTGATAAAAATCAGGATAAAAAGGATGCTGCTGCTGTCAGGGCTAAAAAAAAGAACATTTTTGCCAACTCACGATTGGTGTCATAAAAACAAATAAAAATGAAAATAAACATTATCAATAAATCACAACATGCCTTACCTAACTATGAAACTATAGCTTCAGCAGGAATGGATTTAAGAGCAAACATTACAGAAGCTGTAACATTGCAACCTTTAGGTCGCGCAGTGGTTAAGACCGGTCTTTTTATCGAATTACCGATAGGCTATGAAGCACAAGTAAGACCAAGAAGCGGGCTGGCTTTCAAAAATGGAATAACGGTACTGAATAGTCCTGGAACAGTTGATGCCGATTATCGTGGTGAAATTGGTGTGATTTTAGTAAATTTATCCAATGAACCGTTTGTAATCCAAAACGGAGAACGCATAGCACAACTGATTATCGCTAAGCACGAGCGCGCCGACTGGATTGAAGTTCAAGAATTATCGGAAACTTCCCGCGGAGAAGGCGGATTCGGAAGCACGGGAGTGAAATAGTTTTCGGACTCAGTATTCCGTTTATAGAATCAATTGTACAGCTCTAAAAATAACAGAATAAAGAAATAAATATACTTTGTGAACTTTGCGAAAGCTTTGTGAACTTTGTGGTTAAAACAATAAAACATGAAAATAATAGTACCAATGGCCGGACGTGGTTCCCGCCTTCGCCCTCATACTTTAACCATTCCAAAACCATTAATTCCTATTGCAGGAAAACCAATTTTACATCGATTAGTTGAAGATATTACCAAAATATTAGATGAGCCTATTGATGAAATCGCCTTCATTTTAGGTGATCCCGCTTTTTTTGGAGAAGATCTTGTCAAAAGTTTAGAAGAATTGGCGCAAAGTCTAGGTGCCAAAGCATCTATTTACCGCCAGTTGGAACCTTTAGGAACAGGTCATGCCATTATGTGTGCCAAAGATTCACTTTCTGGACCAGCTGTAATTGCTTATGCAGATACACTTATTAGAGCTGATTTTGATCTTGATCCTGAAGCAGACGCTGTTATATGGGTGAAGCAAGTAGATCAGCCGGAAGCCTATGGTGTAGTAAAACTAAATGAGGCTGATGAAATTGTAGAATTAGTTGAAAAACCGCAAGACTTTGTGAGTGATCTTGCCGTTATTGGTATTTATTATTTTAAAGAGGTAAATGATTTAAAAGAGGAGTTGCAAAATGTTTTAGACAACAACATTCAAAATGGTGGTGAGTACCAAATTAATGATGGGATTAAAGCAATGATGGCAAAAGGGAAAGTCTTTAAAACAGGTCACGTAGACGAGTGGATGGACTGTGGCAACAAGAACGTAACTGTGGAAACAAATTCCAGAATGCTAGGTTTTTTACAAAAGGAAGAGGCAGCATTAGTGGCAGTAAATGTAAGAATAGACAATTCAACAATCATTCCACCATGTTATATTGGAGAGGATGTGTTTTTAATTAACGCGACCGTAGGACCCAATGTTTCTCTGGGAAAAGGGTGCCACGTCACGGGCAGTGTCATTAAGAATAGCTTGATTCAGACACACGCACACATCAGTAATGCTAATTTAGACAATGCCATGATAGGAAATCATGTTCATTTTGATGGTGATTTTACTAGTATAAGTATTGGTGATTATTCGGTATTAGAATAACACTTTTTTTAGTGTTGTCTGGCACTTTGTATGGAACTCATAAATAAATTTCTGCAAGAGCTTTGCACCAGCTGTTGCGTTTAAAAAAGAGTCAATGAAAAAGTCGGCTTTATATATTCTATTTCTTGTTTTGCTAAGCAATTCGGCATCACTATTGGCGCAAACGGAACCAGAAGAAATAAAGTTAAATAGTGATAAATTCACGGATTATTTTTTTGAATCCTTAAAGCAAAAAGCAATTGAAAACTACGATAAAGCGATTGTGGCTTTAGAACAATGTTTAAAAATTGAACCGGAGAATGCCACTATTCATTTTGAATTAGGTAAAAATCATTTGGCCTTAAAAGACTATAGAAAGGCGTACAGCTCCTTTGAGCATGCCACACAAATTGACCCCACAAACAAATGGTTTTGGGTAGGAATGTACGACGTCGATTATCAAACTAAAGACTATGTCAACGCCATAAAAACAATCAATAAACTCATTCCGTTCGACACTAAATTCAAAGAAGACCTAACGTCACTTTACATGAGTACGAGTCAATTTGACAAAGCATTGGATCTTATAAATGAACTCAATGAATCATCTGGAAAATCAGAACGAAGAGAATCTTATAAAACACAGATTTTATCCCAAGGGAAATATCAAAACGCAGAAATCAGCAATTTAATTGATCAAATCAAAAAGTACCCCAAAGAGGAATCCAACTATATTTCGCTGATTTACTTGTATTCTAAAAACAATGAAACCGATAAAGTGTTGGAAACGGCACGAAAATTGGAAACAGAATTACCTACATCCGAATGGGCACAAGTGTCTTTGTTTAAATACCATCTGGAGAATAATGAAGGAGAAAAAGCTATAAATGCAATGAATATCGCTTTGGCTAGTGGTAAGATCGATTCCAAAATAAAACACCGAATTCTGAACGAATTTCTGATTTATGTAGGTGCAAATCCGCAGTTTGCTTACGCCTTAGAAAAAGCTACTGGTTATTTTGATGACGATCCGGAAGTGAATGTGGCTAAGGAAATAGGGAAGTTTTATCAGAATAAAAAACAATGGTACAAAGCAATTGGATATTATGAAAAAGCGATTGCTAAAAGTACGGAGATCGATATTGAAACGAATTTACTTCTGCTACAGTCCTACACGGAGACAAAAGAGTTTATAAAGGCGGCAAAAAAAGCCTCGGATATGGTAGACGTGTTTCCAGCGCAACCACAGTTTTATTATTATTCTGGCCTAGCATACAATCAATTGGGCCAATTTAAAAGAGCAACGGAAATGTTGGAAATGGGACTGGATTATCTCGTAGACAACAAGGCATTAGAAATAAACTTCAACATACAGCTTGGTGAAGCGTATCATGGTTTAGGAGACGAAAAGAAAAAAGATTTCTATTTTACTAAAGCCAATCAATTATTAAAACAATAAAATTACAATGAATAAATTTTTAGCAGTATTGGCAGTTGTTGTCCTACTATTTTCGTGCAAGTCAAAAGCGATTGTGACAGAAGCCACCGTTCCGGTCACTTACTTAAAATCAAGTAAAATAATAGCGAATCATTACAACAATAAAACGGAGTTTTCTACATTATATATAAAGGCTAATGCCAAATATTCAGATGACCGATCGGCACAGAACGTTACCGCCGAAATTAAAATTAAGAAAGACGAACAAATTTTAGTAAGCATTCGTTTTCTTGGAATTACAATGGCTAAAGCCAGCATAACACCAACATCGGTGCGCTATTATGAAAAGATAAAAGGCACGTATTTTGAAGGTGATTTTAGTGCTTTGAGCCAATGGCTAGGGACAGATTTGGATTTTAAAAAGATTCAAAACATGTTGCTAGGGGAGGCTTTGGACGATTTGTCAAAAGGAAAATACAAAGAATCATTAGTGGGGCAGTTGTATCGATTAGATGACTTATCAAATGGCAATACTAAAAAAACATTCTATATCAGCGCGACAGATTTTAGTGTTCAAAAACAAGAAATTACACAAACAGCTGAAGACCGGATGATTCAGGTTAACTATTCGAACATCATGAAGTACAAAGAAACGATGTTGCCAGGAAATTTGGTGATCAATACTTTTCAACCCAAAGGGAAATCAGAAATTGAATTAGAGTACAATTCGGTGACATTTAATGAAGATCTTTCTTTTCCATATAGTGTTCCAAATGGTTACAATAGAATTATAATTAAGTAAATTCGCAAAAATATATTTTTAAGATGCCAAAATTTCTCCTTAACCTACTGTTTATGTGTATGACCTCTATGATGTGGAGTCAGTCTTCGCAACAAGAAAAGTTAGAACAACGTAAAGTCGAAATCCAACGAGAGATTAGAGAAAATGAAAAAATGTTGAAAAACGTTAAGTCAAAGGAAAAATCGGCAATGAATGTATTTTTGATCCAAAAAAACAAAATCAAACTAAAAGAAACCTTGATTAATACTACCGAAAAGCAAACTAAGCTTTTGGCGAATGATATGTATATTAATCAAATGAAAATCAACAAACTCAACAAGGAACTTTTAGTCCTTAAAGAAGATTATGCTAAGATGATCGTTAAGTCCTACAAAAGCCGATCAGAACAAAGTCGGGCAATGTTTATACTTTCGGCAGAGAATTTCCTACAAGCTTATAAAAGAGCACAATATTTGAAACAATATACCAGTTTCAGAAAAAACCAAGGGGAAGAAATAAAAACCAAGTCAACCCAACTGGTTAACTACAACGATAAATTGAAGCTTCAGAAAGTAGCCAAACAAAAGCTCTTAGTAGAAAATAAGAAAGAAAAAGAGACGCTCGTAAAAGAAAAGCAAGAACAGGAGAAATTAGTCAACTCCATTAAGAAAGATAAGAACAGAATTGTATCTGACATTCGAAAAAAACAGCGGGAGTCTAAAACAATCGACAAACAAATTGATCGTTTGATTCGGGAGGCAATCGCTGAAGCAAACAGAAAAGCAGCATTAGAAAAAGCAAAAGCGAGAGCCTTAGCGTCGAAATCTAATGCAAGTCCGAAAGAAGTGGCCGCTGCGGTAGCTAAAGAGCCTGTGTCCTCTTCTAGAATAGAATTGACACCAGAAGATAAGTTGATTGCAGACAACTTTAAAGCAAATAGGGGGAGTCTTCCTTGGCCTGTCGAGAAAGGATTTATATCATTAGGGTACGGAGACCAGGCACACCCTATTTACAATACTTTAGTAATTCATAATAGCGGTGTTGAAATCACTACTAATGAAGGCGCTAATGCGAGAGCAGTTTTTGGCGGAGAAGTAGCTAGTATTATGGTGTTATCACCGGTAAATAAAGCAGTCATGATACAACACGGGGACTATTTCACCATCTATCAAAACTTAAGTTCGGTGTCTGTGAATAAAGGCGATAAAATAAGCATCAAGCAAAGTTTGGGTAGAGTGAGAACGAATGGAGATACGGGTAAAACGGTAATTAAATTTTTACTTTTACAAAATACCACTTATACGAATCCGCAGTCTTGGTTGTCTAATAAATAATTATCAGGCTATTGAATAACTCATAACAAAACAAGCGAATCGGATGATTCGCTTGTTTTG
>NZ_AJXL01000018.1 GCF_000264055.1 Flavobacterium sp. ACAM 123 | reverse complement strand
AACATTAAATTTTAACCATTACTTATATACTCTAATATGGTTCTGACGACAACCCATTTTTTATTTTCTTTCTTCATCACAATCACGCGGGGATAGTTACTACCATATCTAAAGTCTTTATCATAATAAAACAAAACGTATTTTTTATTATGATAATACAAAGGCTCCGTTAAAAATATTATATCAATATTGAGAAAATCGTTAGGATATTTCTTGTCAAAAGCCTAACTAAATATCAATTTGCTATTCTCAAGGGTAAAATTATATTCGTCAAAATCTTCTTTTTTCCAATACTTTATAATCGTATTTTTTGCATATTTTTTATATACTTTTTTCCATTGTTTCGAATTGAATAACTCATCGGTTCCGTCTAATGGGCCATTGTAATCAGGGCCTTCGGCACCATTAAAAACACGTAAAGTTTGAATATTACTTATTTTATCTCTTTGAAGAAAAAGAAATTTGTTTTTATCTACTTTTTCTGTTTCCAAAAAAGCTTTTATGGGCTCATAATTATGCATATAGGGCGCGGCACAAGAAAGCATCAAAAAAGAAATTATAACCGTTATTATTCGTAATTGTTTCATAGTAAAATTATTTTGCACATAATGTACCTCTCTGATGCTCGTCTGTGACGAGTACCTACTTACATATGTGAACTAGATAAAGCGTTTGCAACGCGGCTAATATAAACAGATTACCACAGTGGTTCAGCATTTACACTACAAAAAAAGTATTGTCTTCTTCATAGTTTCTATAACTGCTGTTTACATAATCTTTAATTCCCGTTTTAACTATCCGCGTTGCAAACCTCCTCTGGTGCTCGTCTGTGAAGAGTACCTACTTAAAAATGTGAACTAGATAAAGCGTTTGCAACGCGACTAATATAAACAGATTACCACAAAGGTTCAGCATTTACATTACAAAAAACAGTATTGTCTTCTTCAAAGTTCCTATAACTGCTGTTTACATAATCTCTCTCATGAAAAACGATTTCTGCTTCAACTGGATTATAATGTATGTAGTTTACACGCTGCTCTATTTTTTCTAAAGTATCTAATATTACTGGATGAAAACAATCTTGCCAAACTTTATAATTTTTAGCTCTTCCTAATTTTTGAGCTTCGGAACTAAATTTACGCAAAAGCCATTCTCGCCTGCTCTCAGGATTTTCTTTTATAGCTTCTATCAGTTTTTTTGATGTAAATTTTTTAAAATCCCGAATAATATTTTGTAACTCTCCGTCAAATGCCGTTACAATTAAACGAAAATGACTAGTCATATATACATAAGCATGCACGCTCAATCCCTTTTCCTTGATGCAATAATTTAAGGATTCATCTAAAATGTTACAATAATTGGGTCGTACAAATAAATCTGCCCAGTCTACAACTGTTATAGTAATAAATGTTGGTACTGCACTATCGATGACTTTATATTTCTCAGACATTTTTTCTATAATATATTGATTTTAAGAAATTCTTAATTATTTGTTTATAAGCACTCTTGTTTTAACTATCCGCGTTGCAAACGCTACGATTTGTCTTTCAATTTAAGTAGGTGCTCGTCTGTGACGAGCACCAAATAACGTGGACAAACGAGTGCTAGAAGGGTCTTTTTATCATTTTGACCAAAACAAAACAAACAGGTAAAAGCACAAAAAAAATTAATCACATCTTTTCTCATTCGGATCATTTTTACTTTCATTAATTA
The DNA here is from genome assembly GCF_000264055.1 of Flavobacterium sp. ACAM 123. Classification (GTDB taxonomy): domain Bacteria; phylum Bacteroidota; class Bacteroidia; order Flavobacteriales; family Flavobacteriaceae; genus Flavobacterium. Next base: position 45,253 of record NZ_AJXL01000018.1, on the reverse strand, counting down.
GATCGATAATTTTCCTCTGGTGCTAGTTTGCAACGAGTAACTACTTACTTTTTAGCACTAATTATCCGCGTTGCAAACGTTACGCTTTGTATTTTTAAATGAGGTAGGTACTCACTGCAAGCAAGCCCCAAAACAAGAAGACAAAAGAGTCAATCGGGGTTGTAATAATCTTATAATTAGGGATTAAATATTTATACCAGAAGATTTTATGAGGGGTTTGTGTATGATCGATACTTATAAAGAATAACTCGTAATCCAAAGCATCTTTTAATAAAATTTGTCAAATTCCGAATAAGTTTCAATAGTTTTCCACTTATTGTCTATGTTTTCCATTAATATGGCACTATGTGTAGAATGCCCAAAATAAATTCCAACAGTAAAAGCACGAAAAAACAAAAATGCATATTTATTGTTTGTAGTTACTACTGGCTTCGATATTTCTAACCCATTATTCCCAAAATATTTCTCGAAAAGTGGACTTCCATTTTTGCGTATAGTTTTTGCATCAGTTAACTCTAATTTTGCCATATAAAAATCTCTTTTTTTCCTATAATTCATTAACGGTGTCATTTTTATATTTTTCCTTTAACTTTTTTATCTCTAAAGTATCAATAGGCCACTCGAAAGGAGGGTTTGAGTCTGGACGGATTCTTATCATATCTCCCAAACGAATATTTCTGTCTTGATAGGCTTTTTCGTAAAACTCTAAAGGCAACATGCGGCTGATTGGTTGTTTTACCACAACCCTAATATAGGGGGTTTTTACAAATTGTTCATTTATAAAATCGTTTAAAACCTGCTTTTCTATTTTGGAAGAGGAGCAAGAGAGTAATAAAACGCTAAAAATTAAATAGATTATATTTTTCATAGTTTACGTTATTTTATTTACACGGAGTTCCTTTTGGAGTTGCCTCCCCTCTAGGAGTATTGCTGTCTTCAGCAATACGATTATTTTCTATTCTAGTTCTGCCTTCACTACCTTTAGGATATTTGTCGTCAAAATATTGTAAACCATACATAGTTGACATTGCAAGGTCTTCATAAAATTGCGAGGATGAACCAGGCTTAAACTCCTGCAAAATTGCCGCTATTTTAGGAATATAATTGTCGAACATTTGTCCGTGTTGAGCATCAATTGTTCCTTCATAATTCTTTGTTACGTATTTCTCATATAGACAAACAAAACTTTCGTATGCACAAAAATCCCCATTATTGTGAAAATCGTCAAATAAAGCAAGAAAATGAGCGTGTATTAGCTCGTGAATTATTACTGCAGCTATTGATAGATCTGTAGGTTTAATAAGATTATGAGACGCTCCTTTAATATATTCCTCACTTATTGTTATGAGATAATTATTTTTGCTAATTGGTACAGTCTCTGCGAGTGCATCTGAACGATAAGGTATGCCTAATTTAATAGTTATATTATATGCGCTGTCCTTTGGAGTTCCAAATTTTTCGAAAATACTCGCAATATCATTTTGGGTTAGATTTTTCAATTTAGCTAGAATTCCTTTCGTACAAGCATCAAGTAATGTATCATTTATTCTATCTTCAATGGCGGCCGCAACATCATCAACGTATTCATGGTCACAACCATGAATAGGGTCATCGCATGGAAACACATTTTGGTTTCCAAGACCATCAGTCCCTCCATAACCACCATAACCACCTCCATCGCCAGTAGAACCGCCGCTGTATGGGGCTGAAATATTCCAACCAGAAGCGTCAATACCTCTAGGGCCAAAACTGAAAGTGCTCGTCTTTGGTGAGGTGATTGAAACTGAGCTTAGTTGTTGACTACAAAATATGCTAAAGGGATCTAAACTTTCATCGCAACCTATTTCAGGTTCTGTCATCATTCTCGAGGTTCGGCTGTTTTTTGATGCTAACCTGTTTCTAACAAATTGAGACACAAAAATACCATTTACAATTCTATAACCATTTACAAAATGCCCATTTAACTCTGTAATGCTAATGGTTCCTGAGAATTGTTCGCTTTGGCCTTGTTCATCAGGTATTCTGTTTAGCAAAAAGGGAAGAATAGTATCTTTAACCTTAACCAAAAATACTTCACTTATAATGTTTGCATTTTTAGTAGTAGCCTTGAAAACAGGTATTTGCACATCTGTGTTTTCTATGGATTGAAAACTCAATGATGTATTATCAATAATTAGATTTAGATTATTGGCCGTTTTGCTACTTATTGATTTAGGTGTAGACCCACTAAAAAAGTTAGCCGCTTCATTAGTAGCTATGGGTTGGTATTTGATGGCTGCAGTATCTTTAGGAATAGACTCTTCAATAGAACAACTTGCACTTATGAACAAGAGAGTCAATAAAATTCCTAAGTAATGGGGGGGGTAAGTCGTTTTTTATTCATCATTAATTGGTTGTAAGTTAGCAGATTCGATTGTATTACACTCGCTAATATAAAAAAACCATTCTTAATAAAACTACAAGTGCCGTTTTTTTGTTAATTTATAGTTGAGCCTTATTTAATGAAAACTAGATTTAGGAGTCATGTGATGCGCAATTGGTAACAACAATCCTACTAGAAGAGACTGGAAATTGAACCACAAGTACGACTTGAAGTCATTAAAGTAGATATCCTTTGATATCTGAAACAATACTAAAAAACTAGCTATAAATAAGTCATACAAGCCTCGCATGAGGGATGGTAGTGGAAATCCTTTTATGCAGCGCAGCGGAATAAAAGATTGCAACGTACAGCGCGACGCAGCTGTAACGTAGTGGAAGCTGGGACATGCCCAAAAAAAATCCCTTTTGAAATTCAAAAGGGACTTTGTGTTTTATACTAAAAGAAATTGCTTATTCTTCTTCGGTTTCTTCTTTATCTTCTTTCTCGACCGCGTCTTTATAATCCGGATACAAAAACTTATTATACGGAAAACGGGTAATATGAATTTGTCTTACCACCTCATACAAACGTTCTCTTAATTCTTCAAAATTTTCTTTGTTTGTTGCCGAAATGAACAAAGCATTATCCTCACCTACTCGACTCATCCAAGTGGACTTCCACTCTTGAAGTGTATTGTGTCTTGGTGTTTTTTCGGTCATTAAATCATCATCATCAATCGTCAAATGGGAATAGGCATCAATTTTATTAAAAACCATAATAACCGGTTTGTCACTTGCTTTGATATCCATTAACGTTTGATTTACCGAGGCAATATGATCTTCAAATTCAGGATGTGAAATATCAACAACATGCAACAATAGATCAGCCTCACGAACCTCATCTAGCGTACTTTTAAAAGAATCTACTAGTTGTGTAGGTAATTTTCGAATGAAACCTACCGTGTCAGAAAGCAAAAAAGGCAGGTTTTTAATCACTACTTTTCTAACTGTAGTGTCCAAGGTGGCGAAAAGCTTGTTTTCAACAAAAACATCACTTTTCCCTATGGCATTCATCAAGGTTGATTTTCCAACATTAGTATATCCCACCAAAGCCACTCGAACCATAGCCCCACGATTACCGCGCTGTGTGCCCATTTGTTTGTCAATCGCTTTGATTTTATCTTTCAATAAGGAAATCCTATCTCTTACGATACGTCTGTCTGTTTCAATTTCTGTTTCACCAGGACCACGCATACCGATTCCTCCTTTTTGTCGTTCTAAGTGAGTCCACATACCAGAAAGTCGAGGTAAAAGATATTGGCATTGCGCCAATTCTACTTGAGTTCTAGCATAAGAAGTCTCTGCTCTTTGCGCAAATATATCTAAGATAAGGTGTGTTCTATCCAGAATTTTGCATTCCACTATAACTTTGGAAATATTTTTTTGCTGTGAAGGCGTCAATTCATCATCAAAAATTAATGTTGAAATTGCATTCTCTTTTACATATTGATGAATTTCTTCTATTTTTCCCGTCCCGACAAATGTTTTAGGATTTGGTCGTTCCATTTTTTGCGAAAAACGCTTAACTACTTCTCCACCTGCTGTAAAGGTTAGAAACTCTAATTCGTCAAGATATTCTTTAAGCTTCTCTTCACTTTGATTTTGAGTTACAATCCCAACAATGGCTGTTTTTTCGAAATTTAATACTTCTTTTTCTAACATATAATTGAATAAGTTACAAATTTAATGATTTGCGCGCTATATTCAGAATATATGCCTTTATAAAAACCGAAACCCGTGAAAAATGATAGCATATACTGGTTTAAGAACCTAAATACTACTGCTGCAAGAGTAAGCTTAACTAATTGTTATTTCACTGTGGTTACCAACTAATACTTCTATTCTATATTTAGCCATCAGAATCACGAATTCCTTTGTATTTTTATTTAATTTTACCCAAATTCAACTAGCCTTTAATGCATCGATTTTTGCCATTCTTTTTTATTCTACTTTTTCCTGTATTACTTGCGGCTCAAGAAAACCAGTCGTCTTTATTGCAAGAATTAGATCAAACAATCAGGAATCATCAATTCTATTCCAACCAAAAAGAAAATACAATTGACTCCCTTAAACAGCTTTTAAGGCCCGCTATGAGCGACCTTCAAAAACAGGAGATTTATGGTCAACTATATGAAGAGTACCGGGTGTATAAATCAGATTCCGCCTTGATTTTTGCCCGAAAAAGCAGGCAAATTGCAATCAATGGGAACGATATAAACAAAAGTAATCAAGCGGCATTGAACCTCGCTTCCATAATGGCTACTTTAGGTATGTACAAAGAGGCTACCGATATTCTTGCTAAAAACCCCGGGAACCGTTCTCCAGAAATAAAAGGATCTTACTATGTTGTGAACCGCGCGCTATATGGCTACATGTATGATTATGCTACCTCCGTTTATGAAAAAGAAAAATATGCCAAATTAACACAAAAATATCGCGATTCATCACTACAATATTTACCCAAACAGTCGCGGCAACACCTCATTATTCAAGCGGAACTATTAATAGAAAAAGGACAAGAAGACCGATCACTACGACGGTTGCTTGCTGTGTTCCCCACTATTTCTCTTTCTGATCCAGATAGAGCCGTTTTTGCCTACATCATTTCTCATGCTTATCATACAAAAAAAAGACAGGGAAGCGGAAAAAAGATGGTTGGCCATCTCTGCTATTTCCGATTTGAAATTGGCTAAAAAAGAAAATATTTCACTCCGGAATCTAGCCTTTTTATTATATGAAGAAGGCGATATCGACAGGGCTTACAACTACATACAGCGCTCTCTAGAAGATGCGCTCTTTTGTAACGCGCGTTTAAGAACCTACGAGATATCTAAAATGATGCCCATCATCAGTGAAGCGTATGAACATCAGAATCAGAAGAATCAAAAACAACTTTGGTTATTTCTAGTAAGTGTAAGTCTATTGACTGTTATTTTGTTAATTGTACTGATTCTGCTTTTCAAGCAAATGAAAAAATTGAAGATTGCTCAAAAGGATCTGAACAATGCAAATTCACAATTGTTAGAACTAAATATTGCCTTACAAGCCATTAATTTAAAACTAAAGGAGACGAACAGTACGCTTACGGAAGCCAACCTTGTAAAAGAGATTTACATTGGTAAATACATGGATCAATGTTCGGATTATATTGGGAAATTAGAAGGTTATCGCCGAAAACTGAATGTGATGGCAACCGCCGGTAAAATGAATAACCTCATCAGCGCCATTAAATCAAAACAGTTTATTGAAGCCGAATTAAAAGAGTTTTACACTAATTTTGACAAAACCTTTTTACTGCTATTTCCTGACTTTATCAACGAATTTGAAGGGTTGCTTATAGATACTGAATTGACTCAACTGAAAGAAGGAGAGTTTCTGAACACCGAATTAAGAATTGTGGCACTGATTCGTTTGGGTATTAAGGACAGCGCTAAAATTGCTATTTTTCTTCGCTACTCTGTATCTACTATTTATAATTATCGATCCCAAATCAAAAACAAATCAAACGGTCCTCGCGAGGAATTCGAGGCTAATGTCATGCGAATAGGAACGGGTATAAAATAACGAAACCTTAATACTAAAAGTACATTTGATCGTTAAAACAGTCTGATTGTTCCCTTTTTAGATTAAAAATACATTACTTTTTTTCATTACAAAATAATTATAAATATTTGTCTGTCAGATATTTAATTGTTTAAAGACATTATGCAATCTACTTTTTAAAAATCACAAAAACATTCAAGGCATAAAGAGCATATATTTACTATCTCGAAGTTACGTAAGAACAAAAAATATACTACGCCCAAAAAATAGTAATCTTTAATTTATTCCAAAAAATGAAACATTTAATTTTCACTTCCCTTATCTGGCTTGCCTTATTCAGTGGTGCCCATGCGCAACAGTTAAAATCACCGAATGAAGCCTTTACAATGGACTTTTCGTTGCAAAATGACGGAACGCCTACCTATGCCTTACAATATAAAAACAGGGAAGTTATAAAAACCAGTAAGCTAGGTTTATCGCTTAAAAATGATGCAAAATCATTGCTAAATGACTTTACGGTAGTGGACACAAAAACGGCTACTTTTGATGAAAGCTGGAAACCAGTTTGGGGTGAAGTTGCCGAGATACGCAATCATTACAATGAACTAGCTGTGACTTTAAACCAAAAAGGAACAGACAGACAAATCCTAATTCGTTTTCGTTTGTTTGACGAAGGCCTCGGTTTCCGTTATGAGTTTCCATCTCAAAAAAATCTTAGCTATTTTGTCATCAAAGAAGAAAGAACTCAATTTGCGATGGCAGGGGATCATACCGCTTTTTGGATCCCTGGAGATTACGACACCCAAGAATATGATTTTACTACTTCCAAATTATCTGAAATTAGAGGGTTAAGTGAAAAAGCAAAAACAGCCAATGTATCCCAAACTTCGTTTTCAACGACGGGAGTGCAGACTTCATTAATGATGAAAACATCGGATGGATTGTACATCAACCTACACGAAGCTGCATTGATTAATTATTCTTGTATGCATTTGAATTTAGATGATAAAAATATGATTTTTGAATCTTGGTTAACTCCAGATGCAATAGGAGACAAAGGATATATGCAAGCGCCAAATACTTCTCCTTGGCGTACTATCATGGTAAGCGATGATGCCCGAGATATTTTGGCTTCAAAAATGACATTGAACTTAAACGAGCCTTGTAAAATTGAGGACAGCTCTTGGATTAAACCAGTCAAATATGTTGGTGTTTGGTGGGAAATGATTACCGGGAAAAGTTCTTGGTCGTATACGAATGATTATCCTGCTGTTCAATTAGGAGTGACTGATTTTTCAAAAGCAAAACCGAATGGCACGCATGGAGCAACTACAAAAAATGTCAAGAAATATATTGATTTTGCTGCTGAACATGGTTTTGGTGGTGTTTTAGTAGAAGGATGGAATGAAGGATGGGAAGACTGGTTTGGTCATTCTAAAGACTATGTTTTTGACTTCGTAACGCCTTACCCAGATTTTGATGTAAAAGGAATCCAAGCGTATGCCAAATCTAAAGGAGTTAAAATGATAATGCACCATGAAACTTCAGGATCGGTTCGCAACTACGAACGCCACATGGATAAAGCGTATCAATTTATGAAAGACAATGGATATGATGCCGTAAAAAGTGGTTATGTAGGTAATATTTTGCCACAAGGGGAAAATCATTACAATCAATGGGTTGTAAACCATTACCAATATGCATTAGAGAAAGCCGCCGAATATAAAATTATGGTGAATGCGCATGAGGCCGTTCGCCCTACTGGAATATCTAGAACGTATCCCAACTTAATTGGGAATGAATCCGCTAGAGGAACAGAGTACCAATCTTTTGGTGGTTCTAAACCCAACCATGTTACCCTATTGCCTTTTACCCGATTAATCGGAGGTCCAATGGATTATACGCCGGGGATTTTCGAAATGGATTTGAGCAAATTAAATCCAGACAATCATTCGCATGTAAACAGCACGATAGCAAACCAATTGGCTTTATATGTGACAATGTACAGTCCGCTACAAATGGCGGCCGATTTACCGGAGAACTACAATCGCTTTTTGGATGCTTTTCAATTCATAAAAGACGTAGCAATCGATTGGTCAGAAAGTAACTATCTAGAAGCAGAGCCAGGACAATACATAACCGTCGCTCGTAAAGCGAAAGGAACCAGCAACTGGTTTATAGGGAATGTAAATGGTGAAACACCTCGTACGTCAAATATTAAATTTGACTTCTTAGAGAAAGGAAAGAAATACACCGCAACTATCTATGCCGATGCGAAAGAGGCACATTATAAAACAAATCCGCAAGCCTATGTCATTCGTAAAGTAGTGGTGACTAACAAGTCAAAACTATCTCAATTGAGTGCGCCAGGCGGAGGTTATGCCGTTAGCATCATTGAAATTAAAAAGTAATTAATACCGATTGTATATTCAATTTAGTCCAATTACATTATACTTTTTTCATATTACAACGGCATTATACCAAAATGATTTGGACTAAAATATAAATTCGTTTGATATAAAATACAAAGAGGCTGTCTAAAATTAGACAGCCTCTTTTATTATAAAACAATCGGTATAAACTAGAAATTAGCTACTAAAATTGTAGTCGTATTAGTTTACGGAGATTAATTTAACATCAAAAACGAGCACTGAGCCACCTGGAATCCCATTGCTATCACTGCTTCCATATCCTAAATGGGCTGGTACTAATAGCATTCCACTACCCCCAACTTTAAAATAAGGAATCCCTTCGGTCCAACCTTTTATAACACCTTGTAATGGAAATGTAATTCCGCTGGAATTACTTTGATCAAACACAGTTCCATTAGTATAATATCCTTTGTAAGCTACCGTTACATTAGATGATGCTGTAGGTTGAGCTCCAGATCCAGCTTCGTTAATCACATAATACAAACCCGTGCTGCTTTTTTGCGCAATTAATTTGTTTGCCGCAATATAGTCGACAATTTCTTTTTCATTTTGAACTGTGTAATCAGTATTTGTTTGTTTTTCTGTATCTGATAGACAAGAAATAAATAGTAAAGAAACAAGTAATACTAAAATAGATTTCATAATTTAATTTTATTAATAGAGCTGCAAATATAGTAAAATTACACGCTACATAAATCGCATATCTTTTATTGTCTCATAAGCAATTTACTTCCCAAAAACCTGCACATCATCTACTTGAAAAGCACCATCCAAAGCTAGATTCCTTCCAGAACCAGTATACCTAAAAGCGATATTGATTTTCCCCGTGTAAGAAGATAAGTCGACACCGCCAGAACCCACAAACTGATACCAAGGCGTGGCTTGTTTAGGTAAAATCACATTGAGTGATGTCCAAGTTGCCTTAGCAACATTCAACCCGTCAAAATTAGTGGAAACAAATACTTCCAGCGAATTTAACGGAGAATCCACATCAAGATGATGTTGGGCGGTTCTAAAAGTCAGTATTTCATCAGTGTGTATATCCATATCAATTTTTGGCGAAATCAACCAAGCGATATTAGACAGCACTTTAGCTCCCGTAGTATTGAACTCTGCGTATCCATTACCAGAATACACAGTCCCTTTCCAGAAGGTTCTGCCAGTCTGAACAATATTTGCCCATCCAGGAAGACTCAAATTAGTTTTATCGACCACCGCTTGGAAATCTTGAGAGAAAAAAGGAACTGTTCTTGGCGCAGTCATCACCACATCTTTTTCGGAGCGGGCCAGCAACTGATAATCCGAACCGAATTTGGTCAAAACCCCTCTCACCTTTCCGTTGCCACCGGGAACCATCTTTTGAGCAAAATCAGCATAACTGCTCGTTCTAAAAAGCACCTGATTCCCAAATTTATCGATCAAGCTCCAGTTAGTCGCTCCACCCACGTTATTGGTCTCTTCAAAATAGTGCCGGCCAATTGCCATCTCGGTAAACTGAACATCAGACAATTCGACTAAAGTATTTAAATTGGCATCGAAAACCAAATCTGAAATCGTCAGTCGCCGAACCAAAACATCGTCCCCTAAAGTAGTACAGGATGCATTAAGCACATTTTTATAATCGTTCTGTGAAAGTCGACCCACTGCACCTTCGTTATAGGAATTGACATAAATCCCCCCGATACGAAGACTTCCGTAGTTGATATCCGTGTACTGATTTTTTAGTTTTACATATACTTTATTTCCTACTCTAAAATCAACGTAAGTATTACTAGCATCTACAGGTACGCTAAACCCTACTGCAGGAGTGGTGGTTGTTCCTAAAGTCTGTAAAGAAATAGCTTTAAAAAAATTGCCGGCTTCATCACTAGAAACCACATACGCTTCAATGATATCATCGTAGGTGTATTGTGTGACAATTGCGCCCGCATTGGTACGAATTTCCACTACCGTCTTATTTGTGGCAAAATCTGGCTGCGTACAACGCAGTTGGGGTATCTCTGTCGCATCATTTGCACAGCTAAAGAAAATAGCGATAAATACCGTCAAAAAAAGGAAGCTATAGAAAGTAGATTTCATAAGATGGATTTTTAATATTTAAAAATTAAAGTAGAGGTTAACGAAATAGGTTCTTCCATAACCATAAAAATATTTGTTCCCAAAAGAGGGAGTTCCACTAGAAACATCCTGATTGAGTTGTCTGAAGTTAGCATTTCTCGCTTGCTCGTAGCCACCCGTTTTATAGTTGCTGGCGAGCACATTATTGACGCTCGCGAAGAGCCCTAGATTTTTTCCTTTGATTCGCCACGATTTACCGCCTATAAGATTAAGTAATACCGCCGGATCAAATTTTTCCTGTTTCAATAACTCTCTCGCTCTTTCTTCTGTGGCTTCCGGGAATGGAAACCCACTAGCGGGATTAGTATAAAAACCAGCCGTCCTTACAATTGGTGAAATATCAATATAGCTGTCTGCCAAGTAATTAATATTGATTCCTACCCACCAATATTTAGGGTCTCGGTAGTCTACTCCTAAACCGTAAGCCTGTTGCGGCATGCCTGCCTGTTTGTAATTTTTTAGAAGCGCTGTTCCAAAATCGAATGACGGATTTGTATTTTCAACAGTAGCTACAGCATCGTTATTGATACTCACAGTAGGATTACTGTCGTAGGTAAACTGGCCGTATCCTGCTGATAAACTTCCTTTTAGCGTACTAGTAATTTGGTATTCAAAACTGAATTCTGCACCGATATTCTTTCGGTCTAAATGAGTCAGCGTTTGGCTGACGAAAGCATTCGTATTTGTATATCCTGCGCCATTGTCAAAAATGCCTTCTGCATAAAAAAAGGAAGTTTTAGTAGCTTCTTTTATTGTCGAATAATAAGCCGTCAATCGCGCTTTTAGTTTTGGTGAACGAAAAACATAGGTCGCATCGAGGCTGTTTAAAGCTTCACTTTGTAACCCGTCTACTATAGAATTATTCAATCGTGCATTTGGGAAGGTATTACGGATTGTGGGTGCTTTAGACAAATGCGCACCATTGAAATTCAATGATTGCTTGCCTGAGATTTTAAATAGAACTCCCCCTTTAAAACCAAAATTCTCAAAGGGTACTTTCTCTCTTTTACCGAAGGAAATCGTTTCGTAGATGCCATTTTTATACAGACCCTCTCTTTGGTAATTCGTATTAGAGAAGGATTGTGCCAAATAGAAATCAATTTTATCATAAGAAAATTTAAACTGTGTAAATGCATCAAAAACAGTGGCTGTATACTTGTAATTATATCCATAGGCGTCCCCTACAACAACCTGCCTATTTGGATTATTCAAATCAGATTCAGCCTGATTTCCACCATAGAAACCATCGATATCCTCAAAATAGGCACCACCTAACAGATCCAAAAGGAGTTGGTAATTATGCGATTTCAAATTCCGCAACGACCCTCCCGCATTCATAATAAGATTTTCATTTATTTGCGTACTAAAATTGGAAGAAGCCACCACCGTTTAATCGTCTGTCCGGTCTTCGTATAAAACATAGTGACTTTTAGCTGCTTCATAGCCCGTAATATTGCCATTGGAATCCACTACCGGATTTTGGTTGGCCCGATACAGGGAATTCCAATCAATTTGAGGATTTGCTAAAAACTGAATGCTACTCTTTTCGGCATTTTCATTATCCGGCATAAAAGCACCCGAATATTCTCCCTCGTCTTTGCCGTACATGGAGCTATAATAACTGGGTAATTTTCTAAAATAAGTGGGGTCTGGGCTGTTGGCATTTTGATAATCAAGGTTGCTGTTGCCTATTTTGCCAAGCTGAAACATCACACTAGAATTAAGATTGCTGTGATCATTGATCTTAAAATAATGATTGAGCATCAAGATGGGTTCTTCGATTGTTTTTACTCTGGCGTTTCTTTTCTTCCCGTCCTGATATCCCCAATAGGAATTGTAGGTTTCACCGGTCAATTCAGTTACTTCTGTACTGTTTGGTGAATTCTTCCCTCGGCTGTTTGGGGTGTAGAACCCAGTGAAATTAAGGAAATGATTGTCGTTTAATTTCTTTTCGACACTCAAAAAGAGAGAATTACCATCGTAAGTCGTTCCTTCAAAATAGCCTTCATCTGCATATCTTTTTCCTGCCGAAACTACGAAGGCCCAACCACTGCTATTCATTCCGGACGCAAAGATGCCCATGATGCGCCCTCTATAATTAGTGTTAGTTCCCGATACCGTAATTCTTGTTCCTGTTCTATAAATAGAAGCGCGGGTATTGATCTCCTGAGTCCCTAATATTCCGCCAAAAGTATAATCAGAAGGGGCAGTACCAATAGTAAATTCCTGATTTCGGATGGCGTCGTTAAGTCCGCCCCAATTGCCCCACTGCGGCCTGCCATCATAAGATTTATTCATGGAAACCCCATTAATCATAGTCATCGCATTTTCACTATCCAATCCCCGAATCCGGAAACGTGCCTGACCCCAATTGAAAGCGGCGGCTTGTTGAAAAGCATCTCTAGAAGACTGTAACAATCCTGAAGTACTCTCTGAACCGCTATTGTCATCAGTTAACTCATTTTCGAAAAGCCGAATTAAACTCCTTTGCTGATCTAAAATCTCATCTTCTTCGAGCATTATCGTTCCTAAGTCGAGTCGTTGTCCTGCCTCAATTATTACCGGAAACAGCGCATCCTTGTAGCCTTGACTGTGAAAAAGTAACAATTGATCACCCACAATTAAGTCGTCAAAATTGAATTTTCCGTCTATGGCGGTCAGCTGCATGACATTCGTGTTTTGAATAGAAACAACTACATAAGCTAAAGGCCGCTGGGTTTTGGCATCCAATACTATCCCTGAAACTCCCGTTTTGTTTTGTGCGAAAGCAAACCCCATTTGTAAAACAATAAAAAACACTAGCCCCGCTTTTTTCATAAATCTATTTTCTTTATGACTGTAATAAATCCCCAACCGATTTGAGGACTTTATCTTTTAAATAAAATAGGATTGGTTTTACTACAGAACACAAAAAATTATCCAAATCAGGATAAGGCATCGGCAATAAAAGAAAAGTGTTTTTGGAAAATTTGGTTTAAAACCAAAAGGACTAATTTGAAAGCGGTTCTAAAGTGGTATTTAAAAACCAAAAGAATAGTTATATTCTTTTTTCAACTCGTAAATGTAATTAAAATTTAATTGTATTGTTAATATTTAATTAAATAATATTTATTAATGTTAATTTAACACTAATACCTATATAAAGAGACGAATACGAGACACTTCCCTTATCAGTTGCGTTTGCTGAAAACCCTGGTTATCTACAATTTTTGATGCGATGCTGGCTAGGGAAATCTACGAAGTAATCACGAACTCCACAATCATTTAAAAACTGGGAATAATCACAAACCTGCCTTAAAAGCAGGAGAGTATGGCTCTTAATCTAGTTATTTAAACCCGGCTTAATTCGTCCAATAATGCTTTTCGTTGTGGATATTGTTTTATAAATAATGCTATCAAATTGTTTACTTCCTCATTACCGCCTAACTTTTTCATTCTTCGTAAGTAAGTGCAAGCTGTTTGGTAATGGTTTCTCCCAACATACTTGTCAACATAAGCAATCAATCTTTTGCTATACATTTGAATTAATTCGCTTTTATAATCGGTAGATAAATAGGCTTCATTATTTTTGATGCTTTCTAAAGAACAATTTTGTTTTAACAGGAGAAATAGTCTATCCCACGATTGTTCGGTAATATAAATTTTTCTAATTAATTCATCGTCAGACCATCTCTTTTTTGTTGAGAGTTCTTTTATCAAATCTTCTAAAAAATCATTCCATCTATCAGATGCAATTGTGTATTTTAAAATTTGATAATAGTCTTGTTCTGGATAGAAATTATTAATAAATAAAAATCTTGAATACTCTATAATTCTAGGAGTGTCTTTTTGAGATTGGGCCACTTTTAACATCCAGTTGTACCATACTTTTACTAATCCTGGCTTGTCCTGTTCATCCTGTTTTATTCCGTCTATAGCAAGTTCAATTACTCGTTTAAAGTTTTCATTTTTAAATGCTATTTCGATCTCTTTTTTTCTGATTTCGGAATTTGAAATGTGCCTATTGATATACTTTTCAACTTCAGCTTCCTCTTTAAATCGTCTTAACAGATCTAACTTAAGAGATTGGGCTTCTTCTATTTCATATTTTCCAGAAACAGTTTCTAAGCAATCCAAAATTATATTGGCATCTGATTCTTCTTTAATCAAGTCGACAGCAAGATCCAGCATTCCTAAATGCCAGTCCCACCCTTCAAATATTTTTTGGTTAAAGGACGAAATACAGTATTCAAAGATTTCTTGTTTAAGCGTATCAGGCAGTTTTTCCTGAGCTAATTTTGAAAGTAATTCCATTGCCATTTCTATAAAATAACCAAGATCACCGTTACTATCATCGCCAAATTGAAAAGCTTCGGTCATTTCTTCTAACAAAGCGGTACTAATAAAAAACACATTTTCATAATTAGTATTCGCTAAAAATTTATTGGCATTTTCTAAAAATGGTTGTGTTGTATTTACAACATATTTCATATCTGACCAACCAATCCAACCGTCTCTTCCCGCGGCAGTTTTTAAAATAGAATGAATTTGGTTTTGATAAAATTCTTTAGATTGGGTTTGACTTAAATGACCAAATGACGCTAAAAAAACGTTTGTAAATTTCTTGTCTTTTTTACTGTTTTCTAGTACAAATTCAACCAGTTCTTTGTGCGAAATGGTTTTTAATAATTCTTTTATTTGTTGGGCAACCGAAGTGGTTTTTTCCTTTCTTACTTTTTTAAGTTTTGGCTCATTTAAGTGCAACTCGTCTTGTTTTAAATAAAAAATGGCAGCCAGGATGTGTTTGCAAACAGGACCTAAATCATAAGGGCAATCGCAATAATATTCAGTTATCGTATTATTTTTTATTTTTAACTGAACCATATAATTTTCCGTTCCAGAGACAACGGCTTCATATTCTTCTTTAGCAATTTCTAAAAAATCTAAAACAGCACCGCTTTTAAAATAGGATAATCCTCTTTTTAAAATGGGTTCTTCAATAATTTGCTCAAATTCGTTTAAAGGTATCTGCATACAGTTCCATTTATTGTGTTTCTTCTATTATGATTTATAAACGGGCTCCTTTTCTAAATCGTAAACCATTGTTGATACTTCTACTTGAAACCATTGTTTAAACATTTTGTAATTGCGTTTTTGTGGCCACTCTTTTTTATTAGTATGCCAAGCTTCTAATTCAATCATAAATAATTTGTCGTATTTCTTTTTAAGCCAGGCTTCCACATCCTCAATATCTTCACTTAACAAATAGGTATTTACTTCAAACTTTTCATCTGCATGCTCAGGATAAAGCTTAAAAAGCCAATCCAAAAATGGCTGCAATGGTTTTACAATAATTGCAATACGATCGATAAAGTTTTCTTTAAAATCGTCTTCAGAATCTTGGCCTTCCAACTCTTCTAACATGGCCGCGAGGTAGTCATCCTTTTCTTTCGTAACTACTGATAAAACAGGATCACCTGTTGTTTCTTTTAACTCATAATCGACAATGAAGTTAGTGAATTCTTTAAATTTGGTCACTTTAGCATCAATCATTCGATTTAGAAGACCCGTATTTATATTTTCCCCCTCTACAGCATTAATTGCAGCATCGCCATCCCCCTCTGGTAAAATAGCTCTCATATTGCCAAAATTCCACGCTCTAATGGCAAAGTCAAAAATATCTTCATAATATTCAGCATCATCAAAATCCTTAACAAAAGGGCTTAAAAATTGTTCTAATAATGACGAATATTTTATGCCTTGGTTTTGGACAATATTTTTATCTCCAAATAAATTAATGACTTTATTTTTCATTTTTATCTTTTCTAAAATGTTTTAAAATTATCTTTTATATCGTGTTTTATGCTCTGTTTTTTGGCGGTATCCAAAACAGATTCTTTGTCAATTTATTTTTGATTACTGTTTTCTTGAAACATCCTAGGATTTCATCTGCTAAATCACCGTTTAAGCAGACTTCAACCACCATAAGTAGCAAATGGTCTTTTCTTTTGTCTCTGAGAAGTTTGCCCTACTAATTTGCTGTTTTTTATTTGTGCACGACAGTCAACTTGTCAATTGATTAATTTTACTTAACAATAATAGTCAAATATAAGAGGTCTTCTTTTATGATCTAATAATTTATCCTCCAACTTTTCAACATTTCGTTGACTGCTGGTTCGTGTTTCTGTAAAGCCAAGTATTCCATTAACAAACAAATTTATTATTTGATTTGATTTGATTTGATGGTTCTTGCACATCGTTTGAACAGTAGTTTTTTAGGCGTGCTTGCATTAACAGTGACACTTTATTTCTGATAAAGGCCAGTGCTGTCGTGACAAAACAATTATATTTTATAATTAAAGACGATCTTCAAACGCTTTTTAGTTCGCAGTTAAAACCACCGCACGCAATAAATATCCCCGATTGTAGCGGCATCCCACGCTTTTGGGGCGTGGATACAGCAAAAAGCGGGTGATTCGTTACTGCGGTAAATAAAAAGTAATGCTCCTATAAACTTCCTGAATAGCTTTGATTCGGCTCAACATTAAGATTCTCAAAACACCACTGAAAGCGAATAAGGTAGTTCGCAAATCAGCAGCAATTAAGCCCAACGCTATCTTATTATCTGGGATTTTATTACCCTCCAGTTGCAAAAGACAATCTTATTGCCAAAAAAAAGCCAAAACAGTCAAACGAATCCCTCTCAGAGAAAAAAGTTCGTTTTATTCTTTGAAAAACTTAAAAATAAAAAAAGCTGCGCTATGGTTCTGAAAAACCATTATGACACTAAATCAAAATAATATTGTTTGTGAAAGATGAATTAGCACTTGTAAAAGACACGTGTTTGTTTTTGAGGAACTTAGAAAGCTTTTTTTTTAACAATTAAAGAATTGAGCTTGATACTCAATCAATACTTCAATTTCTTAATTCTCCATAATCTACCTATAAATCGATTGCTTTTTTTTGAGCGCTACTTTGAATGGCTGCTTCGATAATTTGCATTACCCTCAGTCCATCTTGTCCGGTAACGGGTTCTTTTTTATTATTTACAATAGAATTGTAAACCTCATCAAAAAAAGTATAATAATTCCCCTGCACTGTTGGTATTTTTCCCTGTACTATTTTGCTGTCAATTTCGGTATGCAAGAGTCCTTCCTTTTCGATAGACTCCGTTCCCCAACTCTCCAGATTTGGTTTTCTACCTAGTTTCAAGTGGTCTTCTTGCACGTCGCCTCGCGGTTTCAGGAAAGATCCTTTTTTACCATGAATAGTGTAAGCCGGAATCGCTTCCCGAACAAAAAAACTTGCTTTTAATCGGACTCTAAAATTGGTATAATACAGTAAAATGTCAATCCAATCATCCACCAGAGAGTGTTCACGTGTCGTGCGAATATCAGCATAAACACTTTGCGGAAAGCCAAACAAATACACCGCCTGATCAATTAAATGTGGGCCTAGGTCTTTCAAAATCCCGGCACCGGCATTAGCGGTTTCTTTGTGTTGCTTCGGACTCAATAGGGGATTATACCGATCAAAATGGAATTCGGCTTCGACGATGTCGCCCAATACGCCATCCAAAAGAATCTGCCGCACTGTTTTAAGATCGCTGTCCCATCTCCTATTTTGGAAAACAGAAAGTTTTACTTTTTTTTCCGTCGCCAGAGCAACCAGCTCCTCTGCTTCGGCTACAGTAGTAGTAAAGGCTTTTTCGACTATGGCATGTTTTCCAGCCACTAGTACTTTTTTAGCATATTCAAAATGGGTTCCCACCGGCGTATTCACGATGACTAATTGAGCATCAGATGCCAGAAGATCCTTCAAAGTGGCATAACTATTCACACTGGGATAATCCTGTTGAATCAATTTTTTACTTCGCTCCCAAGAACCAAGTAATTCAAATCCAGAGTGGAATTCGAGAAATGGGGCATGGAATACTTTTCCAGACATACCGTAGGATAGTAAGGCCGTTTTTATTTTTTGCATAATTTTTATTTTATCGAGCTACGGTTTTTTACCACACAGAAATATCATTTTTTTAATTGGACTGAGAAAGCTTCGCTTTGAAATAGAGGACACTCATTCTTAGCTTTTTATTAAATTACTCAGGCGCTTTTAAAAGTCAAGCTCAAATTGTATTCTTTTTTTTACCACATAGCAACATAGATTATTTTGATTGGGCTGAGAAAGCTTCGCTTTGACATAGATGACAATTATTATATATTATTGATCTTTTATTTAAGAATCCGGATACTTTTAAAAGTCAAGTTTAAAATATTTTGTGTTTTCAACATTTGCTATCGGGTAACATAGCTATGCTATTTCAAAAAAAACGAAACGCCTTGAAAGGCTTATAAATTCTATATTTCGATATAGTACAAAAAATAATCAGCATCAATGTAACGAAAGTCTCTGACTATTTTGTTTTAGCTCGTTCGTACTGCTTTGGCCAAGAGACATCTTCATTTAAATCTTGAGCAAAGGTTAATGCTAAATAAGGGTTTCTTAACGATTCTCTAGCAAACAAAACCAAATCTGCTTTACCAGCGCTGATAATTTCTTCTGCTTGATGGGCTTCAGTTAATAGACCTACGGCTCCAGTTAGGATCCCGCTTTCTTTTTTGATTTGTACAGCAAAAGGCACTTGGTAATTAGGAGCTACAGGAATCTTTTGGTAAGGTACCAAGGCACCAGACGAAACATCTATTAAATCAACTCCTTTATCTTTTAAGATTATAGAAAGCTGTACAGATTCTTCTGCGTTCCAACCTCCGTCAGCCCAGTCTGTCGCTGAAATACGAACAAACAACGGCAAGTCTTTTGGCCATTCCGATTGTACTGCTTCGAGCACCTCCAGTGTCAAACGAATTCTGTTTTCAAAACTCCCTCCATATTCATCCGTTCTAACATTAGATAAAGGAGAAAGAAACTGATGCAATAAATACCCGTGAGCCGCATGAATTTCCATAACCTGATACCCTGCTTTTACCGACCTTATGGTCGCTGTCTTAAAATCAGCAATCACTTTCTGAATACCATTTTTATCTAATGCAATAGGTGCTTTTTCTGATTCATGATAAGCAATACCACTAGGAGCTACTGAATCCCAACCTCCTTCGTCAGCAGCTACTTTTCGTCCACCATTCCATGGAGATGCTGCACTAGCTTTTCTACCGGCATGCGCCAATTGAATTCCAGGAACCGCATTTTGACTCACAATAAATTGATTGATTTGCGCTAATTTTTCTATATGCTCCTCTTTCCAAAGGCCTAAATCTTCTGGGGAAATTCTTCCTTCTGGAGAAACACTGGTAGCCTCCTGAATTATCAACCCTGCGCCACCCGTGGCACGACTACCCAAATGCACCAAATGCCAATCATTAGCAAAGCCATCGACAGCCGAATATTGACACATCGGTGAGATAACGATTCTGTTTTTAAGCGAAAGACTTTTTATTTGTAAGGGGGAATATAATAGTGATGACATAATGATGATTTTATAAGATATGTGTTGAAAATTTGATCAGTCTAAATGCGACACTGTAAAGTTACGCGACATCCAGCCAAGTAAAAAACCATATGGCATAATTGTTGACTAAGCAATTGTAAAATAGCACCATTATAAGGCTTTCAAAATAAAATAGAAAACGCTACTTTTGTGCAATTCAAATAAGAACTTAAAATAAAAAATGGATATATTTATCAAGCTTTCACAATTTTTAATGAGTTTATCATTACTAATAGTACTTCACGAATTAGGACACTTTATTCCCGCTAAATTATTTAAAACCAGAGTCGAAAAATTCTATTTGTTTTTTGACGTTAAATATTCTCTTCTTAAAAAGAAAATTGGCGATACAGAGTATGGTATCGGATGGTTGCCTCTGGGCGGATACGTTAAAATCTCAGGGATGATTGACGAGAGTATGGACAAGGAACAAATGGCTTTGCCACCACAACCTTGGGAATTTCGCTCTAAGCCTGCTTACCAGCGTTTGATTATCATGTTAGGTGGAGTGACGGTCAACTTCATTTTAGCTTTCATCATCTATATTGGGATGGCCTTTGCTTACGGAGACACTTATATTGCTAATGCAGATATGAAAGACGGGCTGTTAATTGAAAATCAAGCCATGCTAAACGCCGGTTTCAAAACGGGTGATAAGATCATTTCGGTTGATGGTACAAAAATAATGAAGTTTGACAATGACATCAACATGAAAGTTGTTTTGGGAAAAGCAATCCTTATCGAAAGAAACGGAACCCAGCAAACCATAAAAATGCCTATTGATTTTATCGATCAATTGTCTAAATATGAAAAAGGAACCTTACTGGACATCAGAAGGCCATTTGTCATTGGTGCGGTTACTGACGAGTCTACCAATGAAGAATTACAAGCCAAAGATGTTGTGGTTACCCTTAATGGTCAAGCTGCGAAGTACATAGATCAGGCAAAAGCTATATTAGAAAACAACAAAGGAAAAACCATTTCTGCAATGGTATTGCGCGATCAAAAAGAAGAGCAAATCCAGGTTGCGGTAAACAACGACGGAATGTTAGGCGTTCAACTTGCCGGTTTGAGTTTTGCTTCCATGGAAAAATTAGGATATTACAAAGTGAGCCAAGAAGAATTTGGTTTCTTAGAATCGATTCCAGTAGGAATCATGAAAGGAAAAAACCAAGTGGTAGGATACGGAAAACAACTAAAAATGATTTTCAGTCCAAGTACGGGAGCCTACAAACAAGTGGGTGGTTTTAAAGCCATATTTGATATTTTTCCAAGTACATGGAGTTGGGAAACGTTCTGGACTATCACGGCTTTATTATCAATTATGCTTGGGGTTATGAACTTATTGCCTATTCCTGCACTCGATGGAGGTCATGTTATGTTTTTATTATATGAAATTATCAGCGGTAAGAAACCAAGTGACAAGTTCCTTGAAAACGCACAAATGGTTGGTTTCGTATTACTTATATCGCTGTTGTTATTTGCTAACGGAAACGATATTTACAAAGCAATTGTAGGGAAGTAAAAAAAATTAAAAAAAGTTTAATTTTTGTTTGCACAAATCAAATGATAGCCTATCTTTGCACCGCTTTACAACTGTAACAAACGTTACAATTTTATTGCTCAGTTTCCTTCTTAGCTCAGTTGGTTAGAGCATCTGACTGTTAATCAGAGGGTCCTTGGTTCGAGCCCAAGAGAGGGAGCTTTTTAAAAGCCTGACAGCAATGTCGGGCTTTTTTTTTGGAATAAAGTGAATGGAATCAGTACTTCACAGAGTTATACTGAGAATAGTGGGTTTTGTCATTTGACAACTTGCCAACTTATTTTAGGAAAAAAAAGGGTGACCATAAGGTGACCATCTAAATTTTAAAGGTGACCCCCATTTTACTGATTGTAATGCCAATTGTTTAACTCAAACACAATTGGAAATGAACCAAAAAAAAGTAACCATCTTATTCGTAATAAGTGGCGTAAAGACAAACTCTAAAGGACTATGTCCCCTTTATTGTAGAATCACTCTTAACAAGGAGCGAAAACAATTCTCTACTGGACTATTCGTAAATCCAAACTATTGGGAAAACAAGCTTCAAAAAGCAAGCGTACAAGACACAAACTACAAATTTATTAATGCTCAGATTGAACAAGTTCAAATTAAGATAAACAACATTATTTTAGTATTTCAACTTCAAGGTGGTGATTGCACTCTTGACAACATCTACAATACATTCATTGGTGTGGAAATCAAAAAGAAGGAATTTGTCCTTTCCTACTACAAACAGTATCTAATCAAAATAAAAAAGTTAGTAGGACTAGAAATCAAAGACAGTACCTACAACAAATTTGTTTACGTGGGTAACCATCTAGAGTCATTTATAAAATGGAAGTTTAAAAAGGGAGATTTCCCAATGGATGAGTTGAGTTTGCAATTTCTAGACGATTTTGATTACTATTTAAAGACAGAGAAAAATCAGGTGCAAATCACCATCAACAAAACCATTCAAAGACTTAGAACACCTATTAAACAAGCGATTTCAGAAGGTTATCTAGATAGAGACCCATTTATACTTCACAAATCTAAAACAGTCCGCAAAACAGTTATATTCCTTACTACAGAAGAACTTAAAACCCTTGAGGAAGCAGTTTTAAAACAAAAGAGATTAAGCACCATTCAAGACTTATTTATTTTCTGCTGTTACACAGGACTAGCCTATAATGAAATGGCAAATCTTGAGAAGCAGAACATTCAGAAAGGGTTTGATGACATGAACTGGATTCAGATGAAGAGAGAGAAAACGCAACGTCAAATCTCAATTCCAATTCTACCAAAAGCTCAAGAAATCATTGAGAAATACTCAACCGATAGTAATCGCATATTCCCTCCAATAAGTAATCAAAAATTCAATTCTTATCTCAAGGAAATTTCAGCTATAACTGGAATTGAAAAAAGATTGACGCACCACATTGCCAGAAAAACATTTGCTTCAACTGTATTACTTTATAATGACGTTCCAATGGAAATTGTATCAGAACTACTGGGTCATTCTAATATGCTTATTACACAGGAAAGTTACGGAAAGGTAGTGCAGAAGAAAGTTAGTGAAGCGATGGCTAATCTTAAGGACAAATTAAAATAGTATAGAATGAGTCTAACGCATCTAACAAGTTTTAGGCTCATTTTTCATTTAAAATGTTTACCCCTTCAAAAAGTTCATTTACTTCTATACCCAAAGCTAAACAGAATCTCAATAATAAATCAACAGTCATTCTTTGTTCGTTTCTAAATACTCTTCTTACGGTAGTTTCTGAACATAATGCTGCTCTGGCAAACTCAGATTTATTCCCATCGAATTTTACAAGGAACTCTTTGTAGATCCTTTTGACTAATTCATGTTCTATCTGTTCTAGATGCTTCTGCATCGAACAAAGAAAACAAATGACTAAATCAAAATTCTCTTCAGCTATCGACTTATAAGTCGAAAATTAAGTTAGATTTGTGTAGTGATATAAAATCCGTGAGTGATACAATACACTAATCTAAAAGAATAACGATTTATTTTACAGAATGAGGAAACCCGTAACGAAGTAATTTTGAAAAGGAGTTATTTTGCAAACAAATCACTTAAAGTGGGTATTGTGAGCAGAAAGTAATAAATGTTTCTTTGTTAGTAAATGACCATTCTTAAATAAATAACACATCCATTTAAAAGAAACCGTAAAATACTACTAATTAAGTGAGTTAGGTTTATTTTAATATAATTCACTTTCTAAAGGAATTATTATTTAACAATAAAAATCATGAAAAAAACATTCTTCTTGCTAGCGATCTTACTGTCATTAGTTGCAAACGCTCAGACTAATACTGAAACTTATGAGTTTAGGTTCAGCCAAATGAACCTAATAGACGGTAAGTCCCTAGATTCAGATATTTTGGTAAAATTACCAAAGCATTCAGAACCTAATGCAACAGTTTCTATAAACTTTAATAACGGAAATTCGCCAAAAATATTCACGTGCGACCACATAGATCACTTTCAAGATTCAGTGCGTTATGCGTTGATCGATAGAGTAGATGAGAGCAAAGCAATTCTTAGTCTAGATTTATCTGGAAAACCTTTTATGATTCTAACTACTTCAGATGGAGTCAATGTCATGAACCTTGTATTTCACGACTAACAGCAAAAGAATTAGCTAACACAATTAAATAAGATAACTAATCTTTAATGATGGCTAATAATGATTTGACAACAACAAGAAAGAGACAACATCAATGCAAAAAATTAAGACGCAATTGATTTCATCATGCATCAATAACGATCCAGAATCATTTTTGCCTTTTCTAATGTTAGCGGAGGTAGAGACAGAAGCACCTAATAAAAAGGATTTTTACCAATTTTTTAAAGGAATGATTAATCAAGCTCATGAATGTTCAGAAGGAGAACTTCTATTGAAAATAGAGCAGCCAACTTTGGACGCAGATACAGAACAGCTTAATTACAATTTTTATGATAAAACCCATAAATCTCCCCTCCTTTCACTCTTAGTTAAAGAAAACAACAATCAAGTAACTTTAAGTGTAATGCCATTTTAAAATTTTAAATCACATCATAATGAAAAACACAATCTTATTTTTCCTGATAATAACTCTAGCATGCTGCAAACAAAATGAAAATGAAAATGAAAAACTAGCCTCCTTTGTAGATTATTATGATGAAATAACTGAAATAACTTTAAATAGTAAATCTACCCCAAAGAAAAATCAAATTCTTTTTATGAATTATCATTTAAATATGACAGAAGCCGAATTTGATAGCGTTACAAGAAAAAACATTAGAGAGAGCAAAATGAAAATCAATAAAGACACCCTTTACCTAACTTTGGAGAAAGGGTGTGATTTTAAAATCACTCATGTAATGGAAAACAATCAATTAAAAATAATACACCTTCGACATGTATTGAAATTCAATAAAAATTCCAATTCGTACGACCCTAAATATTACTACGAAGCCTATTACAAAATTCTGCAAGGAAGATATGGAAGACCAATGTGTGAATATGAAGATAAAGAAGAACAGTTTAATAGTGTAACGGATCATGGAGCAACTTGGATAAAAGACGGAATAGTAATTGAATTGACTGAATCAAATAATCTTAACAAGTTGGTTCATTCAGGTAAAGTAAGCGTTCCTTGTAACATGCTATGTGACCATTCTCAGGAGTTCATTCAAACAATGATCGTTTATCATGAACTTTCAGACCTACAAAAAAGAATCAAAGACGGTAAACTCGAAGATAAAAGAGAGAACGAGAGACTAAAAAAAGAGGTAACGAGACAAAATACTGAACGCAGGGAACTCAATAAAGAAAACTCAAAGAAAGATAGTATTTACAATAGTAATTTTTAAAAAAAAATTTTTAAGCCATACACTTACTAAACCACACTTCACCCCCTACTCTTTTTATATTTTGGGATATGCCCGTCAATGTTTAATCTTAAAATTATAAAGACTATGGTAACAATTGTAGATTACAAACAATATCAAAGAGAGAATGGGGAAAGCTTCTATGCTCTTGAAGTGCAAGGAGGAATCGAATCAGTAAAAAGTAAGGAAACTGGAAAGACTTACTTTACAGCGCGAGCAACTAAAGTACCGTGCACGTTTAATGAGCCAACCTGTAAAGCACTTGTAGGTACTCAAATGCCCGGAACGATAAAAAAGGTAACAGTAGATCCCTACGAATTTACCGTTCGGGAAACAGGTGAAATAATCAAAATGTCTCACCGATACGAATACCTTTCAGAAGAAGAAAGTATCGTCGATAGCAACGTGCTAAAAAACGAAATGGTGTACTAAAACACCTCAATATAAGTAATTAAGGAACTCTCAAAAGGAGTTCCTTTTTTTTTATAACAATAATTTATTATGTCGAATAACGACCAATAACAACATTAAATAACATTAGTATGAAACTACAAAAAGCAGAAAGAAACCAAGTGAAATTAAGACTGGGTTTAAGTGGAGCAAGTGGCTTTGGCAAGTCGTATTCAGCCTTACTATTAGCTTACGGAATCACTAACGATTGGACTAAAATAGCTATAATTGATACGGAAAACAACAGTGCCAGTCTCTACTCTCATTTAGGAGATTTCAATGTATTGTCATTGAATGAGCCATACGCTCCAGAGCGTTATATTCAAGCCATAGAGGTTTGTGAAAAAGAAGAAATTGAAGTAGTTATAATTGACAGCATCACACACGAATGGTCTGGTAAAGGAGGATGCTTAGAACTACACGAACAGCTTGGAGGAAGATTTCAAGATTGGGCAAAAATAACTCCGCGACATCAAGCTTTTATCGATAAAATATTGAATTCAAACTGCCATGTCATTACTACCGTACGACGCAAAACGGATTATAGTCTTGATAAAGATGGTAATGGTAAGACTAAAGTGATGAAGCTAGGAACTAAGGAAATTACAAGAGACGGATTTGAATATGAGCTGACAGTCAATTTTGAGCTTATCAATGACAATCATCTTGTAACCGCTTCTAAAGATAGAACTGGTTTATTTTCTGGGAAACCTGAATTCGTCATTAATTCATCCACAGGTAAGAAGCTTATTGAATGGTGTAATCTGGGGGTTTCAATTGAAATCGCTATGTCTGAAATCAATGCGTGTGAGAACATTGAAGGATTGAAGCATGTATATTCAAAATATCCTTCGCTTCAAAAGCAGATCCACAATGCCATTATCAATAGAAAAAATCAGATAGAAAACATCGCTAGTCACCTAGTCGATGAAAAAGAAATTGTAAAACCATTAATTGAAGAAACCCATGGAATTAGTACTTAATAGTAGCATCAACGAACATCTAGTAGATGAAAACGAGATAATAAATAAACCATCAAGCAGCTTTATTGAGGCCAACACAGAAATAGTGAGTTTAGAACATTTGGAAAAAGATTGTATAATCCCTGTATTCTCAAAGGATAACGAGTCAACAATCAGTCATTTCCAGTTTGTAGATAAATGCCAACAAATAATTCAAAAATTACTGCCTGGTGTACTTCAGAAATCGCCAGATATTAGAGTAAGCCACGTAGTAAAAGGAAGAATTCCTTCAGCAATCGGCAAACCTGCAAAAGACCTTGAAGAACACGAAAAAACCATTTATTACGAACGATGTGCCTTCATGATAGACTTACCCTCGACAAAGCAAATTGTTAACGGAAATGAGCTTACATTGAGCATTGGTGGAGTTAGATCCTATAATCAGGAAAACCTTTATAGCAAAAAATCGATGGAGAAATTCAAAGTCTTTATTGGCTTCAAGAATAAGGTATGCACCAACCTGTGTATTAGTACAGATGGCTTTTCGAATGAAATAAGGATATCATCTATACATGAGTTAGAAGACAAGATGATTGAACTTTTCTCTAATTACAAGAGAGACCATCACCTTAAAATGTTGGAGCGAATGATTGAATACAAGTTGTCTGAAATGCAATTTGCGCATCTAATTGGAAAATTCAGAATGTTTACGCACTTAGACAAACACACACAGAAATCAATCTTCCCAATTTCATTGAATGACAGTCAAATAAACAATATTGTGAAAGACTATTACCAGTGTCCCAACTTCTCAAGAAGTCCTGATGGTTCGATAAGTTTCTGGAATCTGTACAACTTATTTACAGAAGCAAACAAATCATCTTACATCGATAACAACTTACAAAGAAATGTCAACGCATACGAACTAATCAATGACCTAGGTAAATCGATCCAAAACAACAATCCCAATTGGTTCCTCCATTATTAACAATAGCTCTTTTGTTTAGCAAGGAACACTTAACGGGAGGTAGAGAAAGAAGAAATTATGGAAGACCATGAATTAGCAGATGTACTAAAATTCAGTTCACCTAAAGAACTTTATGTAATCACCTACTATAATGCACTCAGATTACTTTTTTGCCCTTTTAGAGTCAAAGTATTGTCCCACGTTGGACTACTAAGAAAAGGGCAATTAGTCTGGGTTAATGAGGTTAAAGTGACAACAGCATTAAAAACAATTTTTATAATAAATGGTAATGCTTACCATTACCACTCTTTTGACATCCTTATTGAGGACATTACAGAGTAACTATATTAAGCAAGGAGTTATGCTGTATTTTGAATACCCAATCTTTTACGTTGGCTTCTCCTTTATCAATAAAACCAATGAAAAAGCAATTGCAATTATTACTTTTGAATGCGGTAGTAATCAATTCTACCGCATTTAATAAATAACATTAGACAGACATGGACAGAATCTCATTCAAACAAATATTAAACGAAGAAAGATTTTATAAGCTAAAAAGAGAATTTTTACTGCAAGATATTGTTTATCAATCTATTCGATATACTAAAGGTAGTGAAAGTGTGATAATTGATGATTCAATAAATCGTATTAATGTAATTTTTGAAAAAGAAACTATCGATGATTTTGAGTTAGTTAGTTATGGAGAGTCGTACAGTGGAAAAAGCAATACTGTTGATGTAGAGTATTCAATGAACTTCTATGATGATTATCTGTATCCAAAGATGAAAAATCAGTTAGATTATTTAAAACAATCATTTGAAAAAGAAATCAAAGCTAAAGCAATATACGAAACAACTGCAATCCAAAGATTCTGCAGTAATAAACTTAAAACTTTAGCAAAATTAATTGATGATTTAAACAATTCGTGCTATCTAGATTCATCATTTAAATTTAAAATCATAAAAGAGCTTGAAAAGCTTTATGAGTATATTAATACCGTGCATCTTGCAGAAACTTTAGATATACCAGTAAAAATTCCGTTTAAACTACCAAAAAATCAAGTAGTAGTTTTATTCACTTTACTTCATAGTAATAAAATAATCGGAGAAATAAACCCGTTACATTTACACCGCTTAATTGAAGCCTTCTTTACATACTATGATGATAAAAAACTGAAATTCAAAGAAATAAAAAAATCTAAAAAAGCAGCAGATGAGTTACTGAGTGATAAATACAGTAAGTCTGCTGAAAACACACTACAATCTCTAGAGGAAATTTTTTGTATGAGAGACTTATTTAATCTTGAATAAAACTTATTTGTTTGTCTTGGGTATAAATTTTATTACCCATCCACATTTCTCTCTCCCAATATCTTTGCCCTGTTGATATCGTTATCGCCCTACGAACAACGAACTAATTAAAAGGGCTTAAGTAAAGAAGAGATGTATGGTAAAGGAAAAAAAATTAAAAACTGATGTTGGAAAACAAAAGTTAAAAAAACCCGCGGGGTTTTACCACAATGACAATGGCGTTACTAAGATTATTCACTTTGAGTTAATCAAGTTTTTAGGTAAAAATGGTTTTGCCAACATGAATATTGGAGGTGTGACAAGGTTAGTGAGGATTGTTGACAATATTGTAAGTGACGTGAGTGAAGGCGATTTATCGTGTTTTATTAGAAACTATCTGATCTCTATAAAAGAACCGGAGGTCTTAGAAGCTTTTGTAAGAGGTATAGGTAGCTACTTAAACAAAAAAAAATATGAATTGCTCCCTAAAGTAAAAGGAATCAGTGACAAGGATCCAAAGGATTGTGCTTGGCTTTATTTCAAAAACACAGCAGTAAAAGTTACTGAAACTAATATAGAATTAGTGCCTTATGAAAAACTTCCTCACAAAATATGGGCTAATAGGATAGTTCAAAAAGAATTTAATCTAGTCAATTTTAAAAATGGACATTTTGAGGACTTTTGTCACAAATTATCAAAGGAAGATCCAGAGAGGTTTAAAGTTCTTAAAGCAACACTTGGCTATTTATTGCACCGATACAACAATCCTGCTGTAACTAAAGTTGTTATTTTTTTGGATGAAAATGCAACAATGGGTGGACAGACTAACGGCGGAACAGGTAAAAGCCTACTGTCTAAGGCACTCTCCCATTGTGTTGAAACCGTTTTAATGGATGGGAAAAACATGAAAAGGGATTCAAGGTTTAACAATCAAAGAATCAATAACACCACTGATATTGTATGTTTTGATGATGTAGACCGTAAATTTTCACTAGAATTATTATACTCTATGGCAACTTCTGGATTTGTAATTGAAAAAAAAGGGCAAAACGAGAGTACTCTAAAAGCAGAAGAATCACCAAAAATTTTAGTTTCATCAAATTTTCAAGTCTTAGGTCCTGGAGGAAGCTCTGATATTAGGAGAAGACATGAATTTGAATTGAGTAATTATTATGACCAAGATTTCACACCAGAAGTAGAATTTGGCAATCGTTTTTTTGGGACACAATGGGATGAATCAGAGTGGAGTAGGTTTTATCATTTCATGATGGATTGTTGTAAGACATACCTGCAACAAGGTTTGTATCAAGTACCGCACATCAACTTATTACAAAATAAATTTTCAGATGGAATGGCTGAACAGTTTGTTGCTTTTGCAGATAGTTATGTTCAAAACGATACTACATTGAATAAAAGAGCTCTTTTCAGCAACTTTAAGAGCTTGTACC
Organism: Flavobacterium sp. ACAM 123; assembly: GCF_000264055.1. Lineage (GTDB taxonomy): Bacteria > Bacteroidota > Bacteroidia > Flavobacteriales > Flavobacteriaceae > Flavobacterium. Next base: position 14,719 of record NZ_AJXL01000018.1, on the reverse strand, counting down.
CGGAAATGGCAACTACATCATCGCATCAAATAACGAAATGGTTACAAATATATGCGGCAAAAAAAGGTGTTACATACTCATCTACTTCCTCTGGCGGATACTATAATTTTACTTTAACCTCTAATAAAGGGCACAATGAAATATAGTATAATTTATAAAGCTGAAAACACTCAAACTGGTGAGATTTACATCGGTGCAACTACCAAATCTTTAGAAGAGCGAAAGCAAGACCACATCCAAAAAGCTTAGAAAAAAGTTGGCGGATATTTTCAAGAAGCAATCGGGACTTATGGTCCCGAGGCTTTCACTTGGGAACAATTGGACACAGCCATTGATCCAAATGAATTAGCAGAAAAGGAAAAAAAGTACATCTACGAATTTAAGGCGCAAGAGGAAGGCTATAATGGAGATTCTGGCGGAGGTTTTCAAAAGATAGTTTACCAATACGATGAAAATGGAAATCTAATTGAAACGTATAACAGTTTAACTGAAATTAAAGAAACGTTAGGAATAGACAAACAACGAATTTCAAATGCCTGTTTAAATTCAACGATGTATGATGGCAGTTTCTGGTCTTACAGACAACTAGAAAAGATTACTCCAAAAACAGATTTACGGGTTAAACCTGTCAATCAATATTCTTTAAATTTTGAATTTATTGAAAATTTTAAATCAGCATCTGAGGCATCCAGAAAAACTGGAATCTCTAAAACCTGTATTACTCGATGTTGTAGAGGTGAACGAGAAAAAAGTGGTGGGTTTATCTGGAATTACTCTTAAATATTGAAATCAAAGGCGGTGCAAAAACCGCCTTTTTTTACATTAAAAACCAATTTATTCTTTCTCATAGTTACTCGTTGATTTGTCTTCAAAGATTTTCAATCTAAAGTGAAATTTTTAAGGCAATATGAATATATAGCGTAAGAAATGGATCTAAAATTTATAATAACTATTATATTGGACCGATTTATCTTAATGTAAGAAGCAGCAAGAAAAAAGTTCTTTCAATAAACTTGTATTGAAATACTAGGAAAATCAATTAATATATTATTAAAGTTTACTTAAAAGTATTAAAATCAAAATAAATATTAGTTGATTTTTCATAACATACTGACAGTCATTGTTTTGAAAAAAAATACCTATTTTTAATATTGGGTGACTTCATCCATTGATAATTTAGTAAATTGCAGAATCAAATTCGATTTATGAAAAATTTAAAATTTTCAGGGCATGACACCTTTCACTGCAGGCAACAATGGCTATTAAAAGGCATTGAACTTATTGACAACGAAGAACTTAATGGTTTTAATAATCTTGAAGAAGCAATCTTAAATTTAGGTGTTGGTAAAAATATGGTTCAAGCAATTCAATATTGGTTGAGAGCTTTTGGGCTCATTGACGACGATAAAAACACTACAGATCTCGCTGAAATTATTTTTTCTGAAGAAAATGGTTATGATAGATATTTAGAGAACGAAGGGACTTTATGGTTGCTACAATATTTAATTTGCCGTACGGATATTGCTAGTATTTATAAATTAATTTTCTCGGACTATTCTAAAGAAAGAATTAGTTATGAATTTGACGAAAGACAAATTTTAAACTTCATCAAATTAAAAATTGCTGAAACTTCAAATAGAGAAACGAGCGAAAACACATTAATCAGTGATTTTAAAGTGTTTATTCAAAGTTATTTTGCTGGAATTAGAGGTTCAAAATCTTTGGAGGATGATTTCAATTCTCCATTAATAGAGTTGAACCTAATATCCGCTTTAAATAGAGAAAATGGTGTTATAACCTATAAGCTAAACAAAGAAAATAGAAATAATTTCCCATTAGAAATTTTTGGATATTGTTTGTTTGATTTATATGATAACGAAACTGCAATAGAATTTAAAGAAATTAGACAAACACTTGGGTCTTTTTTCGTTTTAACAAATGAAGGATTAGAAGTCATAATTGAAAAATTATGTTCTAAATATTCCGAATTTGTTTTCAATGAAGATGCAGGAATCAGGCAGATTCAATTGAAAGCAAATAACGAAAATTTCAAATTACAATTATTACAAAACTATTATTATGGAGTTTAATATATCAACTAACATATTGCGCGATCAATCTAAAAATTTGAAATATGTTGTAACTCCAAATGCTACAAAAATATTTGAAAGAATTTTTAGCACAAATAACAATTCCAATAAATCGTTTACTGTAATTGGAAACTATGGTACGGGTAAGTCAACCTTTTTATGGGCTTTAGAGAAGAATTTGCTTAAAGAAAAGATGTTTTTTAGCGCAAAACTAAATGAAAAAAACAAGTCGTATCAATTTTTGAAGATTTTGGGTGACGCAACCAGCTTAACTTTTGCTTTTCAAAAAGTTCTTGGATTAGACACAAATACAACATCTAGAGAAATATTAGAAGCACTCGAAAAGAAACGAAAAGCTGCTGAAAAAAAGAAAAATGGATATGTTATTATAATTGATGAGTTTGGAAAATTTTTAGAGCACATCAATAAGAATAAGGCAAATAACGATTTGTATTTATTGCAATTAGTTTCTGAATGGGTGAATGACACCGAAAAAAACACTCATTTCATTATTACACTTCATCAAAATTTTGTTTCCTATTCGTCTTCATTAGACAATATCGACAGGCAAGAATGGGAAAAAATTAAAGGGAGATTTATTGATTTGCTATTCAATGAGCCTGTTGAACAGTTATTGTTTTTCGCTAGTAGCCAACTAGAAAAAATTGAAATACCTGAAAATTTAAAAGAAGGGTTTTACAAACTCAATGAAGATATTATTAAATCGAATTTGGTGAACTTTAGCCAAAACAGTAATTTAGGATTGTCTGAAAAACTATTTCCTTTGGATTGGCTATCAGCCAACGTTTTGGTTCAAGCATTACAACGTTATGGGCAAAATGAAAGGTCATTATTTACTTTTTTAAATGATTTTAATAATTTAGAGAAAAATGATGATGCTTTATATTTTAATGTAAGTTGTGTTTATGATTACTTGATAAATACTCTATCGAGTGATATTCAAAACTATAATAATCCACATAGACCACAATGGCTTTCTTCAATGAGAGCATTAGAAAGAGCAGAATTAAACTTTTCAGAAGATTATCCAATTGCATCACAAATAATTAAAACAATTTGTTTAGTCAATATTTTCGGAAAATCTGGAGGTAAATTCAACAAAGAATTTGCTGTTAACTATTTAGAGTCTACAACGAAAATTCATTCCGAAGTCATAACTAAAGCTATCGATAAGTTGGAGAAATCTGGAATCATACGATTCTACAAACATAGTAATAAGCTTAATTTTCTTGAAGGTACTGATATTGACATTGAACAAGAGTTAACAGATATTACTAAAGAAATAGAAGCCGATTTTTCCATAGCAGAAGAGTTGGCCAAAATAATAACCTTTCCACTAGAAAATGCTAAAAGGCATTCTTTCGAGACGGGAACACCTCGTTATTTTGAATACAGAATTCTTAATGATATTAAAGAAATAAAATATGCTGAGGGATCTTTAGATGGTTATATAAACCTGATTTTTAATGCTAAAATTAAAGATATAGAAGTAAAAGAAGCCTCTAAAAAATCGGAAAGTAATCTATTTGTGCTTTACGAAAATTCAGATGAAATTTACAACGAAATATTTACCATAAATAAATACAAACTCTTATTAAAGAAATTCACCTCGGATGTAAATGCTTCTAAACTACTAATGGAAGAATTGCAGCATCATGTGAATAAATTACATTGGTTTGTACTTCAAAATCTTTATACTGAGACTGAGGAAAATTTATGGTTTTATTTAGGTGTTCAAAAAACCATTTGTTCTAAAAAAGATTTAAATCATTTATTATCAGAAATTTGCGATCTTGAATTTACAAGTGCTCCAAATTTAAAAAATGAACTTTTTAATAGAGAAAACCTTAGCCCACAAATCAATACTGCTCGTAAATTTCTAATGCGAAAAATATTAGAATTTGAAAACGATGCTATGCTAGGTTTTGACAATACTAAATTTCCACCTGAAAAATCTATATATCTAAGCTTGCTTAAAAACACAGGCATACATCGTCTTAATAATGGTATTTATGGATATGATTTACCAATTGATTTATCATTTTTACCCCTTTGGGAGGAATGTTTGTCATTTTTAAATTCTGCCAAATCCTCTAAACGAAACCTCGGTGAATTATATGAAATACTTAAAACTAAACCGTTCAAATTAAAAAAAGGTTTTGTTGAATTTTGGATTCCATTATTTTTAATTATTAAAAAAGAGGACTATGCTTTATTCCATGAGACTAATGGTTTCGTGCCTTTTATTTCAGATGATGTGTTAGACTTAATTCACAAGTCACCCTCAAATTACTCTATAAAGAGCTACGATGTTTCAGGTCTAAATATTAATCTTTTAGAAGGGTATAAAGAGTTAGTCAATGTGAGTGATGATGTAAATGGAGCTAAAAGTACTTTCTTGTCCATATTTGGTAATTTCTTACGATTTTATAGAGGATTAAATGACTATTCTATTTCAACAAAAAAGTTATCGGACAAATCAATAAAATTAAGAGAAGCAATTAAAACTGCTAAAGACCCGGAGGACGCATTGTTTAATCAGTTTCCAAATGCATTAGGTTTTCATAGCTTATCATTAAAAGAGGATGAAGAGGTTTTGAAAAACTATACAATTCATATTCAAGATGCCATAAGAGAATTGAGAAGTTGTTATGATGCGTTAATGGATAGAATAGAAGTTACCATAACGGAATCTCTAGATTGTAAAGGGCTTTCCTTCATAGATTATAAAAAATCAATTACGTCTAAGTTGAGTAGTATTGATGCTAATCTATTAAGTACAGAGCAAAATATATTTTTTAAAAGAGTTTTTTCTCCTTTAGATGATAGAATGTCATGGTTAAAATCGATTGCTGATGTGGCTTTGGGTAAATCAATCGATAAAATGATTGATGAAGAAGAAATACTTTTAATGAATAACATCAAAGCATTTGTCTTTGGGTTAATTAAAGCTTCAAATATTCATGAATTTAATAAATTGAATACGGATAAATTAGTATCTATTGAGTTTGTTGATGAAAGAGGAGACCTTTTTACTGAAAAAATTGTACTAGATTCTAAATTAAATGGAGAATACTCTAAAGTGAAAGAAGAATTTTCTAAAAAAATAGGTAGTTTAGATGTTAGTGTTAGAAAGCAACTGCTGTTTGAATTACTTACATTAGAAATAAATAAAAAATAATAAACATGAACGCAATCAAACATGTTTTAGGAATTTCTGGCGGAAAAGATAGTGCCGCTTTGGCAATTTATATGAGCCAAAAACATCCTGATATAAATGTGGAATATTACACCTGCGATACAGGGAAAGAATTGAATGAAACTTATGAATTAATTGGTAAGTTAAATTCTGTATTGGGTAAAAATATAAAGCTATATAAGTCAATTGATGAAGTTAATTCTCCAGAGAAGAATCCTTTTGACCATTTCCTTGCCATGTACGGTGGTTATTTACCATCAGCAACAGCTCGTTGGTGTACTGGAAAGATGAAGTTAGAACCTTTTGAAAATGAAATTGGTGACACGCCAACGATTTCCTATGTTGGAATTCGTGGTGATGAAAACAGGGAGGGTTATATTTCTAAAAGAGAAAATATTCAATCCATATTCCCTTTTAGGAAAAATATTTGGAGTGAAGATGTAATTAAAAAGTTTTTATCCAATTCAAATCTTGAATTTATCATAACTAAATACAAGGAATTTAATCCAATTAATCTAACGCTGATTTTAGATTATGTGGGTCAGCCAATTTCAATGCGTTTTACGCAGAAACAAAAATTAAACGCTTTACTTGATGCTGATATTAAACTGTTCAACAGAGTAGTGTTTGAATGGCTTAAAACAACCGATTACCCTATTGGTAAATTGGAGAGTTTTTCATTGATTGACAATGAAGAAAATATTGGAATTGATGATGTCTTTAGAATCCTTGATGAGAGCGGAGTAGGTATTCCTGCTTATTATAAGCCTATAGAATATAGCGTTGAGATTGATGGAGAAGTCAAAACAGGTACTTACTCTCGTAGTCGTTCTGGCTGTTTCTTCTGTTTTTATCAACAAAAAATAGAATGGGTTTGGTTATTAGAACAACATGCAGATTTGTATGAAGAAGCAATAGTTTACGAAAAAGAAGGATATAATTGGATGGAAGAACCTTTAGGTGAATTAAAAAAACCTGAGCGTGTAAATGCAATTAAAAAAGAACATTATTTAAGAATGACTCGTAACAAATTAAACGCTAAAACGACTACTAGTTGGCAAGATGAAATCTTAGCTTCAGAAGGGGAGGGATGCGCTAGCTGTTTTATTTAGATTTTATGTTATACAAAAAAGATTTACCTTCTTTTTTAAACTCAATTTCCCCTTTTAAACGTAAGTGCATTAATTTGCAATCACTTATTTTTAAAAGGGATTTTGTTTCTTTAGATGTCAGCCAATTAAAACCCCCTTTTTTATTTTCCATAATAATAAATCACTTCACTTCTATTTCCTGGAACATCCCAAGTATATTCTTCATCTAAGCAACAAATCCATGTATATAGAATATTTACAATCTGCTGTTCTTTTATTTCCCAACTTCTAGGGGTAGGAACTGTTGTAGTATTTTCTCTAATCCACTGCACAATACGACCATAATTTAAAGATTTAGAACTTTGTGCCTTTATGTGATCTTTCAATGCTAATATAAATGGGTGAAAGTTAAAATTATCTTTCAGCTGAAGTTTAAAAGAAGAGTAATCTTGAAAAACATCTATTTGATATAAAGCAATATCATGAGCAGCACAGTTATGGTTTAGACTATCATAATCTTCCGAACGAATGGCAACATCATATAAGTCGTCAGGCGATAAACTCATAGGTAATTCGGATAATAAAAAAGAGTTAGTTTCAATTATATTTTCTTCAAGTTCTGGATAAACGTTTTTTGGAGTTTTCTCAACAGAATCAACTATTTTTTTGAGTTGATTATAATAATTATCATCTACTATTCTACTAGATTTAATTATAGTATTCAAATAGATTTTGTCACTAAAAGAAATATTTTCATTAGTACCAGATAGTTCATAGTTGTAATTATTTGATTCTCCTACCCCTCTGTTGGTATAGTTAGCTGAACCAAATAAAATTTTACAATCAAAATTCCAGGCTGTTTTTAAATGTATTCGAGTATTCCTAAATAATTGAATATTATTGTCTTTACAATAGAGATATAAATCTATATCTGAAACTCCCTTTACTAAATCCTCAATTTCCCAACGCACAATAATCTGTTTGATATTATGATTTGAATTTAATTGCTTAATAATATCCGTTTTGATATAGGCAGAAAAAAGAATTACTAATTCTTCGTTATTAAAAAAATCAGATGTACTAGAAAATAGATTTATACCGCTTTTGTGTAACATTTATTTATTATTTAATCATCTATACGCATAAATTCTGCTGCCATTTTCCCCCAATCCATTCTAGCGTCTTTTACACTTTCTTTTAATTTACCATCTGGTTGTTCATCTTCATATCTTGCCCAAGCCATCAGTAATAGTTTCATTCCATCTTTTGCTAAACGAAGTCTTCGAATTAAATCTTCTTTTTCTGAATCTACTTCAACATCATCATTCAAAATTTCTACAAATTGTTGATAGGCTGGATGGTTAGTATTTAATTTAATAATTATTTTACCTCCAACTGGACTTACAGAGAAAAAAGCTCTTGACTCTAAATTAGCATTAACGAATTGATATAGTATTTTTGAGTTGTGAATTTCATCAGCATATTCTTTAGCCTCAGGAACATCATCACCAACTAATTCGGATAAAATTTCTTCTAATTTTTCATTTTCACTCTTACCTTCAGCTTTAGTTTCACTTTCACCGGTATAACCTTCTTCTTTTCTATGCTCTGTTACTTCAGTAGCGTGTTTTTCCGCCTCATTTTCTGTCTGCTCATGTCTTGTAGTTTTATCAGCTTTCTCTAATCTTGATGCTTGAGCTACTAAAATGCCTCTAAGGGATTTTATTTGATTTTTTATGTCTACAGCGATTTCAATCAAATGAACTTTAGGGTCATTATCATCTATTAGCTCTTGCTTAAATTCTGATATAGTTTGCCCTCTTTCTTTTACTAAGTTTTCAATATCTAAGCTACCTAACTCTTTAAAATTATTTGCATATTGTTTATTATTGGTTACTCCAAAAACATCATCTAAAGCTGGTGGAAAATCGATTTCAACTCCCCACCATCTTTCTCTTGAATCATATCTATTAGTCCAACTTGTATCTAATTCTAATTCTCTCCCAGCTCTTATAACTGATACTCCAACATTTTCCCTAGCATGACTTCCATGTTTATTTGAACCAGCATTAATCCCTCTTCTTGTTTGTTCAGTAGCAATAGAATATCTAACAAAAACATTATGCTTTTCACCATCTAAATTTATGGTATAGGATTTTTGATATCCGTCATCTCCACCATGTTTTACAAACATAGGATCGTTTAGATTTAATTCTTTTAATACTTGTGAAACACTAGTGTTTTGCATTAAGTACAGAGGGTCATTTGCTAAGAAAGCTTTGTGTATTTCTGGTTTTGTATAATTATTGTCATTTACTACAATAGCATTAATAATGCATTTTCCAGAATTTATAAATTTGCGATACATTCTACCAACAATAAATTCAGAATGATCAATTATAGTTTTTCCAGTTCTCCAAAGACATCTATCTAATTGAGACCATACCACCAAAGTTCCTGAATCTCCAAATTCACCGCTTATCTTAGACCATTTTGACGGAACTTCCATGTCAATAGGTTCAGGTACTTCAGTCAATACACCATTAATTATTTCGTTAACGTCGAGATATGAATAAAAGGCTTTTTTGCTGTCATTTTGCCAAGTCCAAACATCAACTCTTAAAGCTTGAGAAATTGAAGATGAGGGAAGTCCCATTCCAAATTTTCCAATATGTGTTTGAGAGCTTTTATCTAAATTTGTACCATTCCCAAATTGAAGCGCTTTTCTAAGAGTGTCTTTATCCATCCCATCACCATTGTCAAGTACAGCTATTTCGTGGATTCTAGAAACATTTCTAGAGCCTAATAATATATCTTTTTCCAAGCAGATTAAATCAACTTTTTTTGCTCCAAATTGGATTGAATTATCAATCAATTCTGCAATGGCATATGCGGTGTTTTTATAGCCATTATCACGCATCGATTTGACTACTAAATTTACAGGTACTATAGAATTACTCATATTTTTTTATTTTTTTATCATTATTTAAATTTCTTCCCAAACATCGTCCCAATTAGTAAAAGCATCGGCTACATTGCCAAATCCTGGCAAATCTTCATCAATAACTGTCACAATCTCTGCTTCTTGATTTCCTCCTGATTCTTCACCTCTGATTGCTCTACCAACCATTTGACTATATAATACTAAAGAATCAGTTGGTCTAGCAATAACAGCACAGCTGGTTTCAGGAGCATCAAATCCCGTTGTTAATATGCCATAATTACATAGAATTAAAGATTCAGGATTATCTTTTCTTGAAACTTTAAAATTATCAATAATTTTAGTCCTTTCATTAGGCATAGTGTCGGATGTTACGACACTCGATTGTATGTCAATTGCTGTAAGTAAACTGTTCAAAACAATAGCATGTGATTTAGTAATTGCAAAAAGAATAATTCTTTGATGTGTTTTTACTAATAGCTTTATTTTAGTTATGATAGCTAAATTCCTCAATCTGTCCAATGATATTCTTTTCAGAATATCGTTTGATAACACATAATTAACTTTGAGATAGTTTAAGTCTTGAGTCGTTAAATGAATCCCAGACTTATGAAGAAGTGGGGTATTAATTGTTCGCGCTAAATATTTTTTTTCTATAAGATAATCGACAGGGTTCTCATATCCTTCTATAATAATTTTAGCTTTTTGCTTAAAGAAAAAATTAGCTAATTTTAAATCCTCTTCGGGATCATTCCAAGTTCTGCCTGGAGTTGCGGATAATCCAATTAATGATGCATTATTAACAATTAGCATTGCATTAATTAATAATGAGTAAGTTGGCGCAACTGCTTGATGAGCTTCGTCCATTATTACAAGTGAACAATTATTTGAAAAATCACTCATTTTACCGACATCTTTTAGAAGGGCATTATATGTTTTGTCTAATCCAGCGACAATGAAACAACCTTTTAATTTTGATAAGTCAATTGTTGATTTCCCCCAATATTTTACAACTTTAATTTCTCTATTACCAAGATTAACCCATGCTTTTACAAATTCGCTGTAGGCTTGCTCTAACAATTCAACAGTATTCGCAAACCATACGACATTTGAATTATCGTTTTCTATAAAATGGTTGCATATGTAATTGATAGAAGTTCTGGTTTTTCCTGAACCGGTAGGCATATGCAATAAAACTCTATTTTTTTCTAGTTGAAAGAACATTCTTGATTTTTTTTAAAACCTCTCTTTGGTAAGGGTATAATGGGTATCTAGGTAAAATATTTGCTTCTTGAATCCACAGTATTTCACTATCTATAGATAGGTTTTCTCCAAAAAAATCAAATAATATAGATAAGTTTTCGCCTTTGAAATCAATACTCTTTACTTGATTCCAATAATTATCGTTGATGTCCAAATTAAGATTTTGTTTAAGTATCTCTATCTCTTCCTTTCTTAATGCGTCAATAAAATAATTCCGTGAAGTACTTTTTTTTAATAATTCTTCGTTTGAAAACGTATTTTTTAAAATTTTGTATAGGCCTTCGTCATATAAATAATTCGCACCCAATAGACCTAATGTGCCTATAACTTCTTTACCTAATATATCTTGGTATGCTTCAATATCAAGTCTTGATATTATCTTTTCTAATTGTATTTCCATTAAAAACTAATTCTAATTATTTTGTTAGGCTCATCGAATATTTCTTTGTAGACGTGAGAGACTTCGATTAGTGCTGTATTGCAAGCAGAACCATTTGATGCAATAAAGACATCACTATTCATTAAAAGAAACTTTTCAGCATCCTCATTGTTTAATTTGATACATGAAATATGCGGTACACGATTGGTTTCCTTAAAACAAACTAGTCCAATCTGCTTTTCTTCAATTGCATTTTCAAATTCATTTCTAGCTTTAAGTATGTCATTAATCTTTTCCTCAAATTCAACTGTAGCTAATTCGCACGCTTTTCCTAAACCCACAATTAAGGGAGTGTTATAGGTTCCTGATCGTAGGCCGTTTTCTTGCCCTCCGCCGTGTATTAATGGGGTTAACTGTATTTCCTTTTTTTTATAAAGCACTCCGATTCCTTTTGGTCCATTTAATTTATGACCACTAAAACACAACATATCAATATTGTTTTTATTAACGTCAACAGATATTTTACCAATTGCTTGAGTGGCATCACAGAAAAAAGTAATATTATTTTCTTTAGCAACTGCAACAATATCATCTATTGGTTGTATTACTCCAGTCTCATTATTAACAAGCATGACACATATCAATAATGTATTAGGTCTTAAAGCTTTTTTTAGTTCCTCTAATGAAAGTAAACCGTTTTTATTAACATCAAGGTAAGTAACTTCAACACCACGTTCCTCTAAATAATTACATGTTGCAAGAACTGCTTTGTGTTCAGTTTTTACAGTAATGATATGATTCCCTTTAGAATAATTTGCATCAACAAACCCTTTTAATGCCATATTAATCGATTCTGTCGCTCCTGAAGTAAAAATTATATCATTTTCATTCGAGTTAATCAATTTTGCTACTTGTTTTCTGGAAAGATCAATTGCATTTTTAGCTTTTTTACCAAAATCATGGTTGCTAGAAGCATTACCAAATATTTCAGTAAAATAAGGCGTCATTTCATTTAAAACCCTTTCATCTACTTTAGTTGTAGAAGCAGTATCTAGATAAGTAATCATATATTATTAAAAATATTGTAAATTTATTTTTAGTAAGTAAAAATTAAATTTTAAAGATAGGAAAAATATTAAAAAAGGCATACAATTCGGTAACATAAAAAAGTAAAATAACGTAAAGTATTGATTTAACTGCTAGTCACACTCCTTGGTTCGAGCCCAAGAGAGGGAGCAAAATCCAGAAAGCCTTTACAGCAATGTAAAGGCTTTCTTTAGTTTTAGCCCCGTAGTTCAACGGATAGAATGGGAGTTTCCTAAACTTTTGATCCGAGTTCGATTCTCGGCGGGGCTACGAAACCAGTAGAAATAAGCACTCCTTCTTTTGGTGTGCAATAGTGATTTACTAATCCGGTTTAAATTTAAATATGCTGCGTTCTTTAGTATAACTAGCTCTTCTTGTTAAAAAGCGCAATCCATATACTTAAAGAACAAAAAAAGCCCATAGTCTGAGACTATAGGCATCCTTAATTTATAATTTTGCACAGCCATTGAGCCATCATAGAACTTACCACAGTCGCTCTCTTTCTTGTTTAGTACTACCAATTGTATATTCAATATAATCCAATTATATTGTACAATTTTCATAGTACATCAGCAGTAAATAAAAACACTCTGGACTAAAACCTAAACCCTTTTGGTATAACAATACAAGATTGACTAAGCAACCGCAAACAAGAACTACCCAGGCTCATTACTTATAAGATCGTTCTAATTTTTTAATCAATACTTTCCCAGCAATTTTAAATGCGCTTTGTAAAATGCAACATTTTGCACTGGTCTGCATTCCTGACTTTGTGCTTTTTTTATTTAACTGGCTTTTAATAATTAGAACTAACAGCTTATTATTTGCTGTCGTACCACATTTTTTTAATTGAATAATATCCATTTTTTTTCGCTATTTAATTTAAAAGTACCTATGTGTTCTTTATTCCATTCTTGCGGCCCTATCAACGAAAGAAAGTTTAGCCCAGCAGCGTCTCTATATAAATGATAGATTTCGCCAATAACCGGCTCAAATGAAAATTTCGAATTATAAACTAATTCATTCCATTCGTATTCTTCCATTAGATTTTGATACTGTATTTTTAGCTCGTTAAACTTACTTTCAAACTGTTTGTTTACATTGCTAATTCCTCTACTCTTCCACGAGACAACATCATCCATTCTAATCACCGGTGCCCCTACATTAGTTCCATATGGCAATACACTTGCATTAAATCCTTCGTCATCTGAATATACAACATTGTCTGGTTTTTTACTTTCCATGCTATTTGCTTTTAAAATTTATTATTAAATGACTACCACAAATTATTAATAAAAAGAAAATAATTAGTTGTTTAACATTTATTAAGCAAAGTTAAACAAAAATAATCAGTTCTCTTTTGGGAAATTAATTTATTTAAAGAAATAATGTATTGATTAAAACCCAATTACATCAGCCACAAAAAAGACATTGATTTAGTTCACAAGCAATCGGATGTCCTTATCGACCTATATTTAGAAGTTTAAGTACTACCTTAAAAACCGCACCAGCATTACTGTAGAACAAGAAATGACCTCCCGTTTTCTTTAAAAAGGCTAACTATACCGTAACCGTACCTCTCTGTCATTGTATGCCAATGGAAATCATTTTAGCGTTGTTAGTTTACCCAAATAGGATTGTCACACAAGAGGCGTATAAAAAAATAGTGCTTAAGCAAATTAGTGCTAAGATATAGAAATTGAAATAGCGCTAAAAGAGGGAATACCTATTGCTGTTGTTGATTAAATAATCAATATCTTGCCTAATATTAAATTAAGCTCGTTTATGGCTAAAAAATACTCGATTTTGGATAGATTGGATCCGTTTAACGGACCCAATAACCGAAACACAGTGATTTTAAACATGATGCGATTAAATAAAAAAACAAAATGAAAAGACTACTAATAATTATTGTACTTTCTTTAACCCTTTTCAGTTGCAATAATAAATCAAAGGAACAGCAACCTCAAGGACAAGAACTTCCTACAGAGAAAGCAGATACAACCCAATACAATTCGGATATAAAAGCAGCCGATGTAGATCCACAAATACCTCCAATAGTTAACAAAAAATACAAGAAAAATCTAAAGATAAGAAAATTACGGTTTTTGCACTATTCAAATGTGGACCTACGTGCTTATTTTGATGATGGAACTATCATCACCTGTCCAAGATGTGAATTGACAAAGGAAAATGTTGAAACTATTCAAAGTAATCTCTCAGATGAACCAGTACAAACATATGAACTCAAAGACGATGGAAGCTTACTTATTGACGGTTGGAAACATGAATATCCCTATGTAAATAGGAAAGAAACTTATGAAGGATGGGCTATGATTAATTATAAATGGTTCGTTAAACTTTAGATCAACGTCTCTTTGAACGAGCAACTAACAAATGGATGTTCATTGCTTTTGTCATGCTGTATAATCGGCTAATAATTACTCCCTCAGAGCTACTTTATTACATCAAAATCCCTTGACACGATGCATGACTAAAAAATCATACCGTTGCTACTTGCCGCAAAAAAATCAAAAGGGATCATTTCCTGTTCCTAGCAACATAACAATACAAACAATCTGCATCTAACCAAAAACCATCCTTACCGATGGTTTTTTTGTTCCCCTTTTTTTATTTTTTACTCTTTTC
>NZ_AJXL01000017.1 GCF_000264055.1 Flavobacterium sp. ACAM 123 | reverse complement strand
ATTTAGGTCTTAAAATTTAGAACTAAAACTTAACCTCTATCTTTTCAGATATCAGCTTATCATTTTGATAATACTCAAAAAACCACTGACTGTCTTTTGAAATTAAAACACCCTGAGTAGCTTCTTTTAAGGCAATAAGACAAGTAGGACTAGATGTTTTAAATACTTTCATCACTACTTGTGGTACACTATTCACCAATTGAAAACCATTAACTATAGGTTGCGCATACAAAACAACAGTCTGTTTCAAAGCACCAATATCCGCTTTACGCATCGTGTTTTTAGGCACTTGAACCATGTCTGAGGCCTCTTTTTTATTCGATACCACCGGTTGTTCTACTACTTTATTTATCTCTTCCTCTTTGTATTTATAATGTAAAGCATTCACAGAGGCAAAAGCCTCATTAAGAGCATCTGGATAGGCCAATTCATAGGCCTTTTCTTTACTAACCCCAGATTCCGATTCAAAAATGACTTTGCCATAACAGTCTTTGAGAGTAATATGCACTTTAGTTGTTAGAAATGATCTTTCTTTTACAATATCAAAATACAAAAGACTACATCTGTCATTATATTCTGCCGTCACAGACTCATTGTCATAAAAAGCTTCAAAACCAGCATTATTTAAATTATACTTCGATATAGTAGCTAGTCGATACTCATTATCTCCACTTGTAAATTCATATTTTAACGGTATAATTACCGCTTTATAATCATTTACTGATTGAGAAAAACCGATACTTGAAATACATAGCAGTATTGCTAAAAATTGCTTTCTCATAATTATAAATATTTCTTTAGTTCTAATAAATGATTAACTTGCTTTATCTTTTGTTCCACTTGTGCATTGTCAGCATTAAAAAAAATAGCGTCCAGCCCAATATCAAGAGCACCTTGCACGTCTGCATCTAAAGAATCTCCAATCATGATACTGTTTTCCTTGTTGGCTTTAGCCAAATCTAATGCATATTCAAAAATAATAGGATTTGGTTTCTTAACCCCAGCCATATCTGAGTTTGTGATGGTATGAAAGTAATCATGCAACTTAGAATTCTTAATTTTTCGTTGTTGAACTTCTGCAAAACCATTGGTGATGATGTGCAACTTATAATTTTCATTCAAGTAGTCCAAAATTTCAAAAGTACCGTCAAAAAGAAGATTATTATCCGGTAATAATTGAATGTACTCTTGCGCAATGATTTCAATCTGCGCATCAGAAACGGAATAATTGATTGCGTCAAAGGAATGCTTTAATCTGTTGTAGCGCAACTCCTCGTGTGAAATCTTATCGTATTGATACAATTTCCAGCAGGCCTGATTTATGGGCACATATTTCTCGATAAATGCTTTGATTTCAATGGTGGGATGATTTCTTTGAAAGATACCCTCAAAGGTGATCTCTGAATTTTTATCAAAATCCCAAAGCGTATGGTCCAAGTCAAAAAAGACATCTTTTATATTCGTAATTTTCATTATAATTTTTTTTAAAATATTCCTTCGTCAACAAAACTAAAATAATTAAACTCGGTCACAATCAAATGGTCCAAAACTTTTATTTCTAAGCTGTCTCCGGCAGTTCTTAATTTCTTGGTAATTTGTTTATCGGCATCACTTGGCACTAACGTTCCTGATGGATGGTTATGACATAATATCAATCCAGTTGCTCCCATTTCAAGTGCCATCTTGAATACTAATCTTACATCTACCAATGTTCCTGTTATCCCGCCTTTACTCAATTGTGATTTTGAAAGGATCTTATTTGAATTATTCAAATAAACAATCCAAAATTCCTCGTGCGGTAATTCACCGATTATAGGTTGCATAATTTCAAAAATCATTTTGCTGGAAGTGATTTTGATTAACTCAACAGCCTCTTCTGATCTTCTTCGCCTCCCTAATTCTAGAGCGGCAATAATAGAAATGGCTTTGGCCTCCCCTATTCCTTTAAAATTCATTAATTGGGAAATAGACAACTTACCTAAAGCATTCAAATTGTTGTCCACACTCTTCAAAATCCTTTTGCTTAGATCCACCGCCGATTCATTCCGACTTCCTGAACCAATTAGAATAGCAATTAATTCAGCATCACTCAGTGCACCTTTGCCCTTGAGCATTAGTTTTTCACGAGGCTTATCGTCTTCGGACCAATTAGTAATAGGAAAAAAAGCGTTTTCAGACATTGGCTAATTCTTTAAATTTGTTTCCGCATGCAAATACTATTTTTTAAACCCACATAGGGTTCGTAATTATCAATTATCGCGTATCCACATTTCTGATACATAGCAATAGCCGCTTTCTGCTTATGTAAGGTTTCCAAAACTGAAAAAGAAAATCCTAACTCCACTCCCCAGCGTTCTAATTCCTGCAGAATACTCTGGGCAAACCCTCTACCTCTGGCTTCAGGCAAAACAAACATACGCTTTATTTCAATTGCATTTTTTGATTTTTTCTTGAAACATCCGCAGGCTACAGGCTTATTATCGATATACAGAATCACAACATTAGGGTTGATTTCTAAAATATTATTCCCCCAATAATCAGACGTCAACTCCGGATACCGTTCCCATAGACTTTGATCCAATGCCCATACCAATTTTATAAAATCCTCATTTTCACTAGTAGTTTTAATGATTCTTATTGTATTATCCATTTTTACCACATTGAACAATTACTGAACCAATTCTTTCACCTCATCAAAATTCAATCCACCATAATTTCCAGAACTCATCAACAGCAATGCTGAGTTATCTAGATTTAAGTTGAATAAATAGTCTTTGAAGTCTTTTGGATTTGTATATATAATCAAATCTTTTCTATTAAAAGCCTGTGCAATCTGATCGTAAGTTACTTCTTCTAATTCTTTGATTTTTACTGCATCCGGTGAATAGAAAACAACGGCAACATCTGCGTATTCCAATGCGCCTTCATATTCCTTTAAAAACTCCGAATTCAAACTGCTATAGGTATGCAACTCTAAGCAAGCCACCAATATTCTATCTGGGTACTGCTCTTTTACTGCTTTTGTAGTGGCAGCTACCTTACTTGGTGAATGAGCAAAATCTTTATAGGCCACTGCAGCTCTACTTTCAGCGATTTTTTCCAATCGCTTTGACGCCCCCTTAAAACTGGCAATCGCTTCATAGAAGTCGTCTTCATCGACACCCATGTTTTGGCAAATCCATTTGGCTCCAGCCAAATTATTTAGATTATGGGCACCAAAAACTTCAATGGGCATATCTCCTTCCGGAGTTTCTAGTAACGTCGTTCCGTTCTCTACTTTATAATTTGGTGTACTATAAGCTAATTTACGGGTTGGTTTTGTTGCTGCCTCTGCTACCCGTTTTACTTCTAAATCCTCTTCATTATACACTAATATGCCACCACGGCTAATTTGATCCACAAAAATTTCAAATTGTTCCACATAGTTCTCATAGGTAGGAAAGACATTGATATGATCCCACGCAATTCCTGATATTAAAGCAATATTAGGTTGGTACAAATGGAATTTAGGCCTCCTGTCTATCGGTGACGACAAATACTCATCTCCTTCTAAAACAATAAAGTCATTTTCATCTGTAAGATGAACCATCGTATCAAAACCTTCCAATTGCGCACCCACCATATAATCCACTGCTATGTCGTTATAATGCATTACATGCAAAATCATAGAGGTTATTGTCGTTTTTCCATGAGATCCGCCAATAACCACACGTGTTTTATTTTTGGATTGCTCATATAAAAACTCCGGATAGGAATAAATTTTCAGTCCTAATTCCTGTGCTTGTAAAAGTTCTGGATTATCAGCCTTAGCATGCATCCCTAAAATTACTGCATCAATATCATTTGTAATTTTCTCCGGAAACCAGCCCATTTCTGCCGGTAAGATTCCTTTTTTATCCAGACGTGATTTAGAAGGCTCGAAAATTGCATCGTCACTTCCCGTTACTTTATATCCTTTGTTATGTAATGCTAGTGCTAAGTTATGCATAGCACTTCCTCCTATAGCGATAAAATGTGTTGTCATTTACGTTAATTCTATTATGCGTTTGTATGTTAATTTAAACCTCCTGAATTATCACTTACTCCTTTGATTTTTCTTCTTGAATTCTTCCAAGGTTACTCTGGCTCTTTCAGGTTCATTCATTTTATTTTTATATAAGCTAGCCAATCTCTGGTAACTCTCTAAAGATTTCCCTGTGGCAATTGCTTTTTTATATTGCAGTTCTGCTGACTTATATCTTTTGTAATATTCATCAATATGACCTCTTGATAAATACCCATCTACTGCCGAAATTTTTAACAATTCATTAGCGTATTTTAATGCTTTTGTTTCGCTTCCACCAACTACACCGGGAAGCTTTATGTATAACTCTATCAAAGCCCACCTCGAATCAATATGCTCAGGATACAATTTTATTGCCTTTTCGAATGACTCCTTAATTTCGCCGATCATTCCTAACGCCTTAAACTTATTAACTTCTAAGGCTTTCATTCCCAAAGCGCCTCCATATTTATAAAAATAATTTGCTTCAGACGGCTTTAATTGTTTTAGCTTTCCGTAATAAACTAATGCCTCCTCCCAGTCCTTATCCTGGCCTGCAATATCTCCTAAATACTCAATCGTTTTTAAGTTGGACGGACTCGCTTTATGAAGTGCTTCAAAAATAGGCTGCGCTTGTTCATACTTTTTATCGTTGAATAATTTCTCTGCTTCGTCAAAATTGGATTGGGACCAAATCATCATTGGTAAGAATAAAAAAAGATATACAATTTGTTTCATTCCTCAAAAATAAGGAAATTTATAATTGGAATCTTGTATCATTGGGAAAGCTTTGACATTTTAAAACAAAAATTCCACCACATTTAGCACTATGTACGCTTTAAATACTTTCAGAACAAGTATTAATCATTCAACATTTTCCATAATTTGTCTTCAATAGCTATTCAGCAGATAAAAAACAGACTCTTGGCCGTTGCGATAAGTATTATTGCACTAAATTTTAGAAAAAACTTATCCTAAATAGTCTTATATTCACTTCAAAATCAATTCTTCTTATCCTAAAACTGCATGAAAAAATTATTCCTACTCTTCCTTTTGACGTCTCTGCCCGCAATAGCCCAACAATTTGACAAAAAATGGGATGCCGTTATCGCATTAGAAAAAGCAGGTAAAATTAAATCTGCAAGTACCCTCGTAGATAAAATATACAACAAAGCCGTTTCGAGTAATAATGAAACACAGATTATAAAATGTTTTTTCTATAATTCAAAATACATTCAAACCCTTGAAGAAGACGCGCAAACCAAAATTTTAAACAATCTAAAAAGCCAAATAAAAACAGTTTCCGAGCCATCAAAAGCGATACTCAATTATGTGTATGCGAAATGTTTGAATGATTATTATTTAAAAAATAACGGTAAAATATACTATAGAACCACCACAGACAGCTTAGAAACTGATTTTCTATTATGGTCAAATAAAACTTTCAAAAAGCAAATTGGCCTTGCTTTCGCCAATAGCATCGCAAACGAAGCAATCTTAAAAAAAACTTCTCTGAAGTCCTATAAATCTCTATTTGATCATTATTCTCCAGAAAAGTTAAACCAACAAAATTTATATGAGTACCTATTGAATGAGAACATTACTTACCTCACTCAAACTCTAAATTCTTGGAATATAGAAACCTCCATTTTCGAAAAGTCAAAAGATACTTTATACGGTGATTCAAAGACCTTTCAATCCTTAAACCTTGATTTAGTAAAGGATGACCATTTAAAAAAGCTCATCACTTTATATCAAAAAAAAGAAAATAACAACAACTCTTTAGACAATCGCTTCTCGCGCATGCAATTCTGTTACACCTATTTAAACAAAAATGCTACCGATTATTTAAATGCTTTAGATCAAATACAAGACAAAGATATTCCTCTTTTACTCTTACAAGATATCCAAGTTGAAAAGGCAAATCTATACACAACGCTTGCGTCAAAAGACAGCCATCCTGATTACAACCAAAAAGCAATCGCATTATTCGACACTATCTTGTCTACAAAAAGCAGATCTAATGCTTACAAACGTGCCGTCCAAAGAAAACATGAATTAGAAAAGAAAAATCTAAACATTCAACTTTTAGAGAAAAGTTATAATAACGAAAACACAAGAGCTTTCGTAAATTATAAAAACATAAATACCCTTAGCATTTCTTACTTCAAAATTGACCAGAAAACAATCTCAAAACTTAACGACTGGAGAATGCACATGAAAAAAGATAGTATTGCCGCAACTATAATCGAGAAAAACCCCTTAGTAAAAAGCATTACAAAAGCATTACCAAATAAGAATGACTACTTCAGCTATTCTACTGAGATACTATTGCCTCAACTTGAAACTGGCAGTTACTTAGTTTATTTTGAAAGTGAGTCAGATATAAAAAACACAAAAGCGTTTGCATACGAAACTATCACAGTCACAAACCTTTCCCTACTGACAAATTATAAAAACAACACCGATTATTATCAAGTAGTAGACCGAAAAACAGGAAACCCAATCGAAAAAGCAACTATAAAATTCAATAATTTAGAATTAACTACCGATAAAGAAGGTTATGCTAATTCTGAACGAGATGACGACATTCAAAACTACTTTGACATTACGGTAGCAAAAGAGAACGACAGCTTAATCGTCTATAATAGAAACCGATATTACAACCGCAGTAATTCCAATATAAAAAAGACTGATGCCAAAATTGAGTTTTATCTAGACCGAGCCATTTATCGACCCGGACAAACCGTTTATTATAAAGGAATTGTTTTCCAAAAAAAAGCAAATGAAACTAGAATCATCCCCAATATTTTGATGAAAATTATCGTTAAAGACAACAATAATAAAAACATCCAAAATTTTGAAGTGACCACCAATTCTTTTGGTTCTTTTTCTGGGGAATTTAAGCTTCCACAGAATGGGCTAACCGACAATTTCACATTTCAAGCAGAGGAGCCGGACAGCAGTAAAAAAGGCGAACATCCATTTTGGGATACGGTGAATTTTGAAAATTCAGGTACTCGCTTTAAAGTTGAGGAATACAAACGTCCTAAGTTTGAAGTTGTTTTTGACCCTATAAAAGAGAGCTATGAAGTCAATCAAAAAATTCGAGTTGAAGGTTTCGCTAAATCATTTTCGGGAGCGAATATATCTGATTCAAAGGTAAAATACAGAATTTCCTATATGATTTATAGTGTCTATGACAATTCTTATAGATACAAAGGACAAGGAGGAGAAACTGGTAGCGGAGAGACAACCACCGATGCCTATGGCAAGTTCAATATTGATTTTATAGCCAATGCTAACCAACGTTTTCCAAAAGAAGACCGCCCTATTTATAAATTCTATATTGATGCCGATGTAACAGATAGTAACGGTGAAACACATACGGCAACACAAACAATCAACGTAGGATATCATACCATGAATCTTGACATAACTATTCCCCAAGAAATCAACACCAAAGATAAAAACGCAGTCGAGATTAACAGTAAAAACCTTAACGAGCAGTTTGCAGCAATTAAGGGTGAAGTCAACCTCTACTTTCTTAAGGGTTTTCCAAATAAAATTAAGCCAAGAGTATGGCCCATTCCTGAAATTGAAGCCATTTCAAAACAGGATTTTGAAAGCTTATTCCCCTTCGAAAATAATGAAAAACCGCTAGACCAAAAAGAACTGGGAACATTAGTCTATTCTAAAAAGGTTGATACAGAAAAAGACAAAACTATTCCGCTTAATTTTATCTCAAATTACCAATCAGGATTTTACAAAGTTGTTTTTTCGGCTAAAGACATCAATGAGCTTCCATTAGAAAAACAAGTCATAGTTAAAATCAATCAAAGTTCAGAAAAATTAGACTCTAACGAACTACTTTCGATTGAGCAGCTTAATAAGAACCCAAAAAAAGACGGCTTTGTATTATTGAGCATCAAGTCTGTCATTCCTAACCACTATTTCAAAATAATGGCATCTTATGCGAATAAGCTCTTTTATGATGAAAACAAAACATTAGAAAACAACGAGCTCCTACTTAAAATCCCTTTACAAAGACAGTTTGAAAAATCAATAAAAATTGGCTTAGAGTCCATATTTGAAAACCAATCCTTTACTAAGGAACTGGAGGTGTCTTTAAAAGCGGAAGAAACAAACTTAGATTTTACTGTCGAAAGCTTTAGAAACAAAATACAACCAGGAAGCACTGAAAACTGGTCTTTTAAATTATCTCCAACCAATACTGCGCTAGAGTCTGAAGTATTAGCTTCCATGTACGATAGTTCATTAGATCAATTTGCTAAAGGCTATTGGAATCCGCTCACTCTCGACCGATATGTATACAATAGCATTTCCTATAGAAACAAACTAGGTTTTGATAAAACGTCCGCCACTTTACGCAATCTAAACACCACTTTACACAGCCCGGTTTTTATTGATAAAAGAACACAACTACTGTGGTTTGGATTTAATTTCTCTGACTCAAAAGACTACGCAACAATAGCTCAGTATCAAAAATACCTTTTGAAACAAAACAACAATCCCCAAAACACAAAATCGATATCCGGTATTATTACTGATGAAAAAGGAGCTCCATTGCCTGGTGTCAGTATTACAGTAAAAGGAACCAAAACGGCGACAATCAGTGAATTTGACGGATATTACGAAATCAATGTGTCAAAATCAGATACCTTAGTTATTGCTTATATAGGGTACCAGACTCAGACACTTCTTATTGATAAGAATAACAAAACGAATATTAATTTACAACTAGAATCTAGCAGTTTAGAAGAAGTTGTAGTGACAGGCTACGGTATCAATAAAGAAAAAAAATCACTAAATTATGCTACTCAAATAACGGGTAAACAATTAGGTACTGAAATTATAGAAGGAGACCCGGATGCAGTATTATCTGTTGCTCCTGCATTTGACAGAAAAGTAAGTGCTGAAACAATTAGAGGCGCTGCCAGCAAAATAATTGTTGAAGAAGACAATCAAATATACAATACCGCAGGGATAGAAATATCATTAGAAGGAAGCGCTACCGGAAAAATGATAAAAACAGCCGCCAAAAATAAAGATATCGCAAATGCTATCTATAGTATTGATGGGAACTTTGCATCTAGAAACCAAGCTATGATACTAGATTATTTAACCATTCTTTCCATTGAAGTTTTAGAGAAAGACCAAGCAACAGCTCTTTATGGAACAAAAGGAGAAAATGGAGCAGTAATAATCACTACTAACAAGGCATTAAAAGCCCTTTCTGAAATTAAAAGCCGAACTAATCTATCAGAAACTGCCTTTTTCTATCCAAATTTAAAAACGGATAAATCAGGAAACATTAGTTTCAATTTTACCTCCCCTGAGGCATTAACAGCTTGGAAATTACGCCTATTCGCCCACAATAAAAAAGCAGTTTCTGGTTATCTGGAAAAAATTATTGTTACCCAAAAAGACCTAATGGTAATACCCAATTTCCCTCGTTTCTTTAGAGAAAAAGACAGTATTCAAATCATTAGTAAAATTGTAAATATGAACAGCGAACCCAAAATAGGAATTGCTGTTTTGCAACTTTTTGACGCTACCACAATGGAATCAGTAGATACCAAAATGCTGAACACAAAAAGCTTGAAAAATTATTCCATACCTGCATTTGGAAATACGACTGTAAGTTGGAACATCTATATTCCAGAAGGAATACAAGGAGTACAGTACAAGGTTTTAGCTAAAGCCGACAACTATTCTGATGGGGAAGAAAACATCATACCCGTTTTGACTAACAATATACTCGTTACGGAGAGTATTCCTTTATGGGTTCGCGAAAACTCAAAGAAAGAATACACTTTTGAGAACTTAAGAAACAATGCTTCCACAAGCTTACGCAATCATCAATTCACGTTAGAATACACTTCAAATCCAGCTTGGCTTGCATTACAATCCTTGCCTTACTTGATGGAATACGAACACGAAGGTGCTGAGCAAACTTTCGCTCGTTACTATGCCAATGCTTTGGCTGGTGAAATCATCAATAGTAATCCAAAAATCGCCGCTGTTTTTGAAACTTGGAGAAAAAACGGAAAATTAAATTCTAAATTAGAAGAAAACGAGGAGCTAAAATCGATCCTTCTGGCTGAAACACCATGGGTAAATGATGCGCAAAGCGAAGCCGACAAAAAAACCAAACTAGCCTTACTTTTCGACTTAGAAAAAATGAAAAGTGCTCAAGAAGCTACTTTTGACAAATTAAAACAAAAACAAAAAGCATCAGGAGGATTTCCGTGGTATGGCGGTAATGAAGAAAACGAATACATCACACGACATATTCTGGCAGGATTAGGTCATTTGAAAAAATTAAATACAGCTGATGCGACCAATGCGAAAATAAATGAAATTTCCAAAAACGGAATCCCGTTCCTTGATATCAAATTCTTAGAAAACCATAAACAAAGAACGAACAATCTAAAAAACGGCGAAAAACTGATTTGGATGCATCCCTACTCCGATTTGCATTACCTCTATACCCGAAGTTTCTATTTAGAAACTTATCCGCTTTCTGACACTTTGAAAAAAGCAACCAAAATATATGTTGACAGCGCTAAAGAAAACTGGTTAAGCTATTCTTTATATGAAAAAGGAATGGCAGCATTAGTGCTGAATCGTTTTGGAGAACAAACAGCAGCTAAAATAATAATCGAAAGTCTAAAAGAAACGGCTTCAAATAACGAAGATTGGGGTATGTATTGGATTGCTAACAAAGTAGGTTGGTATTGGTATCAAGCACCTGTAGAAACACAAGCTTTACTGATTGAAGCTTTCACGGAAGTTAGCAATGACACCAAGTCAGTGGATGCTATGAAAGTGTGGTTGTTAAAAAACAAGCAAGCTAAAAACTGGCCTACGACAAAAGCCACAACTGAAGCTGTATATGCATTACTAATGCAAGGTACCGATTGGTTGAGCGTAAAAGACAATACTATTATCAAGATAGGAGATGAAAAAATTCTAACAAAAAAATTGACTGCTAACGAAAAAGAAGCAGAAACAGGTTACTTAAAATTGAATTGGAAAGCCTCTGAAATTAGAAAAGAAATGGCAACTATTACAATAGAAAACAAATCCAAAGTTCCAGGTTATGGAGGTGTTTACTGGCAATATTTTGAAGATTTAGATAAAATAAAAAGCAATTCTGATACCAGTTTGTCTATTTCTAAAGAATTGTATTTAAAGAAGAATACAGATAAAGGCACGGTGTTACAAAAAATAACAACTAACAATCCATTAAAATTAGGAGATCTAGTTACTGTCCGTTTAATTATCTCTACTAAGGAAGATATGGAATTTGTACATTTAAAAGACATGAGAGCGTCTTGTTTTGAGCCTATCGATGTTTTATCTAGTTACCAGTACAAAGATAATTTAGGGTTTTATAGAAGCACTAAAGACGCTGCAACCCACTTCTTTTTTGACAGGATCAACAAAGGAACCTATGTTTTAGAATATGATGTTAGACTGAATAATAAAGGGAATTTCTCTAATGGAATTAGCACAATCCAAAGCATGTATGCTCCAGAATTTTCTAGTCACACCAAAGGAATTAAGGTGCAAGTCGCAAATTAACACAGAAAAAAAAACCGTTTCAATTCTTGAAACGGTTTTTTGTTATAAGTGAAAAATGATTAATTAATCATTCAACATTTTCCATAATTTGTCTTTCAATTCCGTCAACCCTTGTTGAGCAACAGAAGAGATAAACATATAAGGAATTCCTTTAAATGAAACGTCTAATTCTTCTTTCAGTTCTGCTTTTAGATCATCGTCCAGCATATCACATTTAGAAATAACAACCATACGTTCCTTATCCAGCATTTCTGGATTGTATTTCGTTAGTTCGTTTACCAAAATATCGTATTCTCCTTTAATATCTGGTGTATCAACAGGAACAAGAAACAATAACGTTGAATTACGCTCAATATGGCGTAAAAAATAATGTCCTAATCCTTTTCCTTCTGCAGCACCTTCAATAATACCTGGAATATCAGCAATTACAAAAGATTGAAAATCTCTGTAGGCTACAATCCCAAGATTTGGTTTTAAAGTTGTAAACGGGTAATCTGCGATTTTTGGTTTAGCCGATGTTAAAACAGACAAAAGTGTTGACTTTCCTGCGTTTGGAAAACCTACTAAACCTACATCTGCTAAAACTTTTAGCTCCAAAATTGCATCCATCTCCGATCCCGGTAACCCAGGCTGAGCATATCGTGGGGTTTGGTTTGTAGCACTTCTAAAGTGCCAGTTTCCTAAACCTCCTTTACCACCTCTCGACAGAACTTGTTTTTCTCCATCTTCCGTAATTTCAAACAAAACCTCTCCAGTTTCTTTATCTCTTACAACAGTTCCTAATGGCACTTCAATGAACTTGTCTTCACCATCAGCCCCAGTACTTCTGTCACCACTACCATCACCACCGCTTCCAGCTTTGATATGTCTAGCAAATTTAAGATGAAACAAAGTCCATAGTCCTTTGTTCCCTACAAGAAAAACATGTCCACCACGACCTCCGTCACCACCATCTGGCCCACCTTTTTCAATAAATTTCTCTCTATGCAAATGCGTAGACCCTTTTCCTCCTTTTCCGGACGAAACAAATATTTTAACGTAATCTACAAAATTCCCTTCTGTCATAATTCTTTATTTAATTTTGACAGGATTTAAAGTAACGAAAAGCCTCCGGCTGTCCTCCTTTTAATTTCAAATCTTCTGTCATCACTTTTAGTATTCAGCGGGCAGTATGCCATTTTTTAGTGGTCAGCTACTTACTGAATACTAAAAACGGAATACTGAACACTATTATTTTAAGGCTTTCACCAGTATCTTATCAATCTTCACACCGTCCATATCAATTACTTCCAACTGAAATTTCTTCCAAATCAATTTTTCACCTTGTTTTGGAATATGCGAAAGTTCGGTCATTACTAATCCCCCCACCGTTGTCACGTCATAATCATTTATTAATTCATCCAAGTCAAAGTAGGTCAGAAAATCATGCAACGAATAATGCCCGTCAACCAGCCATGTTCCATCTTCTCTTTTGACCAATTCAAACTCTTCTCTATAAAAGTCCGAAACATTACCAACCAAGGCCTCTAGAATATCATTTAAAGTGATTACACCTTGAAATATACCGTATTCATCTGCTACCATGGCATAATGAACACCCGTTGTTTTAAACCGCTCCAAGGCTTTATATGCCGTTGTCTGTTCCATCATGAAAGGTGCCTCTGTCATTAAATCTGACAAGTTGAAATCGTCATCGTCAATGTGCGCAAAAATATTTTTCAAATTTACCACCCCAACAATATCATCATAGTTCTTATTGTACACGGGATAAATGGAATGTAATTCATGAAGCATAAACTCCTTAACCTGTTGTTTGCTCGACTTTAACGGAAGGTAAACTACTGATTTTCTATGAGTCATAAGCGAATTAACTTTCCTGTCGCCTATATAAAACACACGTTCTACAATGTCTTGTTCAATCTCCTGAACCTCTCCTGTCTCTGTACCCTCTTTTATAATAGCCTTAATCTCCTCTTCAGTAATTTTACCATCAGAGGAAGGTCTTATCTGTAGTATATCCAATAAAAACTCTGTAGAATTAGTCAATAACCAAATAAACGGTGCCGTTACAACAGACACTATTTTCATCGGCATGGCAAAAGTTTTAGCTATCGCCTCTGGATGATTCAAACCAATTCTTTTAGGCAACAACTCCCCTAAAACTAGGGAGAAAAAAGTCAATATAACGACAACAATACTCACTGCGATAGAATGTGCATAGGGCACCAAGATTGTGAAGCCCACAATAAAGGTCTCCACATCCGTTGTTATTTTGTCCCCGCTGTAAATACCAGTAAGTATACCAATTAACGTAATTCCTATTTGAACCGTCGATAAGAATTTATTTGGTGAATTAGCCAAATTAAGCGCAGTTTGAGCGCTTTTATTTCCTTTTTTAGCCGAGGCTTCTAACCTGCTTTTTCTCGCAGAAATTAATGCGATTTCAGACATGGAGAAAACCCCATTTAACAAAATCAGAAAAAATATTATCAATATTTCCATTTACCTTGTTTAAAGTCTAAAGTTCTAAGTGCATTGTTGTTTTAACCAAATTCAACCTTTAAAAATCAAACACTATTTTTATCCTACAAATTATCAATAACCGTACTTAAACGCGCTGTAATTTCTTGAATGCTTCCAATTCCGTTTACGGCATAAAACTTTCCTTGATCGTTGTAATACTGCATCAATAGAGCCGTTTTTTCATTGTATTCTTGGTAGCGATTTCTAATTTTATCTTCATCTTGATCATCAATTCTACCGCTTGTTTTTCCTCTTTCGAGCAAACGTTGAACCAAAATTTCATCATCAGCCTCCAGTGCAATCGTAGCAGTGACCTTCGAATCTATAGATTTCAAAAAATCATCCAAAGCAACTGCTTGCGAAATCGTTCTTGGATAACCGTCAAATAAAATACCATTCGTATCTGGATGCTTATTGACCTCATCAATCAGCATTTTAGTAGTCAATTCGTCAGGTACTAAATCACCGGCATCCATATAAACTCTTGCTTGTTTTCCCAAATCGGTATCGTTTTTTAAATTAAATCGAAAAACATCACCAGTAGAAATGTGAGTTAATTTATATTTTTCCTTTAAAAATTCTGCCTGAGTACCTTTTCCTGCTCCTGGTTTTCCAAATAAAACAATGTTGATCATAATGTGTGTTATCTAATTACTCTTTTAGTTTGTATACTTCCGGTAAATTTCTGCCTAATCCATCATAATCAAGACCAAAACCTACTATAAATTTATTCGGAATTCTGATTCCGACATAGTCTATTTTAATGTCTTTTTTATAGGCTTCCGGTTTAAGGAAAAGGGTAGCGATTTTAAAATGTTTTATATTTTGCGCTTTGAACAATTCTTTTAATTCCACCAAGGTATTTCCTGTATCAACGATATCTTCAATCACAATAACAGAACGTCCTGTCAAATCCTGGTTTAATCCTATAAGTTGTTTGACTTGATTTGTCGAAGAAGTCCCTTCATAGGAAGCCATTTTTATAAAACTAACTTCGCAAGGTTTTTTATAGGCTTTCATAAAGTCAGAGACAACCATGAAAGCACCATTTAAAACTCCGACAAAAACAGGGGTTTCATCGCCAAAATCGGCTTCTACCTGTGCAGCCATTTTTGTTATTGCAAACTGTATTTCTTTAGCTGAAATAAACGGAACAAATTGTTTATCGTGAAGTTGAATCATTATTATCCTATTTAAAATAATTGACAAAGGTAGGAATTTCTGAGTTGGAAATTCAGGTTTAAAACCATAAGAATACCGTACATTTGAAATAACTTGTTTTTACCTAAGATGAATAGTGCACTCCATAAAAACATAGCTAGCAGTTCTACCCTTAGAACCAGTAGAGAAGAAAATGCGCAGCTTGTTTTAGTCAATGCTAACTTATTTCCTAGTTTACTCGAACTAGCTTTAAACATAGACAACAAAAATCACCACAAAGCCTGCTGGATTCTCCAAGTAGTTTTAGAAAAAAAGCTCCATTTTGCAACAGATTACCTTCCATTTTTTGCCTTAGTCTTTCAAAATTCACAAATGAAAGCGCGTTGCGTTCTATTTCCAAAATCTGTATGTTCTCAAGCCAGCATCTTCATTTATGAAACACACAAGAACAACAAATTATGGAAAGCTGCTTTGAATGGCTGATTGATGAAGTCCTAAAAGTAGCTACAAAAGTCTATGCCGTTCGCACTTTGTTTGAACTAGGTAAAAAAAACAATTGGATTTATCCTGAATTAAAACGCATTCTTAGTGACGATTACTACAAACATTCTGCTGCTTACAAAGCCGTTGCAAGAGAAATTTTGAAGAAAATATAATAGCATTTTCCAATTCAATCATTATAAAGTATCTTTGCAAGTAACAAACAACGACGCAATGACACGAGCGTAGCGATTGCATTTGACCGTTAACAAACAATAACTAAAACAAATGAATTATTTTTCTTCTGATTTTAAATTAGGAATATTAGGTGGTGGACAACTGGGCAAAATGCTTTTGTTTGACACCCGAAAATTTGATATACAAACCTATGTTTTGGATCCTAGCGATGAAGCCCCTTGCAAAATTTCATGTGATCAATTCTTCAAAGGAGATTTGATGGATTTTGACACCGTTTATAATTTCGGAAAGAAAGTTGATGTTTTAACGTTCGAAATTGAACTCGTTAATCTTGATGCATTGGTACAATTAGAAAAGGAAGGATTGAAAGTATATCCTTCGCCAAAAACACTAACACTCATTCAGAATAAAGGAATTCAAAAGGCCTTTTATTCAGAACATAACATCCCCACCGCAAAATTCAAACGCTTCGAAAATCTAAAAAGCATAATTATTGACATCCTTGATTCTAAATTAAGAATGCCTTTTGTGTGGAAATGTACCGAATTTGGCTATGACGGAAACGGTGTAAAAGTGATCCGACAAATCTCAGATTTAGACAACCTTCCCAATGTAGAATGCATCGCCGAAGACATGGTCCCATTCAAAAATGAACTAGCCGTTATTGTCTGTCGAAATCCTTCGGGGGAAATCAGAACCTATCCTGTGGTCGAAATGGAATTTCACCCGGAAGCCAATCAGGTAGAATATGTTATTTGTCCCGCAAGAATTGATGATGCAGTAGCCAAAAAAGCAAGAGCTATTGCCTTGCAAGTTTCTGAGAAATTTAATCATGTAGGCTTGTTAGCCGTTGAAATGTTTCAAACTGAAAACGACGACATTTTAATAAACGAAGTAGCGCCCAGACCTCATAATTCAGGACACTATTCTATTGAAGCCAGTTATACTTCTCAATTTGAAAACCACCTTCGAGCCATTCTCGATTTACCTTTGGGGAATACCGACAGTAAAGTAGCTGGAATAATGGTTAACTTAGTAGGTGCCGAAGGTTATTCAGGTGAGGTTATTTACGAAAACATCGAAAAAATATTAGGCTGGAATGGCGTCACACCGCATATTTACGGTAAAAAAATGACGCGCGCCTTCAGGAAAATGGGACATGTTACTATTGTAAATGCTGACATTAACGAAGCACGAAGAATTGCCGAAGACGTTAAAAACACAATTAGAGTGATAAGCCTCCCAACCCCAAAGGGGTAGCTAAGGCCTGTCAAAAATGAAAACTAACTAAAAACCCTACCCACCCCTAGTAGGTATTCCCCTTACGGGGTTAGGGTTCTATTATGAAAGTAGCCGTAATAATGGGAAGTATCTCAGATATGCCCGTAATGCAAGAAGCCATAGAAATCCTAAAAGGGTTTGATATAGAAATAGAAGTTGACATCGTTTCAGCACACAGAACACCTGAGAAATTATTCGATTTTAGTCAAAACGCACACACACGTGGGATTTCGGTAATTATTGCCGGCGCCGGCGGTGCAGCACATTTACCAGGGATGGTAGCCTCAATGTCACCGCTTCCAGTGATTGGAGTTCCTGTAAAATCAAGCAACTCCATCGATGGCTGGGATAGTATTTTATCAATCCTGCAAATGCCAGGAGGAGTTCCAGTAGCTACTGTAGCGTTAAACGGAGCTAAAAATGCAGGAATATTGGCAGCTCAAATCATCGGAATTCAGGACAAAAGCGTATTAGATAAAGTGATACAATATAAGGTGGGACTAAAAGAATCCGTAATTATTGCTTCTGAAAGTCTTCTTAAAAAATAATTTAAATAACTAAAAAAAGCTACCTCAATAACGAGAAGCTTTTTTTTATATACGTGTGCCCTATTAAAAGAAGCGATTTTTTAACTACGCTTCTTCTGCAACTTCTTCTAAAACCCCTTCAAATTCAGAAGCTATAAAGTCTTCACTTTTTAACCAATTTTCTGAAGTGTTCAATTTATAATTGATATCATCTGAGGTGGATAAATCCCAAAGAATATTTTCAGCTTCGGGAAAAGCAGCGTTTTGATGCATTTGATCGTCAAATAATCTTTTGATGATATTACGGTCGGATAATCCTGTGCTAAATAATTTCAGAACATTTTCTTTAGTCAATTTTTTCGTGGCTTCCTCCTTGGCAGCTGTCATTGAAAACTCTATAACGGTGGCTTTCGCATTTGGAAATTTCCCATTATAGGCTTTAAAAAGCAATTGATTGATGTGAAACAAAGCGGCTTGCATCCCTATTTCAGGATATTCTTCACAGATTTTATCGATAAGCATATCGTTTGAAATCTGTTGTATTTGACCTTCATTCAAAAGATCCGCTAATTTATATTCCAATACTATTGCAGCAGCCTCGTTAGGCTCAAAATCAGTGATTGCCATAGACAGCAACTCACTTAAGTTTTCTTTTTTGGCACTGGAGGCCTCTGGATAATCAAACTTTCCCAATAACTGAACATAGTCATCGTCACTCCAATATTCTTTAATTTCATCAACCGTGTTGATGCTTTGTATTTTTACCTGATAATTCATATCGTATTTTTAATTTTTAATAATTAGTTTCTCTACTGCCGAAACTAGTTACCAATATACCCTTTTTTCACCACAGAGGGCTCGGCATTTCATTAAGTTTAACAGTAATCAACTCCTAGAGCAATCTTTATTTTTTTAATAAATCCCTATCTTTGTAACT
The DNA here is from genome assembly GCF_000264055.1 of Flavobacterium sp. ACAM 123. Classification (GTDB taxonomy): domain Bacteria; phylum Bacteroidota; class Bacteroidia; order Flavobacteriales; family Flavobacteriaceae; genus Flavobacterium. Next base: position 28,967 of record NZ_AJXL01000017.1, on the reverse strand, counting down.
GAAACTATGCTGTTTCAACGAAACATAATTAATGACTACATAATGAAAATATTAACGACCACATTTAACACAAAATATGATACGGCCCCTTTTTCGAAAATAAAAAATGAGGACTACCTTCCTGCTTTCATCGAAGGAATCGCATTGGCAAAAGCCGAAATTGATTCCATTGTTCAAAACGAAGAGGCACCCACTTTCATAAATACTATTGAAGCTTTAGACTTCAGCGGATACACCCTAGATCGTCTTTCGAGCATTTTTTTCAATTTGAATTCAGCGGAAACCAATGATGAAATCCAAAAAATCGCTCAGGAAGTTTCTCCATTATTATCGGATTTCGGGAACGATATCCGACTGAATACTGAACTATTTGCTAAAGTGAAAGCAGTACATGAACAAAAAGCAACGTTGAACCTGAACACAGAGCAAACTACTTTATTGAACGAAAAATACAAAAGCTTTTCACGAAACGGTGCTAATCTAGAGGAAGACAAGAAAATCAAACTTCGTGAAATTGACAAAGAACTATCTAAGACAAGTTTACAGTTTGGCGAAAACGTATTAGCCGAAACTCGAGCTTTTCAATTGCATCTTACCGATGAAAAAGAGCTCTCCGGACTACCGGAAGGCACCATTGAAGCCGCTCGTTCTTTGGCGAAAAGCGAAGAAAAAGAAGGCTGGATCTTCACGTTGGATCATCCGAGCTACATTCCCTTTGTGACATATGCTGATAACCGAGAGTTGCGCAAGAAGATGGCTATTGCTTTTGGTGCCAAAGGTTTCCAAAACAATGGATTAGACAACCAACAAAATGTTTTTAAAATTGCTAAATTGCGTTTTGATCGGGCACAGCTTTTAGGATATGCCAGTCATGCTGATTTTGTACTTGAAGAACGAATGGCTGAGAGTCCTGAAAAAGTCAAAACATTCTCCAAAGACTTATTAGAAAAAGCAAAACCAGCTGCACTAAAAGAATTTGCAGAATTAACGGCTTTCGCCAAAAAACTCGATGGAATAGAGCAACTGGAGAAATGGGACGGCGCATATTACTCCGAAAAGTTGAAACAAGAACTATTCAATTTAGACGACGAAAAGCTAAAGCCTTATTTTCAACTAGAAAAAGTGCTAAATGGTGCATTTACTGTGGCACAAAAATTATACGGAATCACCTTTGAAGAATCTTTCGAAATTGACAAATACAATGACGAAGTCACAACCTACGAAGTGAAAGATAGTGATGGCAAACTTGTTTCTATTTTCTATGCTGATTTTTTTCCAAGAAAAGGAAAACGCAATGGTGCCTGGATGACTTCATACAAATCGCAATTTGTTAAAGACGAAATAAACGAAAGACCCCACATTTCTATTGTATGTAATTTCACGAAACCTACCGAAACAAAACCATCCCTTTTGACTTTCAATGAAGTGACTACATTATTTCATGAATTTGGGCATGCTTTACATGGTATGTTAGCCAACACAAGGTATCCGAGTTTATCCGGAACATCAGTGTATTGGGATTTTGTGGAATTGCCAAGCCAGATTATGGAAAACTGGTGCTACGAACCGGAGGCACTAGCCTTATTTGCTTACCATTACAAAACGAATGAAATGATTCCTATCGAGTTAGTTCAAAAAATCAAGGAAAGCGCTAACTTTCAAGAAGGAATGGTAACCATGCGCCAGTTGAGTTTTGGGATCCTAGACATGGGATGGCACGCACAAGACCCATCTAATATAAAAGATATTAAGGCATTTGAAACCGCGCAATTTGCAGAAACGCAATTGTTTCCTGATGTAAAAGAAAATGTGATGAGCACTGCTTTCTCCCATATCTTTCAGGGTGGATATTCTGCAGGATATTACAGCTACAAATGGGCTGAAGTTCTCGATGCTGACGCTTTTGAATTCTTCCAAGAAAAAGGAATTTTCAGTAAGGAGGTCGCTGCTAAATTTAAAGACAATATTCTTTCTAAAGGTGGAACTGAGCATCCGATGCTTCTGTACAAACGATTCAGAGGACACGAACCAAGCCCGGATGCTTTGCTAAAAAGAGCAGGATTATTGTAGATTTTACAACTTTGACTTCATGATAATAAGTATTTTAGATTATTTAAAAACAGTAAACGCAAACGAGCTAAAAACTTCAAAAAAACTCCTTGTGCGGGATTTAGATGAAGCAAAGAAAAATAAATTTTTAGCTTATGTTGATGAAGGCAATAAAAGTTTTGACGTCCAAATTATTTTGGACGTCAAACAAAATATAGTTTCTAAAACCTGTGATTGCGGCTTTAGTGAAAACTGTATCCATCAGACTGCCCTAATTTTATTTTTGGTTAGTAAAAAAAATTTAACTGCGAAAGTAAAAAAAACCACAAAAAGAAAAGTTTCTGAAACAGACGTCCTTATCGCGTCCTTAGACCATGAAACCCTAAAGCTTTGGGTGTCAAAGATCTTGAAAGGCAACGGCGAAATTGACTTTTTGTTTAAAACAGAATTTGGTCAAAAAAACATAAGTTTTGATACAGAAACAATTAAAGAAATAATAGCACAGTCGATACAATCTGTTATTGGTAAAAGAAAAAAAATTGAAACTAACGAAATAAAGAAAGTAGTTGACAACCTTTCTATTTCTTTACAACCTGTCCTTGCTCCTATTTTTGCAAATTCCATCAATGACAAATCATTTGAATTAATTAGCACCATCATTGATGAATTGCATACATTTCAAATGAAGTATTATTTTTCTAGTATCCGAATTACTAGATTTATAGAAAAAATATATGATTCATTATTAAAGTCACTCTATAACGGTAAAGATTTTGAGCGGTGGAAAGAAAATGTACAATTTTATTTTACTTTAGTTTTTGGTAAACAAATATTTGCGCATTATAATTTTCAGCTCGTAAAAAATATTTACAGCTTTTCAGAGATTAATCCATTACAAAGAGAATTTGTAGTGCACTTAGTCGAGGAAAAATTTACAGCTCTAAAAAGTACTTCGGGAGACGAATATTCTAGAGTTATCATGGAATTTGATCTGTTTTTCTTAACTGTTTTTACAGAAAACGACCTATTTGAGAATTATTACATAAGGATTAGACCGCGACTATTTCAAAATCAGTTTAATATTTTACTTATTGAAAATTTAATTAAAATCAACAAACTGCAACTCGCAGAAAGCTACTGTCTTGAGCAAATTAATGCCAATTCTAACCGTACTTACGATATACCTTACGTGAATTATTTAATGGAAATCTACGCCCTAAACGGCGAACTTTAGCAGGATGTACGATGCCCTAAGCGCCTTGTTACTTGAACCCTAAAAATAGCATGCCAATACAAGCAACTAACCGTCTTAATTATCAATAAATCGCACTCCATTTGCGATGTAAACTTATACAGCAGTACGTCGTTTTTTACCACAGAAGCACTCAAACTTTCATCATTGTACAAACGTTTTTCCTTTTCTAAAAAAACACTACCATCAACCACCAAAAAACAGGAATACTTTCGACCCAAAAAGAAGTATAATAACTGGACCTTTTTTCATTAGCAAAAATTAAAAAAAAAGAAAGAGTCAGGACTAAAACCAAGTTTACTTTTAACTGCTCTTCTAAAAAGTTAGTTTTCAAAAATTCTAAAAAATAAAATGGAAGCAACAATAACAAACCAACAATTTTTGTTTTTCTTACTCCTATTTGCTGTGGCACCGTATGTAAATGAGGGTCGTCATTAGCCAAATCAAGAATTTCAAAAATTAGAATCAACACAAAAACCAATAAAAAACGCTGCATGCATTTGAGATAAAAATCAAGCCCTAAAAAAACATCCGCATTTACCAGTGGTAATACTAAGGTTACCCCTACCCAACACAAGGCCACGATATAAATCTTTACACCGGCCCAATTCCTGGCGTTTCTTCTATTGGGGAAGAAAGGAAGTGTATACAAGAGTGTCAACGCTAAAACGCCCACAGAAACAATTTGTGTCATTAACTGCAGTTGAAAAAAATAATACGCCACTCCAGCCAACGAAAAGACAGTGAATACGATAATGATTTTTAACTCCTTTCTCATTTGTTTTTTTTGGGCTCTTGCCAAAGCATCGTACTTCACAAAATTATAACCAACTATTGTTCCAAAAAAGGCAAAATTAGCCATGGCCTCATCAGCAGAAATGTGGAACATAAAATGTGTCATTCGCACTAAGGCATAAACGGATAAAGCCACGTGAATGCTACTCCTGATATAAAAATCAACTATTTTTTTAAAACTGATCATTAAACAAAATTAATCAATTATGAACAAATACATCATTTAGTTGAAAATTTGATAAAAAATCAGTTCAAAACTCGATTTAGATTGTTTATAATACTTATTTTTGCACCACTGAAAAACACAACATTATTATACTTACATGAAAACAGACTCATTTGCTTTAAGACACTTAGGACCAAGAGATCACGATTTACCTAAAATGTTAGAAACTATAGGTGTTGAATCTTTAGACCAACTAATTAACGAGACTATTCCAGCTGACATTCGGTTAAAAAACCCTTTGGAATTGGAGCATATTATGACTGAATACGAGTTTGCAAATCATATCCGATTATTAGGTCGGACGAATAAGGTTTACAAATCGTACATTGGCTTGGGTTATCACCCAACAGTTGTTCCAGCGGCAATTCAAAGAAATGTTTTTGAAAACCCAAGTTGGTACACTGCTTACACTCCGTACCAAGCAGAAATTGCACAGGGAAGATTAGAAGCTATTTTGAATTTCCAGACCATGGTTATTGAGTTAACCGGAATGGAAATTGCCAATGCATCGTTACTCGACGAAAGTACTGCCGCTGCGGAAGCAATGGCTTTATTGTTTGATGTTCGTTCCAGAGATCAAAAGAAAAGTAATGTCAATAAATTCTTCGTTTCTGAAGAAATACTACCACAAACTTTATCCGTTTTACAAACTCGTTCTGCACCTATCGGCGTAGAATTAGTCATTGGAAACCACCAAGAATTTGAGTTTTCAAAAGAGTTTTTCGGAGCAATACTTCAATACCCAGGAAAACACGGTCAAATTTATGACTATGCTGGCTTTATCAAAAAAGCCGCTGAGAACGAAATAAAAGTGGCTGTTGCTGCCGATATTTTGTCACTAGTTAAATTAACACCTCCAGGTGAAATAGGTGCTGCAGTAGTAGTGGGAACAACACAACGTTTCGGAATCCCGATGGGTTACGGTGGACCACACGCCGCTTATTTTGCTACGAAGGAAGAGTATAAGCGTTCCATGCCAGGAAGAATCATTGGTGTATCACAAGATGCCAATGGAAATCGTGCATTGCGTATGGCATTACAAACACGTGAGCAACATATCAAACGCGAGAAAGCGACATCTAACATTTGTACCGCTCAGGTTTTATTATCTGTGATGGCAGGAATGTTTGCTGTGTATCACGGACCAAAAGGATTGCGATACATTGCCGATAAAGTACACAGAATGGCTTCCACTCTAGCAGATGCTTTAAATAAATTAGGCGTTTATCAAACCAATACTGCCTTTTTTGATACTATTGTCGTGAAAACAGATGCTAAAAAGATTAGAGTAATTGCAGAAAAGAATGAAATTAATTTCTTCTATATCGATGACGAAACTATTTCTATCTCGTTAAACGAAACGACTTTACTTACAGATATTGACGATGTAATTGCTGTTTTTGCGGAAGCATTAGGAAAAGAAGCTTTTGTAATAAAGGAATACACCGCAGAAAATAACTATCCAACTCATTTATCCAGAACGACAGACTTTTTATTGCATGATGTATTCAATAATCATCATTCTGAAACCAGCCTGATGCGTTACATCAAAAGATTAGAACGTAAAGATTTATCATTGACACACTCAATGATTGCCCTGGGTTCATGTACAATGAAATTGAATGCAGCAGCAGAAATGTTGCCCTTAAGTATGCCTTACTGGAATTCGATTCATCCGTTTGCTCCATTAGAGCAGGTGCAAGGCTACACGACAATGCTTAAAAAGTTAGAACATCAATTAAATGTGATCACGGGTTTTGCAGGCACAACACTACAACCAAACTCTGGTGCACAAGGAGAATATGCTGGTTTGATGACCATTAGAGCATATCACCTTTCAAGAGGCGATGATCAAAGAAAAATATGTTTGATTCCTGGTTCCGCTCACGGAACAAATCCAGCTTCGGCTGCTATGGCAGGAATGAAAATTATCGTTACTAAGACTATGGAAAACGGTAATATCGATGTAGAAGATGTACGAGAAAAAGCACTTCAATATAAAGATCAGTTGTCTGCTTTAATGATTACTTATCCCTCAACCCACGGTGTATTTGAAAGTGCTATTAGAGAAATCACACAAATTATTCACGACAATGGAGGATTAGTGTATATGGACGGCGCGAACATGAATGCGCAAGTAGGATTGACTAATCCTGCAACTATTGGCGCTGATGTATGTCACTTGAACTTACACAAAACTTTTGCGATTCCCCATGGCGGTGGTGGACCAGGTGTTGGACCAATTTGTGTAAACGAGAAATTAGTTCCGTTTTTACCAAGCAATCCATTAGTTCAAGTAGGTGGTGATCAAGCAATTACTGCGATATCTGGCGCTCCTTACGGCTCTGCCTTAGTATGTCTAATCTCTTACGGATACATTTGTATGTTAGGCTCTGAAGGAATTACAGACGCTACTAAATATGCCATTCTAAATGCAAATTATATGAAAGCACGTTTAGAAGAACATTATCCTATTTTGTATACTGGCGAAACAGGAAGAGCAGCACACGAAATGATTTTAGATTGTAGAAGTTTTAAAGAAAAAGGGATTGAAGTAGTTGATATTGCGAAACGCTTAATGGATTATGGCTTTCATGCTCCGACGGTTTCGTTTCCAGTTGCAGGAACTTTAATGATTGAACCAACTGAATCTGAAGATGTGGCTGAATTAGATCGTTTTTGTGACGCTATGATTTCAATTCGCAAAGAGATTGAAGCGTCAGTAACTGACGAACCAAATAACATATTAAAAAATGCTCCCCATACCTTAGCTATGTTAACTGCTGATACTTGGGTATTACCTTATTCAAGAGAAAAAGCAGCTTACCCACTAGAGTATGTTGCAGATAATAAGTTTTGGCCAAGTGTTCGTCGCGTTGACGAAACATACGGAGATAGAAATTTAATTTGCAGCTGTGCTCCTATTGAAGCTTATATGTAGTATTTATCGCTGCAAATGATTACAAAATGCCTCGATACAATCGAGGCATTTTTTTTGATCTATTTTCTTAGCGTTAAAAGATTAAATAATGTCTCTATCAAAAAAAGTAGTGATTAATCGACAAGAATCAGCACTACAAAACGATATCATTTTCACAATTATTAAAAAATCATCAAAAAAATGGCCAAATAATCAATATTCTATAATTATATGCATGCATAGTAAATAACATAGCTATAATCAATTTATTATTATTAAATTAGCATAAATTTTTTGGAAAACATACCGATGAAAATAAAAATAACTGGAATAGGAAGTTACATTCCTGAGAAAAAAGTAAGTAATACGGACTTTAGTAATCACGTTTTTTTAAATGAAGATGGTACAACTTTTGGTTATCCGAATGATGTGGTCATCAAAAAATTTAAAAGCATAACCGGAATTGAGCATAGGCGTTATGCCGATGACAATTTAAACTCATCAGACTTGGCGTTTTTGGCATCTAAAAAAGCGATAGAAGATGCAGCTATTGACCCAGAAACTATTGATTATATTATTTTTGCGCACAATTTTGGAGATGTAAAACATGGTACTTCACAATCTGATACGCTCCCAAGTTTGGCTACTCGTGTCAAAAATAAATTACAAATAAAGAATCCACGGTGTGTCGCCTATGACATCCTTTTTGGATGCCCAGGTTGGATTGAAGGCGTACTTCAAGCAAATGCATATATCAAATCAGGAATGGCTGAACGTTGTCTAGTTATTGGTTCTGAAACCTTATCAAGAGTTGTCGATGATCATGATAGAGATTCCATGATCTATTCAGATGGTGCTGGCGCTTCAATTATAGAAGCTTCTGATGATGAAGAAACTGGACTACTTTCCTATGAAAGTAGTACTTATGCGATGGATGAAGCTAACTACTTATTTTTTGGAAAATCATACAATCCAGAATTAGACCCCGATACGCGCTATATCAAAATGCACGGTCGTAAAATTTATGAATTTGCACTAACTACAGTTCCTGCCGCGATGAAGAACTGCTTAGACAAAAGTGGCGTTGCCATAGATGATGTCAAAAAGATTCTTATTCATCAAGCGAATGAAAAAATGGATGAGGCGATCATAAACCGTTTCTATAAACTATATGATAGAGAGGTTCCTCAAGACATTATGCCCATGAGTATTCATGAATTAGGGAATAGCAGTGTAGCTACAGTACCTACTCTATTTGACCTGTTAATAAGAAACCAAATTAAAGATCAAACAATAAGCAAAGGCGATGTTCTACTATTTGCATCTGTTGGGGGTGGAATGAATGTCAATGCATTTGTATATAGATATTAAGTTTTTACAAAAGCTAATCTAACTTTACGACACAAAACCATACTTTCAAAAGCAACCCTTTTAGAGTATGGTTTTTTCGTTTCTATCTACACCATAAATCCGTAAAATAAGAACCATATCTTTGTATCTTTGCACTTTTATGAACTATAACGAACGAGAGTTTACTTCGTTCTTCGCATTGACTATGTACGAAAAAACGTTTCCCAATAAAAGATTCAAACACACTTTAGAATTTCTAAATAAACATATTTCAACAACCGAGACCATTTTAGACTTAGGAGTAGAAAACCCGTTTTCAAGAATCATGAAAGAAGAAGGATTTTCGGTTGCAAATACAAGCGGTGAAGATTTAGACTTAAATCAAAATGTATTTTCTACAGCTAAAACGGATGTAGTCACCGCATTTGAAATCTTCGAACATTTATTGAATCCTTACACCATTTTAAACGAAATAAAATCAGACAAACTTTTTATTTCCATTCCAATGCGCTTGTGGTTCTCCCCTGCTTATCGAAGTAAAACGGACATGTGGGACAGGCATTATCATGAATTTGAAGATTGGCAATTGGACTGGCTGTTGGAAAAGACAGGTTGGAAAATTATTGATCGCCAAAAATGGACAAATCCGGTCAAGAAAATTGGGATCCGTCCTATATTACGTTATTTTACCAATAGGTATTACATCGTATACGCGGAAAGAGACTAAAGGTAAATGCCAAAATAAATGAATCTCAATAAATAAATTCCATATCCGAACTTGAAACTAACTACAATATTGGAATTTAGAATTTAAAAAAATGAAAATTTATTCAAAACAACATGAAATACTACGTAGTTATACCGGCACATAACGAAGAAGCATTTATTTCTTTGACCTTACAGTCTCTGATTAGTCAGACGCATGTACCCGCAAAAGTAGTTGTGGTTAATGATAATTCGACTGATAAAACTGCCGAAATTGTTTTAGCTTTCGCCAAAGACAATCCATTTATCTCACTGGTAGAAAAAAAATCAAGTACCGTTCATTTACCGGGGAGTAAAGTAATTCAAGCTTTTCAAAAAGGATTTGAAACCTTGGACGATAATTACGATATCATAGTAAAATTAGATGCCGACCTAATATTACCAGACAATTATTTTGAAACTATTGTTCAACATTTCGAACAAAATCCAACGACAGGAATGGCTGGTGGATTTGCTTATATAGAGAAAAACGGCAATTGGGTTTTAGAGAACTTAACCGATAGAGACCACATACGTGGTGCTTTTAAAGCATATCGAAAAGCCTGTTTTAAACAAATGGGCGGATTAAAACCGGCAATGGGTTGGGACACTGTGGACGAATTACTCTCTAAATTCTACGGATGGAAAGTAGTTACCGATGCCTCTCTAATTGTAAAACATCTAAAACCAACCGGAGCTAATTATAACAAAACAGCCCGTTACAAACAAGGTGAGGCTTTTTATACCTTAGGTTACGGATTTATAATTACAGCAATAGCATCGGCTAAATTGTCTTTCATGAAAAAGAAACCCTTGTTGTTTTTTGATTATATACAAGGTTTTATGAAAGCTAAAGCAGCCAAAATCCCTTTATTAGTAACCGAAACGCAAGCTAAATTCATAAGGGAATATCGCATTGAGAAAATGAAAGAAAAGCTCTTTAAATAAAATGAATTTTCGCTTATTATAAAAAACTACAAACTCTAAACTGTAAACCGGCTACTAATTCTTAATTTAGCCCATATTTGTAAACACATGATGCTCATTAGATACATAACGCAAATAGGCAGGTACTGTCTGATGCTAAGAGAAGTTTTTATCAAACAAACCAAATGGTCTGTTATGAAAAAATTAATCTTTAAAGAAATTGACGACTTAATTATTGATTCCCTTGGAATTGTAGCCTTCATTTCTTTCTTTGTTGGAGGAGTTGTTGCGATTCAAACCGCACTTAACCTTACTAACCCATTAATTCCGAAGTACCTTATTGGTTTTGCGACACGACAATCTGTAATCTTGGAGTTTGCCCCTACATTTATCTCTATTATTATGGCAGGTAAAATGGGATCCTTTATCACGTCGAGTATCGGTACCATGCGTGTTACGGAGCAAATCGACGCACTAGAAGTTATGGGAGTCAACTCCTTAAATTACTTGGTTTTTCCGAAAATAATCGCCTTGTTGTTGTATCCGTTCGTGATTGGTATCAGTATGTTTTTGGGGATTTTAGGAGGCTGGATGGCGGGCGTCTATGGAGGGTTTACCTCCAGTGGAGAATTTATCCATGGAGCCCAAATGGATTTCATCCCTTTTCATATTTTTTACGCTTTCCTAAAAACTTTAATTTTCGCCATGTTATTGGCAACGATACCCGCTTTTCATGGTTACTATATGAAGGGGGGAGCTTTAGAAGTAGGTAAAGCCAGTACAGTTTCCTTTGTTTGGACATCGGTTTCTATAATACTATTCAATTATATATTAACGCAATTGTTACTGGGATCATGATAGAAATAAAAAACATAGAAAAATCATTTGGAGGCACTATGATTCTCAAAGGCATTTCAACTGTTTTTGAAACTGGTAAAACGAATCTAATAATCGGACAGAGTGGATCAGGTAAAACAGTGTTACTAAAAAGTCTTTTAGGGATACATACCCCGGAATCGGGTAAAATTTGTTTTGATGGCAGGGTTTATTCTGAAATTGAACCAGATGAAAAAAGAGAACTGCGAACAGAAATTGGAATGGTATTTCAAGGAAGTGCACTATTTGATTCTATGACAGTAGCTGAAAATGTCGCTTTTCCCTTAAGAATGTTTACCAATGATAACAAAGCTACAATAAAAGAACGTGTTGACTTTGTACTAGAAAGAGTTGCATTAACAGACGCACACGACAAACTACCTTCTCAGATCTCTGGTGGAATGCAAAAACGGGTCGCAATTGCTCGCGCTATCGTGAACAGACCTAAATACTTGTTTTGCGATGAACCCAATTCTGGATTAGATCCCAATACTGCAATATTGATCGATAACCTCATCAAAGAAATCACCGAAGAATACGATATTACGACCGTAATTAACACGCATGATATGAACTCTGTGATGGAAATAGGCGAGCGCATCTTGTTCCTTAAGGATGGATTAAAAGCTTGGGAAGGAACGAAGGAAGAAATTTTTAGAACAGACAATCAAGCCGTTGTAGACTTTGTTTACTCTTCTAATTTATTCAAGAAAGTAAGAGAAGCGTATTTAAAAGAGTAAGTTAAGGAGCAGAACGCTATTTAATTGCTAAGAACTTCCCTCCCGCTATTCGTTACAATCTTTTATCCTGAACTGAATTCAGGATAAAAGGATTTTCACTGCTATAGGGGCTAAAAATAAAATTTCATTTCCATAATAACACAAAAAAACACAGCCTCGTGGATGACTAAGCTTTTTGACTTTTATATTACTAGTCTTGTGGCAACAAATACGATGAATTAGCTAGTGTGGGGCGGGAAGTTGAATTGCTCCCTTCAACCAAGATTACATTTACCTTTTCAAGCCCAACGACACAGTAGCTGATAGCCATAACTTTTTTATTTATAATTTTCAACTACTTATATTTTTATTAACTTCTTTTCCCAATAAAACACTTACTTCAAGTTTTTTCGAAAACTCAGTAAGGATGTGTGCAACTTTTTTTCTTGCACTATTTAGTTCTTTAGACATTTTAGGTAAAGAATCTACTGTAACTAAAAAGTCATTCATATTATTTAATGCAAATTCAATTTGTACCAATAAATTATCTAACGAATCAATAGCTTCTTTAATTTCATTATCTTTATTTTCAAAATCGTTTATATATATCGTTACTAATTTTGAAAATGAATCAATTCCTTTTTCAAAATTATTTATATAGATTGGAATTTCGGGTTCCACACGATTTGCAAAATCAATCATAACATTTGAAGTTCTTTCTAATAGATTTCTTTGAACTTTAAATGAAATTTGTTGGTTTCTATTTTTAGCAACTAAACTCTCAATTTCAGTAGTCTTTTTATTCATCTCGTCTCCAATCCAATTAATTGCTTCGGAAATTCTTAATAATGCATGTGTAGAAATAGAAAAGGAATCCTCAATAAATTCTTGATAATCAAGAATCCCAAACTCTTCTTCAGCTTCAATAATTACAATTTCGGTACTTATTGCAGTATTTTTTTCAGAATTATTAAAATTTGATTTTAAATTTTGAATTCTTTTTGGAATATGAATTCTTAATAATCTTTCAAGTTCATCTTTCAAATTGAATTCCCAATACAAAACGTTTTTTTCGCCTAAACCAGCTTTAAATTCTCTAACTTTAATTAGTTGTTCGGGATTTATTTCGCTTAATGATTGTGGAACAGAATTTTTAAAATATAGTAAAATTTGAATAGAATTATTATCTTTTAAAAACTTTTGATGAGCGATATTAAATTCTTCCTCAGTACCTGAACCGTATTTTTGAGTTGGTGTTCCAAATTTCATCCACAAAAGACCTATAAATAAATCATATTCTTGAATATCATTATTTATTATGCTTTGAACATCGTTAGCACCACATGCAGGGGCAGAGTTTGACTCCCATTTTAACAATTCTAGTACAATATTATTTGGGTTTCCAAACGTTTGATTTAACTCAGAAATCACTTGATTTATAGATTCTCTTTCTTCTGATAAATCTGATGGAGAAGCTAAAAATATTTTATACTTGCTAATTATTTCAGGCATATTGAATTGTTTTATACGATTTTCTCTATAGTTGCTATTAAATAGTAAACAACATCAAATATATACATCCTTTTTAAAGTTTAGCGTAAATCATATTAAGTTTTTTCTGATATTTTTTTTTATTCAATATTTCCCTGAAGACGGCAAACGAAATAGGAAACACGAAACGCTGCCACTGATAGCAGCGTCAGCCCCGACTGAAAAAAAGCTTTTTGAAGGAAGGCTATAGTGAATGGCAGGAATAGGCCCTAGAAATTATTAGGCGGTACTTTAATTTTAAATTAATTGGGTAGCAGCTCTACCTCTGCATTTGGATTAAAAAGATACATTTTTCCAGAGCTCACTTCGAGACATTCAAAACGTTTGACTCGTACTGCTATTTTCTTGAATATCTTTCCGTTATCGATCCTGAAAAGGCTACCATACGGAATCTCAAATATATAGTTTTTGTCATTTTGCGCGTCAAACTGCTTTAGTGCCAGAGACAAAGTCGTATCTGTATCGCTGCTGGCCGTTGGGTTTTTGAAATGCCGCGCCAATAAAGGCAACAATTGACTTGGAAAAATCTCTGGTCGTATATAAGGAATCATTAACCGCTGAAAAGAATATTTCCATTCATTGCCATGAGGTTTAATCTTTCTTCCAAATTTCTCAAACGCAACCAAATGCGAAATTTCATGAATCAGGGTAATCAAAAACTTGTATTTATTGAGGTTTGAATTAACCGTTATCTCATGTTTCCCGTTGAGTCCTTTTCGATAATCTCCATGACGGGTTTGCCGCTCATTAACAATCTTAAGATGGACTTGATTGAGAACGATGAGTTCAAAAACGGGTTTAACCGCGTGTTCTGGGATATATCTTGCTAAGGTTTCGCTCAAAATGAGTTAAGAATTATTTTTTTTATTGAGCCTATAAATCCAAATCCTATCATTTCGAAAAAAGAGAAATCTTATAGTCTGATTACAAAATGTGATTTCTCCCTCGTCGCAATGACAAACGATCTGTTTGATTTAATAGTGATTTTTTTCTACTTAATTATAAATTTTACAGGAACTAATAATTCATAACTTATAATTATTACGGATTCGTAGACGACACCTGCAATACTTTTCCGTTATAATATTTATTCCCCGTTAGCGTAAAATCAAAGATATAATCTGCCATTTCGTTTGCTTTAATTGGTGCCTGATAACCAGGAAAAGCCTCTTCCAACATTTCTGTCTGAACGGCTCCCAGAGCCAACACATTAAACGAGATAGCTCTTTCTTTATATTCTTCGGCTAGCAACTCTGATAGCGTGATTACGGCTCCCTTACTTGAGCTGTAGGCTGCAAGTCCAGCAAACTTTAAACTGCCCTGAATCCCTCCCATTGAACTTATGGTAACTACATGACTTCCTTTTTGCAAATAAGGCAAACAGATGCGTGTTAAGTTAGCAACGGCAAATACATTTACCTTATAGACACTTTCGTAATCTTCTTGCGTAGTTTCAGCAAAGGGTTTCGACAAGAAACTTCCTGCATTATTTACGATTGCATCTACCGTTTTCCATGAATCAGCCAATACCTTTTCTACTTTCTCTAAATCTAATTCACTTGACAAATCAACTGAGATACAGGTAATGTTCTCATGCTCTATCAATATTCTAGGTGTTTTTCTGGAAATGGCCAACACTTGATGTCCAGCATTAGCAAATTTTAATGCTAATTCATATCCTATCCCTCTACTTGTTCCCGTTATAATAATCTTTTTCATCTAGCAAAAATAAACAAAAGCTTTAAAATATTGAACATTTAGCACCAATGATTCTTTCGAAAAGAAAACTTGAGCATATATCGGTTTTGTTTAAATTTGGATGTAACCTACCTAGTCAAAATTAAGATGATTAAAAATATCAAATTAGAGGTAGCGCTACTAAGCGACATCAACGGAATAGTAGCGCTGCAGGAATTATACCTTGTTTCTAATTTATGCGATAAAGAAAAAGAAGCTGGCTTTGTGACCACTCCATTCACTATACCTCAACTAGCTAAAATTATAGCACAAGAGGGATTGTTTATAGCAAAAGACAACGGTAGAGTATTAGCATACATCTTTGCCGGAAGTTGGGATTTCTTTAGTCAATGGCCAATATTCAATCCTATAACAGCACAATTTCCCAAACTTAAATTCTTAAATTTCGACGTCACAACAGCGCATACTTTCCAATACGGACCTATTTGTATTGCTGAAGAATATCGTGGCAAAGGACTAATTAATTCCTTTTTTGACTTTATGAGAATCCATATCGTAAAAAAATATCCTTTGAGTTTAACTTTTATTAACAAAATTAATATCCCGTCTATTAAAGCACATACTAAAAAATTGAACTGGAGCATTATTGCTGATTTTCAATTTAACAATAACAACTATTATGTTTTAGCTTATTACATGAGTCAGTCCGTCCCGCCAGCAATTAATTCATATGGATTTCCTGAGTAGGAGAATTTGTCATTGTAGTCACGGCCGGTAACATTTCCTGAATAAATTGAGTCATATGTTCAATGTCCATCGCTTTAAATTCATCAGAAACATGATGATAATAGTCGAAATTCTCAAAGTCGAAGGTGCTCACAGAATGGCACGGCACCTTAAAAACATCATAAAAAGAGTAATTATCCGATCTATAAAACAACTTATATTCGGCAGCTTTAGGCAAGAATCCAACGCTCTTTTTACCAGTGTATTCATTAATTTTTTCTGCCATATTGGATTTTTCAAAACCAGTGAGATACGCTAGATAATCTCGTTTCATTGGCACTCCTATCATCTCAATATTGAATTGTGCATAGAGGTCAAAGTTTTGCTGTTTTAGCTTTTTGGCTAAATGCTTCGATCCCAATAATCCTTTTTCTTCCCCCACGAAGAACACAAAAAGAACACTTCTTTTGTTTGATTTGGAAACACTAAAGTATTTTGCCATTTCAGCTACCGCAGTTGTCCCTGAAGCATCATCATTAGCACCATTATTTATGAAATCTCCATTAACACCCTCTTTTGACAAACCGATATGATCATAATGACCGCTAATCAGTAAAAACTCTTTTTTAAGGACAGGATCAGTTCCTTCTACATAACCCACAATATTATAAGCAGTTCCCTTAAAATTAGATAAGGTGTCGCGATAAGAAGAAAAATAGGGCTTTACATTATTTGTTTTAAAAAATTGTTCTAAGTAATCTGCGGCTTTCTCCATCCCTTTTGTACCAGTCTCCCTTCCTTGTAATTCATCAGAAGAAAGATATTTTAAAGTTGCGGCAACTTCCTTTTCTTTGACTTTGTATCCAATTTCAGTGGGCTTATTTACTGTTGTGGCTATTGGTTTTGAAACCAGACTAGCATTAGGTTTACATCCAAGCAACACGAAAGGAAGCAGCATCATTATTTTTTTCATATTTTGATTATGTGATTATTTAATATATTTCTTAAACACTTTATATCCCTGAAGACAAGCCAAAACTATGAAAAATAATGGAATTATTAAAGCAAACAGGTGTTTTGAGAAATGCTCACTGTTATGTATGATGTTATTTACAAAAAATATAAATCCCATCATTCCCGTAAAAGTCCCCACTAATGTTCCAGCAACGTAATAAAGTTTAAGTGTGTTTTTGCTTGTAATGTAGTTTCCATTAATCAAATACAAATTCCATCCTGTCCAAAATGGAAGTTGGAGAAAGTTAAGACTGCTCAATATCAACCCAATTAAGAAGGGGGAGCAAGTCATATACTTTTCAAAATAACTAGAGTCAGTTGCGGTTTGATTTGAATAAGAATAAAAGGCATACGCCAAAAAAAATAAAAAGAAAATACCAAAAACATCTATTATTCTCATCACCGTTATGTTATTGACTAACCGATTAGCGAAAACAAGAGTGAAGTAAATCACGAAACCTTCGACAAAAACAACACCAAATAAATACAATATTAAGTCTTCAATACCCAATTTCGTGTAAATGTGAAATTCAATAATATTTAAATACCCTAACGGAATCGAGCCTATAAAACTCACCGGAAAACCGACCAGAATATTCTTTATTGCCTTCATCTTCTTAGAAGTTTACAATTTTATTCCTTTGTTTGAGATGCAATCGGTATTCTTTCATACCCGCTTTATGTTTTAAATAAGGTATGCCCCTTTTATTATTGACTACACTGATTTCATACATATAAGTGATATGTCGCGCTAATTCCTTCCAAGCAAAAAATAAGGAATGCTTCGGGTCATAAATGTGTGTAGGTTCGCTTGCTGCACCATTTAATTCTACTAGTGCAAAGTTTTTTCCATTTTCTAACTCTGCAATAGAATTATACATTACATCCATTCTCCCAAAAAAGAACCCTGGAATCTGTAAACAAATTTCATTGACAGTATTTTCTAGCTTTTGACTAATCCAGTGACTTCCATCTGTAAATTTTGCACCTCTAGCATGATTGCCATACGGCACGAGGTTTACTTTTTCTCCTAGAGGTAAAACTTGTAAAAGCGTATTGCCATATTCTTTCTTCAATACCTTTAACTGCAATTCGTAACGTGGATTTACTTTTATCAATTCCTCCACTGTAGCAACACCATTTCCGGTAATAATTAGAAATTCTTTAGAAACGATACCCGTTATTTTTCCTTTTTTTTCATGGGGATAGCGAACATAAAATATACCCACTTCATTTTGAAAAGGAATCAAATCTTGCAGTACAAAGTCAAAATTTGCCCTTAACGCATATTGTGCTAAATCTTGGACCGTATTAATTTTCTTCACTCCTGAACCTCGCAAACCAATGTCCGGTTTTGCAATGCAAGGATACTGAATGGAAGCATCTTCGATTATCGCCTTAATTTCTTCTAATGATGTTCCTTCTTTTATGAGCTCCGTTCTGGGATAATATTGTTGCGGAATCAAATTATAAATCGCCTTCTTTGATTCCATAATAAAACCTCCATTTTTAATCGTTGGATTAGATGCATTAAAGAAAAAAATAGATTTTGCTTTCACAGAATAAAAAGCCCAAAGAAAATAAATAGGAACATAAAGCAGCTGAAAAGGCCAATATTCCCAGTGCGTCATCTTATGGAGTAGTAATTTCACTGAAACTTATTATATAGTGATAAACAAGCTACAGAAATCTTCGTGAGCAATCAAGTCATGATGCAGTACAGTCAATTTATTTCTTTCGATTATTGACTGGGTAATACTCAATGTTTTCAATTCACCGTTTCTATTAATTACCAAGCCATTTTCTTTATTTCCCTCTTCAGTATGCCGATGAAAATCAAGCATTTCAACTTCTGACAGCATCATTTTTTTTTCTATAAATCCCTGAAACAAGTTAGCGCGTTTTTTTCTAATTTCCTTAGAGTACAAAGTAGAAGACGACCAAATATGCTTTTTGTTTGTGTCTAATTTTATTGCCTCTTTTTTAGCTCCATTCCATCGAAGCTGAAAAAGCTCCTGCTCTTGAAATAACACTATGGTAAAAGGCTCTATATTATCTAAATCAATTGTATTCCAAAAATCCCTTGGCGACGCATTACCGATAATATCCAAAACAATCAGTCCGCGACTTTTTCTATAATTCAATTTTATGGTGTGCTTTTCATCAGCTCCATTCAGCAAAACGAGTACCGTACCCTTTTTATCCACGACAAACCAAGTCCCTCCTGCTTTTGGATCTTTTGGGTAAATAACATTCTTGCCATTTACAATATACTTTTTTGGAGCTATCGCACTGGGTCTATTTACCATTTCGTCCCGATTTGAAGTAATAATAATTTTAGTATCGGTTTTTATAAAACTTACTGTGCACATTGCTTTCTATATTCAATAGTGGAAGGTGCAACACCAAAGTTTTCATTCACAAAAATAGTTTTACTTTGTAAAATAGCCACTTTTATTAATGCCTGATGATGTATACAATGCTCCAAATTGTACAGTAATTCTCTAAAGTAATTGCTGTCAATTCTAATTTCTACATCATCAATAATTTGTTGCAACTCCATTTCTTTGTTTTCCTTTTCTAATAAATCCTGAATGTTCAAAATTTGAGCAATTGCAAAACTAACATCCGTCTGAATTACTCTATTTCTTGGTCTTTTATCATAGTTAATAACTCCTGATTCATAATTATTTGCGAGACATTGAAACGTTTCTACAATATGCCGGGTGTGTTCCCCAATACTACTATTGCTCAATGAATGAAACGGTTTAGAATACTCGGCATTTGACATTTGCTCGAGTACATCAATCAACTCTTTTAAACTATTTTTTATGGAAGGAATGAGCATCTTATATTTTTAATTTTAACAAATTTGATATTTTATTCCTACTACGGAAAACTAAAACAAAACAACAATGAAAGGTAATTATGGCCAACATAAAAGTGTCTCTCCGTGGTTTTGTACTTCAATTCACAAAGCAAAAATATGTAACACAATCGAACCAATCGCAACTCTAAGACCAATTGATACCCTTTACAGAGTCGTTCTTGGAATTAAAATTTAGATAGAGGCCGGTAATTCAGCTATACCTGAAGCAATACGCCCATCGAGTTCCATTCCAAAGGTCTGAAAGATATAGATACTTTCTTCTGCATTCGAAAATTTAAAATACAATTTTTTACACTAAAATTACAGCAAGAACACTAGTCAACAAGCAGCTAAATAATGATGATTTCATGATACTCGCTTATTGAATTAATTTTCTCCAATTTGAATCGGCCTTCGCTTTTAAATGCACTTGATCTACATTCCACTTTTTCAAGGTATTTCTAAAATAGTAATTATAAAACAGGTACAATTTACCATCAACAATCTTGAAAGTACTTGGGTCAACCTCCACTTGCTCTCCTGAATCGCCCATAGCGTAAGCACACCAACCTCCATATTGAGGCTCATAAACCGATGGATTTTTTATAAATATTTCCTTATTTACTCTCGCAGAAAAAAGATACACAACGCCTTCATGAGAGCATGAAAGTTCCTTCTTTCCCTTTAAGCCTTTACCTTGTTTAAAATAAGCCACAGGATCATATCCTTGTATAGCGACTTTTGCGTCCAAGTTAAATTGCGCTATTCTTTTATTTTCACTTTGTGAAAATCCAGAAACGGTAACTATTATAAAAATAGCAAATAAAAATCTTTTCATTACTCTTTATTTAATGATTTGGCCGCCGCAACTACTAATTCATTCGAAATTCAGTATTTGTAATCAAACGTAATGTATTCGAAATTAATTTTCCCAGCTAAATTTACGATAAAAACAGATCGAATCATTATAAAAGTACTTTTCGCGCCATCTCATTCTTTTATTAAAATAGACCTTAAATTTTCAAGACCTTGAAAAGCGATTTCCGTATTTTTAACTAATTCTCCTTTACTGTCTGACAGCAAAATAAAACTTAGTTTACCCTTTTATTCACTGCCCTTTTATTTCTTTGGCAGATCTGAACTGATGATAATAAGATTATATCCTAAGTCCACTAATGCCTTTTAGGCTTTCGCCAATTCTGCAAAGTTAAGCTTAAACTGCCGGCAGCCGCCACCGCCATAAAACCTAAAAACAGTTTTCTTTTTGCTAAAAAGCGCATCTAGCATGACTACACTATTGTCCACTGTTCTTACCATGATACTAGGAATCTTTTCCTTAATCAATAAACAAGCCGCACAAGTTGATAATTTTATACTATTAATCTCCTATTGCATTCTAAACAAAATGATTGGCTATTTTACAATTTTCATAGAAATATTACAATATAATCATATCCGGTACACTGATTTTTATTCGATTATGGAGTAAAATTCTTTTCGTTACCATTTTATCGTGCAATTATGTCATAATTTGCCGTAAAGTACATTTGTAACCGTAATAATCCAATGTTTTAAATGGTACTACATGGACAATAACTCAATTGACTGCAATTAATATGAAATTAATGAAAGGATTATATTAAAAAAAATCCCGGCTCAAAACTTTGAGCCGGGATTTAAATCCTATCGTAAACTTCGTTGATTATGACACCAAGGTTCTCGAAATTACAATTTTTTGTATTTCTGACGTTCCCTCATAGATTTGCGTGATTTTAGCATCACGCATCATACGCTCTACATGATATTCTGCCACGTATCCATTACCTCCATGAATTTGAACCGCTTCTATTGTTGTATCCATTGCCGTTTGAGAAGCAAATAATTTTGCCATAGCTCCAGATTGTGAAATATCCATTCCTTGGTCTTTTTCTGAAGCAGCTTTAAGGCATAGCATTTTAGCTGCCATAATCTGAGTCGCCATATCAGCTAATTTAAACGCAATAGCTTGGTGTTTGAAAATTTCTTTTCCAAAAGCTTTACGCTCTTGCGAATATTTTAATGCTAATTCATAAGCTCCGGTTGCTATACCTAATGCCTGAGAAGCAATTCCGATTCTACCACCGTTCAATACCGCCATAGCAAAATTAAACCCAAAACCGTCAGCACCAATTCTATTTTCTTTTGGCACTTTCACGTCTGAAAACATTAAAGAATGTGTATCCGATCCGCGAATTCCCATTTTCTTTTCTTTTATCCCTATGTCAAAACCAGCCCAACCTTTTTCGACTATAAAGGCATTAATTCCTTTATGCCCTTTTTCGATATCCGTTTGTGCAATAACAATATAAGTAGAGGCAGACGAACCGTTAGTAATCCAGTTTTTAGTACCGTTTAACAAGTAATGGTCTCCTTTATCAATTGCTGTTGTTTTTTGAGAAGTCGCATCAGAACCCGCCTCTGGCTCAGACAAGCAAAAAGCACCTATTACTTCTCCTTTGGCAAGAGGAACTAAATATTTCATTTTTTGTTCTTCGTTAGCGTACTTTTCTAAACCTGCACAAACTAATGAATTGTTTACTGACATAATTACGGCAGTAGAAGCATCAATTTTTGAAATCTCTGTAATTGCTAAAACATATGAAACACTGTCTAATCCAGAACCACCGTATTTAGGATCAACCATCATACCCATAAATCCAAGTTCAGCCATTTTTTTGACTTGCTCTGTTGGGAATTTTGAAAATTCATCTCTTTCAATTACTCCAGGCAACAATTCACTTTGAGCGAAATCTCTAGCGGCTTGTTGAATCATTAACTGCTCTTCTGTTAGATTAAAATCCATAACTGTATTTCTTTTATTAATTTGTTTAATTCTACAACCCAAATAAAATGTTCAAAACGTCGAATTTAATATTAAAACCCGATACTACTTAATTGTATTTTTGATATTAGAATTAATGATTATTATACGTTGTTTAACTTACTCTGCTTTTAGTTTAAAAAAAGTAGTCAAAGATACTTTTTTCTTATGAAATTATCAATTTTGATTTGTAATTTTGGCCAATGAAAGAAGAATACTATAACGTTATCGGTGTGATGTCGGGAACTTCTCTTGACGGAGTTGATTTGGCGCATATTCAATTTAGTGTAAAAGACAAAAAATGGAACTTTAATATTTTTAAAAGTGAGACTGTTCCTTATACTTCAGCTTGGGTACAGACACTAAAAACAGCGGTAGATTTCTCTGAAATAAATCTAAAAAAATTAAATCACGAATATACTGTTTTGCTTGCATCCATAATTTCTGATTTCATATCCCGCCATAAGATAGAAAATCTTGATGCTGTTTGTTCGCATGGCCATACAATATTGCACCAACCCGAAAAAGGCATTACACTTCAAATTGGGAATTTACCTGAAATTTCGAATTTACTGCTACAAACCGTAGTATGTGATTTTAGAGTGCAAGATGTCCAGCTAGGAGGACAAGGTGCTCCTCTTGTACCTATAGGCGACCGTGTCTTATTTCCTGAATACGAATACTGCATGAATTTAGGTGGTTTTTCAAATGTATCATTTGAGGAAACAGGCAGCAGAATTGCCTTTGATATTTCACCTGTAAATACGGTTTTAAATTACTATGCGAATCAATTGGGATTCGATTACGATGATAAAGGCCAAATTTCAGCAACTGGCCTAATTAATGATTCCTTATTGGATGAGTTGAACAATCTGGATTTTTACAAGCAAAAACATCCTAAATCACTGGGTTTCGAATTTGTAAAAGGAACGGTTTTACCTGTTATAGAGCGCCACGAAATCAATATTGCTGATAAAATGAGAAGCTTCACGGAACATGTTGCTTTGCAAATTGCAATAGCCTTACCCAATAAAAAAGGAACCCTTTTAATAACTGGCGGTGGAGCATACAACGATTTTCTCATCGAACGTATCCAATTTCATTTGCCTTCCATCAAAATCATAATTCCTGAAAACAAAATTCTGGAATTTAAAGAAGCGGTGATTTTTGCGTTATTGGGAGTACTGAAATTACGTGGAGAAATAAATGTACTGTCTAGTGTAACAGGTGCTAAAGCAGACCACAGCAGCGGGTATATTTACAAGCCAAAATAATATGTGAAATACACAGTTCACATTATACTATTTTTTACATTTGTCAAAATTAAACATATCGCAATAAATGAAAGATTTATTAAAGAAATTCGAAAATAAAGAGCCCATAATAGTTTTTAACTGGAAAGATGCCGAAACAGAAGCCGAAGGATGGACTGTTATCAACTCTCTTCGTGGTGGTGCTGCCGGTGGTGGAACCAGAATGAGAAAAGGACTAGACATCAATGAAGTTTTGTCATTGGCAAAAACGATGGAAGTAAAATTTACAGTTTCTGGTCCGGCTATTGGCGGTGCAAAATCCGGAATTAATTTCGATCCAAATGATCCTAGAAAAAAAGGTGTTTTACAACGTTGGTATAAAGCGGTATCTCCATTACTGAAAAGTTATTATGGAACCGGTGGAGACCTAAACGTGGATGAAATCCATGAAGTGATACCCATGACAGAAGAATGTGGCGTTTGGCACCCGCAAGAAGGAGTCTTTAATGGTCATTTCAAACCTACGGAAGCAGACAAAATCAACAGAATTGGTCAATTGCGTCAAGGTGTGGTTAAAGTAATCGAAAACCCAAAGTTCTCTCCAGATGTTTATAGAAAGTATACTATTGCAGATATGATCACCGGCTACGGTGTTGCTGAGGCAGTGCGTCATTATTATGATACTTATGGAGGCGACGTGAAAGGTAAGAAGGCAATTGTACAAGGCTTTGGAAATGTAGGTTCAGCAGCCGCTTTCTATTTAGCTGAAATGGGCGCAAAAGTTGTTGGTATAATCGACAGAGACGGAGGTTTGATCAATGAAAATGGTTTTACTTTCGAAGAAATAAAAGCACTGTTCCTTGCCAAAGACGGAAACAAATTAGTTGCCGAAAACATGATTCCTTTTGAAGAAATCAATGAAAAAATATGGACAATTGGGGCCGAAATATTTACCCCTTGTGCTGCGTCAAGATTAGTTACCCAATCCCAAATAGACCGTTTAATCGCCCATGGACTTGAAGTGATTTCATGTGGTGCTAATGTTCCTTTTGCCGACAAAGAAATATTTTTTGGTCCAATAATGGAAGATGTAGATGACAAAGTAAGTTTAATTCCAGACTTTATATCCAATTGCGGAATGGCTCGCGTGTTTGCTTATTTCATGGAGAAAAAAGTACAGATGACAGATGAGGCGATTTTCCAAGATACCTCAGAAATAATAAAAAAAGCAATCGAAAAAGCACACGCTTTAAACAGCGCCAAAACTAATATTAGTGCTACCGCCTTTGAAATCGCTTTAAAACAATTAGTATAAAGCCGCTATGAACTAGCAACCTTACTATCTCTATAGTTTGAAAGTCCACTATTTAATCAGTTCGATAAACCCGCCCGAAAAGCGAATTCGTCGAACTGATTTCTTTTACATTATGCTCAATACTTCTTTTTTATTACCGCATTCCACTCTTTCTTATTTAATATTTGTTTGGAATATTAATCTAAAAAAGTAACAATTTTTATAATATATTAGCGTTTTCATAATAAAGAAAAATTTGTATGAGTATATTGCTACAAACAGATTCCCTATCTGTTGCACAAGAAAATTTAGCCGAAGCGGTTCCAGTTGAAAAAACCTTATCTATTTTAGAGCTATTAACAAGCGGAGGATTAGCGGGTAACATTATCATGATCTCTCTATTTCTAATGTTTTTTGTTGCACTTTATTTATATTTTGAGCGCTTGATGGCAATTAATGCTGCCTCAAAAATCGACATTAATTTCATGGGCCAAATCAGAGACAATATCAGAAATGGCCGCATTGACAATGCAAAAATAGCATGTGCGCATTCAAAATCTCCTGTTGCCAGATTAATTGAGAAAGGGATTTCAAGAATTGGCAAGCCGCTTGAGGATATCAATACAGCAATTGAAAACGCTGGAAAATTGGAAATATACAAACTTGAAAAAAACGTAAGCATGCTAGCTACCATCTCAGGAGCAGGGCCTATGACTGGTTTCTTAGGAACAGTAGTAGGTATGATTCAAGCTTTTCATAAGATGGCCAGTGCTGGCGGACAAATAGAAGTTGGCGCTCTATCAGAAGGTATTTACACCGCAATGACAACAACTGTCGTTGGTTTAGTGGTGGGAATTATAGCCTACGTAGGATACAATCATCTGGTTGTCAAGACAGATAAAATTGTTCACCAAATGGAAGCCAATGCAGTTGACTTTTTAGACTTATTAAACGACCCCGCATAATTATGAATTTAAGAGGAAGAAATAAAGTTAGTGCAGAATTCAATATGTCATCTATGACAGATATTGTTTTCTTATTACTCATATTCTTTATGCTGACATCAACTATGGTAACCACAAACGCCTTAGACTTGGTATTGCCAAAAGGAAAAGGAAAAACAGACAGTAATAAAAATATCGCAGTAAGTATCAATAAAGAACTGCAATTTTTTATTGATAAAGAACCTGTTTCAGAAACCGACTTGGAATCAAAATTATTGTCGCTGTTTTCGAATGACAAGACTAGAGCGATTATTTTAAGAGCTGAAGAAGGAGTGCCAATTGAAAAAGCAGTCAATGTTTTGGATATTGCAAACCGCAACCAAATCAAAGTTGTTTTAGCGGTAAGGCCAAAATAACGGCAACTCTCCTTTAAAAAAAGATTTATTCTACATGAAATATTTAGAAACAGAAGAAGAAAAAAAATCATTTGCAATCACATCAATTCTATTTGTGATTTTATTTGTCTTGTTCTTTTATTTAGGATTAACTTCTTTAGACCCACCTCCTGAAAACGGAATTGCCATAAATTTTGGAACAACTGAGTTTGGATCCGG
Source organism: Flavobacterium sp. ACAM 123 (assembly GCF_000264055.1). Lineage (GTDB taxonomy): Bacteria > Bacteroidota > Bacteroidia > Flavobacteriales > Flavobacteriaceae > Flavobacterium. The sequence goes on along the minus strand of NZ_AJXL01000017.1, from coordinate 2,286 downwards.
AAACATTCAACCGACAGAACCAATTCAATCTGCACCAATAGCAACCGCAGCAAAGCAAGCGGCATCAAGTAACGAAGATATTCTTTCACAGGATATTGAGGAAGCTATTGTCATCAAGCAAACTAAAAAGGTACAGCCTTCAAAAGAAATAGCAAAAGAAGAGGTTAAACAAAAACCACAAGAAAATCCAAAACCTTCAAAAAGCACCTCTGATGCACTATCAAGCATCTTAAACGGGCCCAAATCAGATGGAAAGGCAAAAGGCGGGGAAGGAAATGACAACATTGCCGGAGACAAAGGAAGCTTAAATGGAGACCCTTACGCCAACAGTTATTACGGATCCGGAAGCGGTACCGGAAATGGAAGTGGCTGGGGCTTAAATGGACGCAGCATAAGCTCAAGGGGGAAAGAAGTCCAGAAATGTAATGAATTTGGCACTGTCGTAGTTCAAATAACAGTAAACAGAAACGGAAATGTTATTGCGGCCAAATACACTAAAGGAACCACAAACACAAATCCTTGCCTCGTAGAACCGGCATTGGCAACAGCAAGAAAATACAGATGGCAACCCGACTCGAATGCACCTGAAACTCAAATTGGCTTTATTACCGTTAACTTCAAATTAGGGGAATAATTTATTTTGATAAATTGCTCTACTTATTCACATCAAAACTCAGTAAAAATAAAATGAACTATCAAGAAACTACGGATTGGATGTTTAACCAACTCCCTATGTATCAACTTCAAGGCGCATCTGCCTATAAAAAGGATTTGACAAATACACACTTGCTGATCAATCACCTTGGCAATCCACATAAAACAGTAAAATGCGTTCATGTTGCCGGGACAAACGGCAAAGGTTCAACTTCCCATATGCTGGCATCTGTACTTCAGGAAGCAGGTTATAAAGTAGGTTTATACACTTCTCCACACCTGAAAGACTTCAGGGAACGTATTAAAATAAATGGCGCTGATATCACAGAAAATTTCGTCTGTGATTTTATAAATGACAACAAATCTTTTTTTGAATCGAATGACATTAGCTTCTTCGAAATGAGTGTTGGAATGGCCTTTGCTTACTTCGCAAAAGAACAAGTCGACATAGCAATTATTGAAGTGGGAATGGGCGGCCGCTTAGACGCTACAAATATCATCACTCCCCTTGTGTCTGTAATTACAAATATTGGCTTAGATCACACACAGTTCCTCGGAAACACCATCGAAGCTATAGCTGGCGAAAAAGCGGGTATAACAAAAACAAATATTCCTGTAGTTATTGGAGAATATACTCCTGAAACCAAATCTGTTTTTTTAGCTAAAGCAAAAGAAAAATACGCAGCGATCTACTTTGCTTCAGAATTGATTTCAGATAATTATCCTTGTGACTTAACAGGCGATTATCAACTTCATAACAAAAAAGCTGCTTTGCAGACTATCAAAGTACTAAACTCACAGCAAGAATTTACTATCACGAACGATAATATTAAAGTTGGTCTTTTAAATGTGGTAAGAAACACCGGACTTCAAGGAAGATGGCAACAATTGGGAAATTCCCCAAAAATCATTTGCGATACCGCACACAATAGACACGGACTAGAGGTTGTCCTGAATCAAATCAAAAAACAACGATTTGCACAACTGCATATTGTTTTAGGCGTATTGAACGATAAAAATTTAGAAGAAATATTACCTCTATTTCCAAAGAACGCTATTTATTATTTCTCAAAACCAAATAATCCAAGAGGATTAGACGCAACAATATTAGCAGGCAAAGCAAAAGAAAACGGCCTGACAGGAGCAGTATTCAATTCAATTACAACAGCTTACCAAAATGCCCTCGAAGCAGCTAAGGACACTGACTTAATCTACATTGGCGGAAGCACCTTTGTAGTTGCAGAAATTTTGTAATTATTTTTATTTTTTGATTGCATATTCAAAAAAGAGGCCTATATTTGCACACGCAATAAGGAAATGAAAATTAACAAATTGCAAAGAGGGCAATTAGCTCAGCTGGTTCAGAGCACCTCGTTTACACCGAGGGGGTCGGGGGTTCGAACCCCTCATTGCCCACCAAGAAACTCCTTAAGAAATTAAGGAGTTTTTTTATGCCCTATTTTCTCAATTTACACCGATTTTATATTCAACATAGTTCAATTACATTGTACTATTTTCATATTACATTGGCATTACACGAACGCGATTTAAACTGCAGGATAAATCCGTTTAGGATTACGAAGAACTCAAAATTCACTTTTATCGAAAACGAATCACGACAAACAAAAACAC
>NZ_AJXL01000016.1 GCF_000264055.1 Flavobacterium sp. ACAM 123 | reverse complement strand
ATAGAAAATGGTAAACCAACCGTTACGGACAGCAGTCCCGAAATTAAAATTGTCTGAAGAATGATGCACAATGTGTGCTGCCCATAAAAACCGAATCATATGATTTTGTCGATGAAACCAGTAATAAGAGAAATCATCCAAAAGCATACAAATCACCCAAATGTACCAAATATATCCAAAAGATTCCCAACCCATAATATTGGTGCGAACTCCATCTACAATTGGATTGAAAAGGTCGTAAGCAAAATTAAAAACCAATATTACGGCTACTGTTTTTACGAGTGCAGCAACCACAGCAGATCCTAGACCAAGTGATAAACTTGATAATAAATCTTTCCATTTATATAGTTGTTTGTTATCAAAAGCTTTGCTGTAGGTAAGCTCTATCGCGATAAAGCCTAAAAAACAGGGAACCCCATAAACTAAAGGGTTTGTAAAATCCATATAGTAATAGTTTTAAAAAAGAATTTGTGTAACAGTAATTACGTTAATTACTTTGAAAATTATGTTATTTGCAAGATACTTTATTTATCCTGATTTAAGCACCGTGCTATAACTTTTCCTCTTTGTAATATGTTAAAATTTATAATAAAGAAACTTCACAGTACTGATAATATTGGGCTATTTTATTGCGGCTCAGAATACAGCGTTGCATGATTTGTTAAAATCGGTAGCTTTGTTAGCTCAGCAAAAATTACAAACTGTAAGCTATGCTATATAAGATTCACCCATAAAAGACTCAATGGCAAAATGGGATTTTGAGTGTATTATCTTAGTAACGAAATACGTTGAGCAATCTTTGACAATTACTATAAAATTATATTTAAAGTAGGGAAGAGAATATCCAGACCTGAAATAATTATTAAACCAATTTTAATAAGCAAATGTGTAGTTGTAAGGAAAGCATGCCAATAGCTACCGCTTTAAGTGCTAGCTATAGTTCTATTATTGAAGAACTTTACCCCTATAAAGTTGAGGCAGTGATAAATTTTTCTACCATTGAAATAGCGAAGCTAAACAATGAATTTTAAAATAATAATTGCATAGTAATGATTAATTAGACCGGTTTAATTAGTTATCGAATAGGCAAGGAGCGTCAAAAATAAAGTTTTATAATAGTATACATTCGACTTTCAGGTAGTAATTCACTAACATGATGTACATTATTAGTCAAGTCTTCTATTGGTATTATAAATTATAATTAAATATATGAATATGAGGTAATTACTATTAAATATAATAGTGTGATTATTATTATTATAATCAATTAAATCAAAATTTAACTCAGTATTTGTAGGATTTATGGGATTATTTTTGTATCTTGAAAAAGACAAATTAAATATTACTAGTTTATCATACTTTTTATTAAAAAAACCAATCCTCTTTTTAATTCAAACTAAAACTTTATTTGCAGCCAAACCAGTGAGTAAAAGATGCTTTAAAAAAAGGAATAAATTCACTATTTTCATGTTAAAATTAAATTTATTAGAATACGATACCAAAGGGTATTATGACGAAATGTTTGATGAAAATAATAACGTTAGACCTAACTACAAATTATTTTTAGAACGGCTCCAAAAAGTGAGTCATAAAAAACTAAATAGCCTTCAACATGCCACAGATAGAGCACAGCTATCATTGGGAATGACCTTTAATGTCTATGACGACAATCAAGGCGTGGAGCGAATTCTCCATTTAGATATTATCCCTAGGATCATCGATAATACGGAATGGACGTACTTAGAAAAAGGACTACAGCAACGAATTAAAGCACTAAATTTATTTATTCAGGATATTTATAATGACCAAAAAGTCATAAAAGATAAAATTATTCCAAAAGAACTAATTTTTTCTAGTGCTTCTTACCTGAAGCAATTAGAAGGATTCACACCCCCAAAAGATATTTGGTGTCACATTACAGGGTCTGACTTAATCAAAGGTGGAGATGGACAATACTGCGTTCTTGAAGATAATTTAAGGTGTCCTTCAGGTGTTTCTTACATGCTTGAAAATAGAGAAATTCTTAAAAGAACATTTCCTGAACTATTCAAAAAGCTAGGAGTAAAACCAGTTTACAATTACACACATATATTAAGAGATACATTAGAATCGCTTACAGAAGTAGAAAAGCCTACTATTGTTGTGTTAACTCCAGGTATTTTTAATTCAGCCTATTTTGAACATTCTTATTTAGCACAGCAAATGGGCGCAGAATTAGTAGAAGGCAGAGATTTGATTGTAAAAGATGATATTGTTTTTATGATTACTACCACTGGGCTTCAGCGCGTCGATGTTATTTACCGTCGTGTAGATGATGAATTTATTGACCCATTAGTCTTTAATAAACATTCTTTATTAGGAACTCCTGGATTATTTAAAGCTTATCTTAAAGGCAATGTTGTATTAGTTAATGCGCCAGGAACTGGTGTTGTAGATGATAAAGCAGTGTATGCTTATATACCAAGAATCATAAAATACTACTTAGGAGAAGATATGATTTTGCCTAATGTAAAAACCTATATTTGTAATGAAGAGAAAGATCGTAAATATGTTATTGAAAATATTCATAATTTAGTAGTTAAGCAAACCGATGCTTCCGGGGGTTATGGGATGCTTATTGGCCCAAAATCTACAAAAAAAGAGCAACAAGAATTCATTGCAAAAATAAAACACAATCCTAGAAATTACATTGCACAACCGATGATTAATCTTTCAAGGGTACCCACTTTGACAGAAGACACAATTGAGGGACGGCATGTTGACCTGAGACCCTATGCGCTATACGGGGATAGCATAAAAATTATTCCAGGAGCTCTAACCCGAGTGGCTTTGAAAAAAGGATCAATCGTTGTCAATTCTTCTCAAGGTGGAGGAAGTAAAGATACTTGGATATTAAACAATTAAAATAAAAATTATGCTTGGAAGAGTAGCAAACACAATATATTGGATGAATAGACATTTAGAACGTGCAGAGAATTATGCTCGTTTTATGGATGTAAACTTTAACCTCTCATTGGAATTACCTCCTAATGAAATACAGCAATGGAAACCACTTGTAATTATTACAGGAGATTGGGACTTATATCAGTCGCTTAATTCGAAGGTAGAAAAAAATAAAGTCATCTATTTTTTAGCTTTCGAAGAACACAATCCAAACTCAATTTACAATTGTATTTTAAATGCAAGAGAAAATGCACGTGCCGTAAGAACTGAAATCACAAAAGAAGTTTGGGAGCAAATTAATGCACTTTATTTTTTAGTAAAAGAAGGGCAAGAAAAGAAACAATATGACGATAAAAACATAAGAGACTTTTTTACAGAAATAAAAAATGGATGCCAATTGGTTTATGGTATGTATGATTCTACAATATCAAGAAACGAAGGTTGGAACTTTGGTAAACTAGGCCAAGCTTTAGAACGTGCTGATAAAACGTCTAGAGTGTTAGACGCTAAATACCATCATTTGCTTGAGTCGCCTAAGCAAGTAGGCTCCTCTTTAGATTTAATACAATGGGCAGCACTTTTAAAGTCGGTCAGTGCATACGATATGTATAGAAAGAAATACGGAAAGTTATCACCTTCGTGCATTGCAGAATTCTTGATACTAGATAGAGAATTCCCAAGGTCTATATTAGCTTGTCTAATAAGCGCTGAGCAATCTCTAATTACCTTGTCTGGTAGTTCAGTTGGTTTTACTAATGCCGCACAGAAACAATTAGGCGCTTTAAAGTCGCAACTGGAATATATTGAGATAGATGAAATAATAAGTAAAGGAATGCATGAATATCTGGACGAGATTCAGCGTAAATTAAATGATATATCTTCAGCTATCTACAACTCTTTCTTTGTTGTTCAAGATAATTATTCAGAAGTCAAATAGAACCAAACAATGAAATTCAATATTATTCATAATACAGTCTATGTATTTAATTCCGAAGTATTTCTAGAGCCACATTATTTGAGATTCCGTCCAAGGCAAACGCCCTATATGGATGTAGTCGATTTTTCAATAGCAATTCTATCAGAACCAGCAGGACATAAAGTAATACAAGATGAAGAAAATAATGTACTAGACTTTTGCTGGTTTGAAGGGATGACTACTAAGTTAACAATGACGGCCACAAGTACTCTAGAAACAAAAAACTATAATCCCTTTGATTTTCTCATATATCCAATACACTATAATCGGCTCCCATTACAATACGACGGGTTACAGAAAAAATTACTTTTCGCTGCATTAGAAGGACAACTTCTCTCACAATCGTTACTTGATTATGGAACATCAATTTTAAAAGCTTCTAATTTTAGTACGATTCCATTTTTAACAAACCTGACGAAACAATTACATGATGATTTTAATGTTGAATACAGAGAAGAAGGAGCACCACTAAATCCAGACGATACATTTACTCTTAAAAAAGGGTCTTGTCGTGATCTATCGTGGATGCAAATTAACTTATTAAGACAATTTGGGATTGCAGCTCGTTTCGTCAGTGGATACTATTATTTTGATATGGATATTCCCGCTTATGAATTGCATGCGTGGGTAGACGTTTTTTTACCTGGAATTGGCTGGTTAGGTTTAGATCCCAGTCATGGTATTTTTACGGGTAATACTCATTTTCCGCTTGCTTCAAGTGCGCACTACACAAACACAATGCCCGTTTCGGGCGGTATTCGAGGTAATGCAACCTCCAAATTATTAACCCAACTTTCAATAGAAAAACAGAAGTAAGTAGCAATTCCTTGCTTATTTATACAATACGATTAAATTTATGAAAATATTTCAATGTGGGCATTGTGCTCAATCCTTATTTTTTGAAAGCTATACTTGTGAAAATTGTGGCCATTTATCGGGTTTTAGAGATGAAGATCGTAAAATGCTTACTTTCGATCCGGGTGGTGCGACCTTGATTTCTGATCGGGAGCAAATCGAGTATCGGTATTGTAAAAACAAAGAATATAACGTCTGTAATTGGCTGGTGGAGAAAGACTCCCCAGAGGAATTTTGTCAAGCTTGCCAACTAAATCGAACGATACCCAATCTTTCTGACGAAGAAAACTTTGAAAAATGGCAAAATCTTGAAATTGCAAAGCATCGATTGATTTACCAACTTCAAAAGATCGGTTTGGATTTGCCAAGTAAGATGAGTAATAATAAAGAAGGGTTATGTTTTGACTTTGTTGTACAAAAAAATAATCCTAAACTCATGACGGGCCATGCAAATGGCGTAATAACTATCCTTTTAAGAGAGGCTGATTCTGCACTTAGAGAACAAATGCGAAAGCAATTTTTAGAGCCTTATCGTACATTGATTGGGCACCTTAGACATGAGGTAGGACACTATTTTTGGGATCGATTAATCTATAGCAACAAAAAGGCATTAAAAGAGTATCGATCCATTTTTGGAAATGAACGAGCGAACTATGGCGATTCTTTACAGAGCTACTACAAAAAAGGAGCTCCCGCGGATTGGCAAAAGTCATTTATTAGTAAATATGCGACATCACATCCCTGGGAAGACTGGGCCGAGACTTGGGCACATTATCTGCATATTATGGATATGTTAGAAACAGCCTATTTTTTTGGTTTGAATGTTAAGCCCATCGATACCACTAATACGATGAAGGCTAACGTTTCTTTCGATCCTTATACTGAAATAGATTTTGATGTGATCATTGAAACCTGTATTCCTTTGTCATTTGCTGTCAATAGCATTAACAGAGCGATGGGCGTTCCTGATGTTTATCCATTTATCGTTACAAAAGAGATGATTAAAAAAATGAAATTCATTCATCAATTACTATTGACAAAACGAGCATAGAAAGAGCTAAAATAAGGTCCTTTTGGAGATTTATTATTTTTTCAAAAATAAAGCAAGTAGTAAATCTTATAGCAAACGAATGTATGGCTAGTACAAATCGTTATTGTATAATGGCGATTTAATATGAAAATTGTAAAATATAATTGGAATATATGGAAGATACAATTGGTATTAATGAGAGCGGTAGAAAATATATATAAAATCAATTATCAAAGCAAGATGGTTGTATGCAACAAGTAGTGTTTGCTAATGACAATGTATAATATACTAAATTATAGCTCTTTAATAAACCAATAACTCTATTTTAAGCGTAATATTATCTGCACTATAATTTATATTATGTAAAATAGAAATTGTAATTAATTGTAGGCTCTCTTTGAATTACCTTATTAAAAAGGTATTTTATGATGCTCTACCAATACTACAAAAAATAATCCTCACTATTTAGTTAAAACTATGATTTAAGCTTCGATCTGCACGCATATAAAAAATTAATTTTATTATTTTTACTACCAAGACATTATCACGAAACTATGAACACAATTGTAGAACACATTGCTGATTTTTTAAAGGAATACGCGCCATTTGAACAATTAACTTTTCAAGAGTTATCTGAAATTGCTGCGAGTATTCGCGTAGTAAATTTGGAAAAAAATAAAACACTTTTCCAATTTAATGATGTTTTGCACGATAGCTTTTATGTTGTTGCCTCAGGAGTGATACACTTATCTGTTGTAGCGGATGCGGAAGAAACGATTTTAAATAAATGTCATGAAGGGGCTATTTTTGGTTTGCGTCCTTTTTTTGCTAAAAACAATTATCGGATGACGGCAAAAGCGCGCGAAGAAAGCATTGTTTATGCTATTCCTATCGCTATTTTTAGACCGTTTGTAGCAAATAATAATGCTGTTTTAAATTACTTACTGGAGAATTTTGCCACCAATAAACCCAGTTCAAAAGACAATGAAAACTCACGAGGAAGTCTCATTTCCGATACCGTATTTTATACAGACCAACAATCTGAAATGCAATATTTTCAAACGTTATCATACAATAATACGCCACTAATAACAACTGCCAACAGCATTGTCAGGGACATAGCGCAACTTATGGCTGAAATGCGAATTAATAGCGCTGTCGTTTGCGATGCTACTATTCCTATCGGAATTGTTACCGATACCGATATGAGTTCTAAAATTGCAACGGGCCGATTTCCAATCAGCGTTTCAGTAGACAAAATCATGTCGTCCCCGGTGGTAACAGTGCTCGAAAATGTTTCGCTCGCAGAAGCTCAATTACTGATGCTAAAAAACAATGTCACTCATTTATGCGTAACCGCAGATGGGACGAATAAATCAATTGTAAAAGGAGTTATTTCTCAACACGATTTGATTGTTGCACAAGCGAGTAATCCCGGTGTTTTGATTAAAGAAATTAAACGCGCTCAAACTTCGAAAGAACTAAAACAAATTAGGATCCGACTCACAGATCTTATCCAGACGTCCATTTACAAAAATATTCCCCTTACTCATATTTTCAACATAACAAGCGAAATCAATTTTGCCCTTTTAAAGCGTGCAATTGAACTCTCTATTTTGGAATTAGGCTCCCCTCCCGCTCGCTTTGCCTGGTTAAGTATTGGTAGCCAAGGAAGGAAAGAACAAATACTGCTTACAGATCAAGACAGCTTTTTAGTTTTTGAAGATGTAGCTACGGAAAAATACAGAGAGGTAAAAGATTATTTTCTTAAATTAGGTAAAAAAACTAGTTTGACACTTGAAAAAGTAGGCTATGAATTATGTCCTAACGGACATATGGCAAGTAATATGTTATGGTGTAAGTCATTGACAGATTGGATAAAACAGTATGATAGCTGGATGAACACTCCAGGTGAAAATAGTAATAATTTAAGTAGCATATTCTTTGATTATGAACTTGTTTTTGGCGAATCAAAAATTGAAGATGCAATAAGTAATGTAGTGTTCAAAAATGCAAATAATAATACTTTATTCTTTGACTTTTTAGGAAACGACGCTTTAAGAAAGAATTCTCCTTTAAGTTTTTTCAAAAAGTTTATTGTTGAAGAAACCGGTCCTAATAAAGATAAATTCGACATTAAGACGCGTGCTTTGATGCCACTTATTGATGGCGCCCGATTATTTACCCTAAGTCTTGGTATCAAGGGGATTAACAACACGTATACCCGTTTTAAACAATTGGCCATTAACGATCCAAAATATTCGGAAATATACCTTAATTGTGCTGAAGCTTTCTTAACTTTATCAAAACTAAGAACAGTGGAAGGCCTTAAAAATGAGAGTTCTGGTCAATTTATAAATTTGGAGGAGTTGTCAAAAATTGATAAAGAAAAGCTAAAAAATGCGCTGGCCCCAATGAGAGAATTGGAAGAATTAATTAAAAATAAGTTTCAACTGACTCAATTTTCATAATTATGTTAGAATGGATTAAAAATATCAATAAAGAACTTCCTGAATTCTGGAAAACATACCTTTCTAAATTCGATAAAAAATCGAACCGTTATGTTGTAATTTCTACTGATACTACAGGGCTAAACTCACATAAGGACGTTATATTGTCTATCGGTGCGTTTGCCGTTGTGGATGACAGTATATTTGTCGGCGACAGCTTTGAAACCATTTTATTGCAATACAAATTCCTGCATGACAATAAACTTTCCAACGAATTTATTATTGAAAGTAAGATGAATAAATTAACGGAAATGGATGCCATAAAGTCCTTAATCGAATTTATTGGAAATTCCGTTTTAGTAGGACATCACGTCGATTTTGATGTTGAAATGATCAATGCGGCTTTAGAAAAATTAGAGTGTGGCCGATTGAAAAATGAAGCCTTGGATATTGACATGATGCATAGGAAATTAAACGATATTAATGATAAGCAGTTTTCCCTGAACCAACTATCCGAAATTTATAAAATCCCAAACAGCGAGAGAAATTCGTCAACTGAAGACGCGTACAAAACGGCTTTATTATTTCTAAAATTAAAGTCTAGATTAGGTATTAAGTAAGCTATTATATACCGAAGTGGCTAATTTAGATTAGTCCACTGGTTACAATACACAACACGATCCTTGACACAGATTACACAAATCAGCACCGATTAATTACTAGTACTTTTATTAATCTCAAACCAGGTAAATATTTAGAAGTTTGACCCACTAATCTAGTAACGAATCCTTGTTTTTGTGATTGATAAGGAGTTTGCTTTATTTTTGTAATGTTACCAAAGACTTATAGCGCCCATGGTGGCTCAACGAAACAGGTTGTATTTTATCACTTTTATCCTCAATTAGAAATGGAATTCCCTCCTTTTTTATTATTTTTGTTTCAGGTCCCAGCACCTTAACTAGTTCAAAATCAATTTTGTAGGCAACTGCCACGGTATGTAATTTATCCTTTATTATTTCAGTTTTTGTATAAAATTTGTAGCCGTTACAGATTACGGAACCTTTATGCATGTCTTCGTAAATACATTCTAATTTTAGAGGAAAGTATCCACGTATTCCCGTTACCCTATTGTAGATTTTGTAGGCTGCTTCCTTTCTGCTCCAAAGGTTCCATACCATGATATCTGGATTTTCAACATTTGAAATCAGTAGTTGTTCCTGTAGCGTAAATATTTTATCTAAATAGCCCGGTCGTCTCCAATTGCTTTCCGTTCGGGCTAAAGCCAGATCTACAATGTCGTTCCCAATCACTTTTCAGATAACTTAGATTCTATTATTTCTAATGTTGATTTGACATCAACCATTTTTTCCATGGATTCATTATCGATATGGATTTTAAAATAGTCTTCAACATCTAAAATTATATCCACCAGATTAGCCGAATTGATATCCAAATCTGCTATAAAATCCGTTTTTTCTGTGAAATTTTCAAAACCTTTCTCATTATTGATATAGGGCTTTATGATATCTCTTAATTGTGCTAAAGTTTCTTCTTTGTTCATGTCTAATTTTTTAAACGGTATATTTCTTTAAAATTACGCAGCCGTTAACGTCGCCAAAACCAAAACTGGCTTTTGCTATTATATTTAATTCTGTTTCGATTAATTCTTGTGGAATTCTTGAGGTGTCGATTCTTTTTGCGATTTCAGGATTCATATCTTCACAATTAATATTGGGGAAAATAAACCCTTGGTGCAATTGCAATACAGCTGCGACACTTTCTATGCTTCCGGCTGCTGACAAACAATGACCAATCATTGATTTCAGTGAGTTAATATACGGGAAGTCGATGCCACTTCTACCTAAAGCTACACTCCAATTCTCTATTTCTAAACTGTCTTTTGACGTGGCAGTTAGATGTCCATTAATGGTGTCAATGTCATCCGCGTGAATTCTGGCATTGGCAATCGCATCTTTTATACACTTCTGAACCGCAATGGGATTTGGCGCTGTCATTGTTCCCAGACCACGTTGTCCACCCGAATTTACATTCCCGCCTAAGACTTCTGCATAAATACGTACTCCACGCGAAAGTGCCGTTTCTAGCTCTTCTAATACGAAGGCTCCCGCTCCACTTCCAGGTACAAATCCAGATGCACTCGCACTCATGGGTCTGCAGCCCTGCTTCGGAGTTTCATTGTGCTTAAAAGTACAAACGCGTAATGCATCAAAACCTCCCCAAATATAAGGTCCGCTATCACTAGTGCTTCCAGCTAGCATTCGATTAGCCAGTCCTGACTTGATGCGTTCATAAGCCATTAATATACTTTCGGCCCCTGTTGTACAGGCAGAAGAATTAGTATTCACCTGGTTTCCTAAGCCTAATTTACCACCTAAGTAAGCACTAATGCCACTACTCATTGTCTGCGCTACTGCTGTGCTACCTAATCTCCGGGTTTGCAGATCATCAATTTTATAGATGCTTTCACGAAATTTATCTATGCCCGAGGTTCCTGTTCCAAAAATAGTTCCACTATTCCAATCTGGCTCCTCACCATTCACAATGGGTAATTCAGCATCCTTCCATGCATCCATTCCCGCGATTACACCATATAAAATACCGGAGGAGTTAAAGTTACGTAGTTCTAATTCTGTGAAATATTGCAACGACAATTCTTCAGAAATTTCTGGTTTTCCAGAGATTTGACATGAAAATTGCAGACGTTCCAAGTCTGGGTCTTTCCTGATACCAGAAATTCCATTTTTAATCGAATGAGTAAAAGCGTCAAGCCCTACTCCATTTGGAGCTACTACGCCAAGTCCCGTTATCACCACTCTCCTACTCATTGAACTATTTTTTAAATCATTAAAATTGCATCAAAACTTCTAGTAACATTTTTGGCTTAACTCTTATTTTTTAATTCAAATTTCGACAAAGATACAAGCCTTCGAAGAGACGATTGAAGAATTAAAAGAAATATTATACTATCATCCCGGCAATTTCACCGGTACAAACGACAATGCCAACCTCATTTTTCATGCTCACTTTGCATTTTAATTTGCCAAATCTGAAGTATATTTTTTCAGAAAAAACCGTAACTTTCTCCTTAGGGAATACCGGTTTAATAAATTCTACATTTGTTGATGTTAAAGCTATTGAAGTTTCTTTGTTAAAGTTATCATCTAATATAAATACACCAAGACAAACCAATCCAATCTGAGCCATTGTCTCCGTTAAAATCACGCCGGGTGTCACGGGATGGTCTTTAAAATGCCCTTTATAAAAATCTAAGTTCTCATCAAATGTAAAGTGGCCTTCTACTGCGTTTTCATTGATTTGTGTGATTTCGTCAACAAATAAAAACGGCTTCGAATACGGTAATTTTGATATGATTTCTTGACTTTTCATTAATTTTCTATCTTTTTTGACTAAAACTGTAATAGTACTCTCTGTGCTGAAAATCCTGGGCCAAAACTCAACATTAATCCCTTATCGCCTTTAGGAGGTCTATTGTCCATGAATCGCTCTAAAACATACAATACGGTCGCACTCGACATATTGCCGTACAAACGTAAAACTTCTTTTGTATCATCTATATTTTTTCCTATATCTGAAAATAATTCTTCGACCGTTTGGACTATTTTTTTTCCGCCGGGATGAAATATGAGATGATCCATGTCATCAATTTTTAGATTATTTTTTTCTAAAAAAGGATAAATAATGGCTGGAAAATGGGACGCGATTGTATTGGGCACTTCTATGTCCAAAATCATCTGTAAACCATCATTGGTTAGCTTAAAACCCATCATGTGTTCATTTTCATAAAAATGATACATTTCTTCCGCCAGAATTTCAGGACCATCATCGTCTTCGTGAGACGAAAGTAAGACACAGGCAGCTCCATCACCAAAGATGGCAGCGCTAACAATATTAGACATAGAAAAATCATTCAGCTGAAATGTTGCAGTCGGACTTTCCACCGCGATTACTGCTGCACGCTTTCCAGGATTGGACTTTAGGAAGTTTTTAGCATAGATGATACCGGAAATTCCGGCAGCACATCCCATTTCAGTTACAGGGAGACGGACGATATCTTGACGTAATTTTAACTTATTTATTAAGTAAGCGTCTAATGAAGGAATCATTATTCCAGTACAACTCACGGTAATAATATAGTCTAGATCTTCTGGTTTCCATCCTGATTTTTTTAGTGCTTTGTCGAGTACTTTTTCGCCTAAATCAATAACTTCGCGACAGTAAATATCATTTCGTTCTTCAAATGATGTTTTTGTAAAAACTTCAATCGGATCCATTATAGAGTAGCGTTTATCGACTGCCGCCCCCTCAAATATTTTTTTTACTTTTCTGATGAAACGTTCGTCTTGACCCGTAAGCCACGCGTCCAGAAACGGAATAATTTCTTCGGTGGTTCTGCAATATTTCGGTAGTTGTTTTGTAACTGTATTTATTTTTACACTCATATCTTTGAAATTACCCATTGGTAGCGGAAAGCCCATTTCCATTGGATTTTATACTTTTTAAAATTTAATTTTTCTGAAAAACGAAGCAATTCCTCTTTTTTAAATCCTCTTAATATTGAAACTAAACCATCCTCTCTTGACATATTATTCAGTTGAAAAGCAAAACACAAGGATTGAAATAAACGATAAGCAACGGCACTTCGATGCAAATCATTGATAACAACTCCAATTCTGGAATTTGCATAAAACGAAGTCATTATTTTAATAATTTCCTCCTCTTTAAAATGATGTAGTGTCAGCGTGCACAGCACGATATCATATTTTAATTCTTCAAAAGGTTTGTCAAATATATCTTCACAACGGTAGCTTATATTTGGATATTTCTTTGATAGATTAGTGGCATGATTGACTGTAAAATTATTCGCATCAACCCCAATAAGATTGAATATTAAATTATGCTGCAAACCATAATCAGCAAGAGTTCTCAACATATCTCCGTTACCGCAACCCACATCAACAATCGTGATTTTAGTTGTTTTGGGTTTGTTGACAATTAATTCCTTCACACCAAGTAAAGTTAACTTGTTTCCACCCAATAGCTGATTTATTTTAGCGATTTTATCTAAGGCATCTCTTAATTCATCCCCTTCGAGCTGAAAGTCATCCATTATTTCGGATTCGTTGGTTCTATGGGTAGTATTTATAGCCATCTATATAGGTTTACCATGCGTTTTTTTTATTATTAAAGGTAATATAAAAGGAAAAAGAATTAAAATTTTCAAGACAACTTGTGCTGTTTTCTCCTGTTGCAATAGTTTTCCTAAAAGACGACCTACTTGCAATCTTTTTTTAAAATTTTTGTTCCAATCGTTTAAATAATTCTTTTCTAAAGTGGTTCTATCTGTTCTCTTTTCTAGAAAATGTATTGTGTTTTCTGCAGCCAATTTTGCACTATGAATGGCCATGGCCATTCCGTTACCGCACAAAGGATGAATTAATCCAGCAGTATCACCGATCATAATTATATGATTTTCTATACATTTTTTTTCTTCGAAAGAAACTTGACTAATCGTCAAAGGCTTTTCAAATTGAATTACAGCATTTTTAAAAATTTCTTTTAAATGTGGATTTTCACAAACCACATTTTTTTGATAATCCTCGATAGACTTGTATTGTTTAAATGTTTCGTAATTTGCTAAATAACATATGTTTACAAAATTGGTTTCTATTTTAGAAACACCACAATATCCTCCTTTAAAATGATGTAAACCAACACAATCTTCTGGGAAATCTATTTGGTAATGCGCCTTAACACCGAGCCAATGCGATTGCTTCTGAATAAAGTTGCGTTTTAATTTAATATCTAAATTCGATCTTTTACCAAAAGCTCCAAGTACAATTGAAGCATAATACGTATTCAAATTTGTCGCAATTGTGAATTTTCCATCTGAAAATTCCACATCTGAAACAGTCTCTTGAACAATTGTACAACCTCTGCTTTTTGCTTCATTATATAAATACTTGTCTAATTCATATCTACTTACTCCAAATCCGCCCAAAGGCAAAGGGGCGGTTATAGATTTTCCAGAAACTAATGAAAAGGAAAGTTTATCAATGTGCTTAGGGTGTAGCGAATTAATGTCAAGACCAAGTGACTTTAAATAAGGTAAAACTTCATTTGAAATATATTCACCACAAACCTTGTGTTTAGGAAATTCGTTTTTTTCGATTACTAAAACATTGTAATTATTATTTTTAAGATGTACAGCGGCAACAAGTCCTGCCAAACCGCCACCAACAACAACTATAGAATTTTGTATCATATGTTGTAAATTTAATAATTTAGTTCTACAAATTTTTTTTAAATGCTATAAAATTTCACAAAATTTTTGTAATAAAAATATTAAAGTGCTAGATTTGTTTTATCTATGGATGCAATCAATTTTAAGACATCATTATTATTTATACCTATTATTCTAATAGTCTATTTTATTTTTGTGCTGGGATTTTTTTTGATCCCGCTCTTGTTATTTATATAAAACCTTTTATTATTCCAACTTTTATAATTTATGTGGTGAATAATAATTACAAAAAACTTACTCTAAATTATCTTCTCTATGTTATTTTCTTTTATATCAATGAGTTTTTAATTTTGTTTTGGGAAGATTCAGTACAATTGTCAAGAATTGCACTAGTAGCATCTTTTTTTTGTTATTTAGCATTAGTGATTTTAGGATATAACTCAATGAAAGCAAAAAAAATTTACACTGTACCAAAAGGTTTTTCACTTTTTATATTGGCAATTAATTGCGTGTTTTTAATAGCAATATTATATATTATAATGTCTGTTATTAGTGATAGTTATCTTAATATTATTTTAATTTTTAATGCAATAGTTGCTGTATTTCTTGGTATTACAGCCGTTTTATATTTCGGAAAATTTGGTGATAAAAAAGCATATTATTACTTTTTTGGTGCTTTTGCTTTAATTTTCAACGATGTTTTTGGAGCTATTGGTACTTATTTTATTCAAGATGTAGTTTTGAATACCTTCGATAGAGTTTTGCATCTTACTTCTTTTTATCTCATTTATCTGTTCCTTGTAAATGATAGAAAAAAGGTTGAAAATCTTTCGATAGATTCTCAACCTTAAATTTATTAAACTTTATCATCTTTTATCTCGTCCACAATTTCAGGATTCAGTAAAGTAGAGGTATCTCCAAAATTAGAAAAATCACCTTCTGCAATTTTTCTGAGGATTCTACGCATAATTTTACCGGAACGTGTTTTTGGTAAACCAGAAACAAATTGTATTTTATCCAGTTTAGCTATCGGCCCTACGTGATCTGAAATGTATTGATTAATTTCTTTAAAAAGATTTTCTTTATTCCTGATTGCGCCACTTTCTTTTAATATGACATAACCATAGAGTGCATTCCCTTTTATATCATGAGGAAAACCAACAATAGCGCTTTCTGCAACTGCAGGATGTTCATTTATGGCATCCTCAATTGGAGCGGTACCTAGATTGTGTCCTGATACAATAACTACATCGTCAACGCGCCCCGTTATTCTATAATACCCCACTTCATCCCGTAAAGCACCGTCTCCAGTGAAATAAGTTCCTGGAAATGCCGAAAAATAAGTATCCTTATACCGTTGATGATCACCCCAAATTGTTCTTGCAATCCCAGGCCAAGGGAATTTAATACACAAACTTCCCACGACTTGATTTCCTTCTATTTCATTGCGGTTTTCGTCCATTAATACCGGCTGAATTCCCGGTAACGGTAAAGTCGCATAAGTAGGCTTGGTCGGAGTTACGAATGCAATTGGCGAAATCATAATTCCTCCGGTTTCAGTTTGCCACCACGTGTCAACCACGGGACATTTTTTTTGTCCCACATGGTCATTATACCAGTGCCATGCTTCTTCGTTAATAGGTTCACCTACGGAACCGATTACTTTTAAGGTTTTTAAATGATGTTTTTGAACATATTCCACATTCTCTTTGGCTAAAGCGCGAATGGCTGTTGGTGCAGTATAGAATTGCGTCACTTTATGCTTTTCAATAATTTCCCAAAAACGACTGAAGTCCGGATAAGATGGAACTCCCTCAAAAATTACTGTTGTCGCTCCATTCAATAAGGGGCCATACAAAATATAAGAATGACCTGTTATCCATCCAATATCAGCCGTGCACCAAAAGATGTCGTTTTCTTCATAATTGAATACGTTTTTAAAAGTATAAGCCGTATAAACCATATAGCCGGCGGTTGTATGAACCATTCCCTTCGGTTTTCCTGTCGAACCGGAGGTGTAGAGAATAAATAGAGGATCTTCAGAATCCATTATTTCGGCAACACTATTGTCTGATGCTTCATCTAATAAGGGTTGTAACCAAATGTCTCTACCTTCTATCATCGTTATCGCTGTATTGGTTCTTTTAACAACTAATACCTTTTCTATCGATGGGCATTTTTCTAACGCTTCATCTATTATTTCCTTTAGCGCTATTGTTTTATTGCCACGATAACCACCATCTGATGTAATGACCATTTTACATTCACTGTCTATTATTCTGGAAGCTACTGCAGAGGCGGAGAACCCAGCAAAAACAACAGAATGTATGGCTCCTATTCTGGCGCAAGCTAAAATGGAAACAGCTAATTCCGGGATCATCGGTAAATAAATACAAACTCGATCTCCTTTGGTAATACCTTTTTCCTTTAAAACATTCGCCATTTTGCAAACTCGTTGATGCAGTTCGTTATAAGAGATATGCAACGCTTCCTCAGAGGGGTTATTAGGTTCAAAAATAATCGCCGTTTTATCTCCTCTTTTGTTAAGATGTCTGTCGATACAGTTTTTTGCTATGTTCACTTTTGCTTCAGTAAACCATTTTATCTCTCCTTCAGCCATATCAAATTCCACAACTTTATCCCATTGTTGATACCACGTAAAATTCTCTTCTGCTATTTTACCCCAAAATTTCCGGGGTTCACGAACAGATTTGTTGTAATGTTTGAAGTATTGTTCGAAGTTTTGAATCTTATAGTAGCTCATCCTTATTTATTTTTTATAAAAGTATTAAAATTCATTTGATTCCAAAAACAAATAAATTTATTAATTGCATCGATAAATTAAATACTTCATAATAATGCATTGCATAAATAGTCATTCGGTAATAACAAAGTATTTTTGAACAAAATAATGAAAAATAAAAAAAGGCGAAATAGATTTTCTACGTCACCCTATTTTAAATTAACAATAATCATATTTAATATTTAGCCTTGAATACGTCTTGATTAACTAAAAGCCAAAGTACATGATATAAAAAATATTCAATAGCCTTCTTTTAGAATACGCCTTTCAATATTAAACCATCTTTGCAATCTATTAAAAGTTATAAGACATGTAAGGAACTACTTCACTTAACTTTTAGCTTTATAAAAGCTAAGTGAATGTAATGCGCTTCCATATCCATTATCACTGTTTTACTATCTTAGGTACTAATCCAAAACCGCAGAAAAACAAATGATATAGAGCAAATTCCGGCACACCCTCGTATGAAGCAATTCCCATATTTTTAATTATCCAATTTTTTTCATCGCAGTCATGGAGGCTCTCAACCACGTTCCTGTTTCTTCAATAGGGTGTTGACGGATACTTTTATTAACAGCAATAAGTACCGTATTTTCTGTACTATTTGAAGTAGAAAATGATTTTCCGATAACATTCGTTTCAATAGTTTTCATAAAATCAGTCAATAGCGGTTTACACGCATGATCAAATAAATAACAGCCATATTCTGCTGTATCAGAAATGATTCTATTCATTTCATATAATTTTTTTCTAGCTACTGTATTGGCAATTAAAGGCAATTCATGAAGAGACTCATAATAAGCTGATTCTTCAATAATACCGGTTTGTGTCATTGTCTCAAAAGCTAGTTCTACTCCTGCTTTTACCATGGCAATCATTAAAACCCCATTATCAAAGTATTCCTGTTCAGAAATACTGTCTGTAGTAGCAACCGTTTTCTCAAAGTTAGTTTCAGCAGTTGCCGCTCTCCAAGTCAATAAATTAACGTCATCATTATTCCAGTCAATCATCATGTTTTTTGAAAACTCGCCTGAAATGATATCATCCATATGTTTTTGAAATAATGGACGCATGATTTCTTTTAATTCATCCGCTAGTCGATAGGCTTCAATTTTAGAAGGATTATTCAAACGATCCATCATATTGGTAATTCCACCGTGCTTCAAGGCTTCAGTTACTGTTTCCCAACCGTATTGAATCAACTTTGAAGCATAACCAGGCTCAATTCCTTTTTCGACCATTTTATCGAAACATAAAATAGACCCTGTTTGTAACATTCCACAAAGAATAGTTTGTTCTCCCATCAAATCTGATTTTACTTCGGCAACAAAAGAAGAGTTCAATACTCCCGCTTTATGCCCTCCTGTAGCTACAGCATAGGCTTTAACCTGTTCAAAACCTTCTCCGTTTGGATCATTTTCAGGATGTACTGCGATTAAAGTCGGTACTCCAAATCCTCTTTTATATTCTTCACGCACTTCAGATCCCGGACATTTTGGAGCACACATAATAACAGTAATGTCTTTACGAATTTGCATTCCTTCTTCTACAATATTAAAACCATGTGAATAAGATAATGTAGATCCTTTCTTCATCAAGGGCATGATAGCAGTAACAACCGCGGTATGCTGTTTGTCTGGCGTCAGGTTACAAACCAAGTCAGCCGTTGGAATTAAGTCTTCATAAGTTCCAACGGTAAAACCATTATCAGCAGCGTTCATAAAAGAAGCTCTTTTTTGAGATATTGCTTCGGCTCTAAGTGCGTAAGAAATAGCTAAACCTGAATCTCTCATGTTCAATCCTTGATTCAAACCCTGGGCTCCACAACCTACAATAACTACTTTTTTTCCTTTTAAAGCTTTGATACCATCCGCAAATTCTGATTGGTCCATGAATTCGCAAACGCCTAATTGTTCTAATTGTAATCTAAGTGGTAATGAATTGAAATAATTTGCCATTGTGTAATTTTTATTTATTTTTTAATTCTTCTAATAATAATGATATTTGCATCTTTTCTTTTGAAACTGAGATTCTTCCTGAACGCACAAACTGCATGATTCCGAAAGGTTTTAACTTGTTATATAAGTCATTGATTTCTGAACGTTTTCCCGACTTTGAAATCACAAAAAAGTCCCTGGATACCGTAACTATTTCCGAGTTACTTTCTTTTATTATATTTTGAATTTGCTTTTCATCGAATAATAAGGCTGAGTCTATTTTGAATATTGCGTTTTCTAAAAAGATAGTTTCTTCATCAGTATGATAAAAAGTCTTAATAACTTCGATCTGTTTTTCGATTTGACCTACAATATTTTGAACCCATTTTTCTGTAGTGTGAACCACAATAATGAATTTAGAAACATTTTCAATCTCTGATTCTGAAACATTTAAACTAATTATATTAATGTGTCTTTTTAAGAATATACCTGATATTCTATTCAATAGACCAAGGTTGTTTTCTGAATAAACAGAAATAGTGAATGTTTTATTTTCCATAATATTAACTTAATCTGATTTCAGAAACAGAAGCCCCTGTAGGAATCATTGGGAATACATTATTTTCTTTCTCTACCATAACTTCGAGTAGATAAGAATCTTTTGAGGCCATCATTTCAGCGACAGCAGTGTCTAAATCTTCCCGTTTAATCACTTTTTTTGCTTTGATATAGTAACCCTCTGCGATGGCGACAAAATTAGGATTAGTCATCTCAGTAGATGCATATCGCTTATCAAAAAATAACTGCTGCCACTGACGCACCATTCCTAAAAACTCATTATTGAGGATAACAATTTTAACAGGTACTTTTGTTTGAAAAATAGTTCCTAGTTCCTGAATTGTCATTTGGAATCCACCATCTCCAATAACTGCAACCACTTCCCTGTTTGGCATACCCATCTTAGCACCAATAGCCGCCGGCAATGCAAATCCCATTGTTCCCAATCCTCCAGAAGTAACATTACTTTTAGTAGAATTGAATTTGGCATACCTGCAGGTAAACATTTGGTGCTGTCCCACATCAGAAACCATGATCGCATCTCCTTTAGAGTGCTTATTGATCATTTCAATGGTTTCACCCATAGAAATTCCTTCTTTCTTAGGTTTCAATTCCTCGTTAATTACGGCCTCTAATTCAATTTCATACAATTCTTTGAACTTGTTATGCCAAGATTCATGTGTCTTATCTTTAATAAAGGGAAGTAAAGCGGTTAATGATTCTTTTACATCAGCTAAAACAGCTACTTCTGTTTTTACATTTTTATCCACTTCAGACGGATCAATTTCAAAATGAATTACTTTAGCCTGCTTTGCATATCCATCTAAATTTCCCGTAACGCGATCATCAAAACGCATTCCAATTGCAATTAAAACATCGCATTCATTGGTCAATACGTTGGGTCCGTAGTTTCCGTGCATTCCTAACATACCTACATTCAAAGGATGCTCTGTTGGTAATGCGGAAAGCCCTAAAATAGTCCAAGCAGCTGGTATACCTGATTTTTCGACAAACGATTTAAATTCTTCTTCGGCTTGCCCTAAAATAACACCTTGACCAAAAAGAATAAAGGGTTTTTTAGCATTATTGATTAATTCTGCAGCCGCCTTTACTTTTTCAATATTTAAAGCTGGTTTTGGATTATAACTTCTAATGCTTGTACATTTTTTATAGCTGTATTCAAATTTATCAAATTGTGCATTTTTAGTAATATCCACTAAAACTGGTCCTGGACGTCCTGATCGAGCAATGTAAAAAGCTTTAGCCATGATTTCAGGTATCTCAGAAGCTTCCGTAATTTGATAATTCCATTTGGTAACCGGAGTGGAAATCCCAATGATATCCGTTTCCTGAAAAGCATCAGATCCTAATAAATGTTTACCAACTTGCCCGGTGATACAAACCATTGGTGTAGAGTCAATTTGTGCATCAGCAATTCCTGTAACCAAGTTTGTGGCTCCGGGACCTGAAGTTGCTATAGCTACACCTACCTTTCCAGTAGCTCTCGCATATCCTTGTGCTGCATGTGTTGCTCCTTGCTCATGGCGTACCAAAACGTGCTGCATTTGATCTTTAAATTTATATAACTCGTCATAAACTGGCATTATAGCTCCACCAGGGTAGCCATAAATTAAATCCACGCCTTCTTCCAACAAGCATCTAATAACAGCTTCTGCACCAGATATTTTATTTGTTTCCATTTTGTCTTTTATTTTTAGCAATTCTTTTTCAAAAAAGTAAAAATCAATAGCAATATCAAAAATTAATTCAAGCTCTTAACTATTGCTATTGATTTTTATAATTCTAATTGCCTTTACTTATCTGTTACGCATCCAGTTGATGCACTTGAAACTGATCTTATATATTTCAGTAAGACTCCTTTGTTCACTTTTAGATCGGGTTGTACCCAATTTGCTTTTCTCGCTGCAAACTCTTCATCAGAAATTTTCAGATTAATCGTGTTCTTTACCGCATCGATAGTAATAGTATCTCCATTCTTAACTAGTGCAATACCGCCACCGTCAAAAGCTTCTGGTGTGACATGCCCCACAACAAAGCCATGCGAACCTCCAGAAAAACGACCATCTGTAATCAGAGCTACACTTTTACCAAGTCCGGCACCCATAATCGCTGAAGTAGGTTTGAGCATTTCAGGCATTCCAGGACCGCCTTTAGGGCCGCAGTATCTTATTACAACTACGTTTCCAGGCTTTACTTCTCCACCACGAACTCCAGTGATTACATCATGCTCGTTTTCATAAACAATTGCGTCTCCTTCAAAATATTCTCCTTCATTTCCGCTAATTTTTGCAACACAACCTTCTTCTGCTAGATTTCCAAATAAAATTTGAATATTTCCTGTAGCTTTTAACGCTTTTTGAATTTCGTGGATCACTTCCTGACCGTCATTCAAATCTGGTACAACAGCTAAATTTTCAGCCATTGTTTTTCCAGTAACTGTTAAACAGTCTCCATGCAATAAGCCTTGTTTCAATAAATATTTCATTACTGCAGGAACGCCTCC
This sequence comes from Flavobacterium sp. ACAM 123, assembly GCF_000264055.1. Classification (GTDB taxonomy): domain Bacteria; phylum Bacteroidota; class Bacteroidia; order Flavobacteriales; family Flavobacteriaceae; genus Flavobacterium. Next base: position 25,706 of record NZ_AJXL01000016.1, on the reverse strand, counting down.
CGCTTCATGTAGGTCTTCCATCAGGTATTTACCACTTGGTTTCAAATCTGCAAGTAATGGTGTTTTATCACTAATATCCTGGAAATCTTTTAGTGTAATTTCAATATCAACAGAGTGAGCCATGGCGATTAAATGCATTACGGCATTGGTAGAACCACCTAAAACCGATACCATAGTAATTGCGTTTTCAAAGGCTTCACGCGTCATGATATCCCTTGGTTTGATATCTTTTTCTAACAAGATCTTAATTGCTTTTCCTGCATCAAGACATTCTTGTTTTTTTTCATCGCTTAATGCTGGATTAGACGAACTGTAAGGCAAACTCATCCCTAATGCCTCTATAGCCGATGACATAGTGTTAGCTGTATACATACCTCCACACGCTCCTGCTCCAGGACATGCATTTTGAATCACTCCCTTAAAGTCCTCTGGAGTAATCGTATTGTTGAATTTTTTTCCTAGGGCTTCAAATGCCGAAACGATATTTAAGGACTCTCCTTTCCATTTGCCGGAATGAATACTGCCTCCGTAAACCATAATTGCTGGGCGATTTAACCTCCCCATAGCCATTACAGAGCCTGGCATATTTTTATCACAACCCGGAATCGCGATTAAACCATCATACCACTGCGCCCCTACTACTGTTTCTATAGAGTCTGCAATGACATCTCTAGAAACTAAAGAAAAACGCATTCCGTCAGTACCATTTGACATACCGTCGCTTACACCAATCGTGTTAAAAATCAGACCTACTAAATCTTCTTTCCACACCCCGGTTTTAATATCTTTTGCCAAGTCATTTAAATGCATGTTACAAGGATTGCCTTCGTAACCCATACTAACAATTCCTACTTGTGCCTTCTTTAAATCTTCTTCAGTTAGACCAATTCCGTACAACATCGCTTGCGCTGCAGGTTGCGTTTCGTCTTGAGTTATGGTCTTGCTATATTTATTTAATTCCATTTATAGTACTGTATCTCTATTTTTTTATTCAATTCGAAAAATTAAAAAGTATAATCTATTTCTGTTTTTTATTTAAAATATGGTTGATTGCCCGATAGTGACATTACTGCTATTAAAGTACATTAGGTCATCTTTACTCAAAATAAAATTAGAAATAAACTCCCCAATTTCATTTGTTCCATATTTAGAATCCGCTTTCAAATCCGTAGCTACCACACCATACCCGATAGCAATTTCAACTCCGTCATATATTTTTTTAGCTTCTTCATAAAGTCCAAAATGCTCTAATAACATAGCAGCAGACAAGATGCAAGCGACCGGATTTGCAATATTTTTTCCTTTAGCTTGTGGATAAGATCCATGTATTGGTTCAAATAAGGCATTGGTAGCCCCTAATGATGCTGAGGCCAATAATCCTATAGAACCAGTTATTACGCTGGCTTCATCCGACAAAATATCACCGAAAAGGTTCTCTGTCAAAAGAACATCGAATTGTCTTGGATTCAATATGATTTGCATGGCTGCATTATCAACAAACAAGAAGTCTAACATAACATCCGGGTAACTTTCGCTAACCTTTTTAACCACTCTTCTCCATAAACGGGAAGTTTCAAGGACGTTGGCTTTATCAACCATTGTCACTTTTTTTCTTCTATTTTGTGCCGACTTAAAAGCCAGATGTGTAATTCTTGCAATTTCATCTTCTGAATACTCACATAAATCAGAAGCTCTTGTTCCAGATTCGTCTACTTTTTTCTCCCCAAAATAAGAGCCGCCAGTCAATTCTCTAAAAATGATAAAATCAGCACCTTCAATTATTTCTTTTTTCAAAGGAGAAGCATCTAACAATGCCGCGTATGGTTTTATAGGTCGGATATTTGCAAAAAGACCTAATTCCTTTCTCAATCTCAACAATCCTTGTTCTGGACGTACTTTTGCATCTGGGTTATTGTCATACTTTGGGTCACCGATAGCACCAAATAATACCGCATCTGTATTAATACAAAGATTTAATGTTTGCTCCGGTAACGGGCTTCCGGTTTTATCTATTGCAACAGCGCCAATTAGTGCGTCTTCAAAAACAAATTCATGTTTATAAACGACCCCAATAGCATATAATGCTTTTTTTGCCTGTAAGATGACCTCAGGCCCAATTCCATCTCCTGATAATACTGCTATTTTTAAATTCATGGGGTACTATTATTAATTTCTTACTAAATCACTTTCTATTTTACAAGCCTCGATGATCTGGTGTATATCATCATCAACTACTTCTTTTTTTATATCTGCAAATTTCAAAAACTCAATGTAAACGGTGTCTAATTGTATTTTTGTAAGTTCATATCCTACTTTTTTTGCTCTGTACGCTAATGCCGCTCTTCCACTTCTGGCCGTAAGAACGATTAAGGATTCATTAACACCTACGTCTAAAGGATCCATAATTTCATAAGTAGCCCTGTTTTTTATTACGCCGTCCTGATGAATACCGGAACTGTGTGCAAAAGCATTTGCTCCTACGATTGCTTTATTTGGCTGTACGACCATTCCCATACTATCAGAAACTAAACGACTCATTTCATTCAATTGTTTGGTATCAATATTAGTATCTAAATTTAGATAAGGATGCTGTTTGAAAATCATTACTACTTCTTCAAGTGCAGTGTTTCCAGCTCTTTCTCCTATCCCATTGATTGTACATTCAATTTGTCTAGCGCCGTTTACCACTCCCGCAATAGAATTGGCTGTTGCCATTCCTAAATCATTATGACAATGACAAGAAAGAATAACATTTTCAATACCTTTCACATTTTCGCGTAAATATTTAATTTTAGCGCCATATTCTTCTGGCAGGCAATACCCAGTTGTATCTGGTATATTTAATACTGTTGCTCCTGATTTTATCGCTTCTTCACAGACTCGTGCTAAAAAATCATTATCTGTTCTTCCTGCATCTTCAGCATAAAACTCTACATCCTCCACATAGGATTTAGCATGAGCAACTGCAAACTTTGCTCTGACAATAATATCAGCTCTTGTCGTATTTAATTTATAAACAATATGTGATTCTGAAGTACCTATTCCCGTATGGATACGAGGTCTTTTTGCATGTTTTAAGGCCGCTGCTGCAACATCAATGTCATTTTTTAATGCTCTCGTTAATCCACAAACAGTTGCGTTTTTTACAATTTTACTAATTTCAGAAACGGATAAAAAATCTCCCGGACTAGAAACAGGAAATCCAGCTTCAATTATATCTACTCCCATTTCATCCAATCGATTTGCTATAACGAGTTTTTGTTTGGTATCTAATTTGCATCCAGGAACCTGTTCTCCATCTCTTAAAGTAGTATCAAATATTTGGACTTTCTCTCTATTCATTTTCATTTATTTAATGTAATTTCACCTTTCAATAACAAAGTTAGATTTCATTAGAGTAATCTAAAACTCACTTTACTGAAATATACTGTTTATAAAGCTGATAAATTCTTTGTAAACTATTGATTTATATACGTTTAAGATCCAATATTATACAATGGCTAACCATACAAAAAGATTTTTTATTCGTACTGATAAAATCCTTATCTAAGTCTGAAAAAAGACAGTTTAAGATTTTTGCAAGCCGACTTGAGGCAAGTTCGAATACAAAATTTATCGAATTATTCAACATTTTAGACAAATCTGAGTTCTATGATGAAAAACTTATATTAAAAAGTGGAATCATCAAAAAAGTACAGTTATCAAACCTGAAGTCCTATTTATACAAACAGATTTTAGTGAGTATTCGATTGAATATTCCGAGCCAAAATATTAGATATCAAATAAGAGAACAAATTGATTTTGCAGCCATCTTATACAATAAGGGCCTATACAAGCAGAGTTTAAAAATTTTAGACAAGACCAAGAGCATCGCTTTAGAAAACGACGAAAAATATATGGCTTTTGAAATTGTAGAGTTTGAAAAGTTGATAGAATCGCAATACATTACTCGAAGTATTAAAGGACGTGCAGATGAATTGACAATTCAGGCCAAAGAATTAAATTACCAAAACACGATTTCCAGTAAGTTATCAAACCTGTCTCTGCAACTCTATGGCATCATGCTGAAGACCGGTTATGTAAAAAGCGATGAAGAGCAACAATATATCGATGATTATTTTCACAAGCATATTACTAAATTCGATGAAAATAAGTTTGGTTTTCGTGAGAAATATTGGTTTTACAATGCTAACCTTTGGCATAGTTTTTTAGCTCAGAATTTTTTAGCAAGTTATAAATACGCCTACAAATGGGTTACTTTATTTTATGACAATCCCAACATGATTTATTTAAATCCGGTATTTTTCATCAAAGGAAATCACTATTTGCTGGAATCTTTATTTATGTTGAAATACAAATCTAAATTCAAAAAATACCTACTTAAATTAGAAGAAACCATAAACGATCCTCGTTTTCCAGTTAATGACAATACTGCTTCTCTGTGTTTCCTGTATCTCTATAACAACAAATTAAATTACCACATACTAGAAGGTACCTTTGAAGAAAGCGAATATTTGATTCCTGAAGTTCTGGACAAAATTAAGCTGCATAGTGAGCATCTTGATGAACATCACGAAATGATGTTTTACTATAAAATTGCCTGTATTTATTTTGGTACTGAAAAGTATACCGAATCCATTTTCTATTTGGAGAAGATTATAAATAATAAAAACCTGACGATGCGCGAGGATTTGATGTGCTTTGCCCGACTACTTTATCTAATAGAACATTATGAAATGGGTAAAGATTTTAATTTGGAATCTCAATTAAAAAGTACCTACAAATTCTTATTAAAAATGAATGATATGCAGGAAGTGCAGAAAGAAATCATTCGATTCATGAAAAACTTAAATTCGTTCTATCCAAGTGACATCAAAAAGGAGTTTATAAAAATGAGAGGACGATTTATTGAATTGGAAAAAAACACGTATGAAAAAAGGGCTTTTCTTTATTTGGACATCATTTCCTGGTTAGAAAGTAAAATTGAAAACAAAAAGATTGCTGATATAATAAGAGAGAAAGCGAGATTGAATAATCGCTGACGAATTTAGGATCAAATAATAATACATAAAGAGCCTTTCTAAAATCTAATTTTAGAAGGGCTCTTTATTTTTATCTGCGCTATGTGAATTCTATTCTGCCTCTATAGATGTCTTCAAAAGAACTGCACTTCACAAACTCTTCCTCTCCATCAATTGTGAAAGGTAAAAAGATAAAATCAACTTGTGATAAATCTTCTTTTAAATAAAACGCTATATCCTCCAATTTATAAAACCATTCTGTATCAAATTGCACTTTATTTATTGTGGCGTCTTTTAGTATTAATTTTTCATTTAAAGGCTTCATTTTTCAAATCAAATTTAAGTGTCTAATTTTTTTCCAAAACTACGCTATCAGAGTATAGTTTCCAAAATATAATATGACGAGAATTTAAAAATTTTATTTGTTTAAGAAATTATTCTTCGAAGGAGAATAAAACCGGGGTCCGAGATTCATTTCTAATAGATCCACTATTTTCTTTCAAAATTCACAGTTCCACTTTTAGCATTAATTAAATCATTAATTTTAACAAGATACTAAAATCAGAAATATAGGAACGGATTTTTTAAAACATTGATCGCGGGTTACGGCGCAAAAAAAATGGGTTGTGGTTGCGTAGGAACAGTTATTATGTTTGTAACCATCTACTACATATTGGGTTATTTTTAAAATTTCGAAAATAACCCAATGCGATATTTAATTTATTCCTTTAAGTCTTTTAACATCAATTCTTTGATATATTTTACCGGCGCACTACCATAGCTTAAGAATTTCTCATGGAATTGTTTTAGATTAAATTTGGCGTCCTCCGTCTTTTTAAGTCTTTCCCTAAAATCATAAATTTCAGTATAACCTGTAAAATAGGAAGACAGTTGAACCTGCGACAAATTAACACGGGTCCACTTTCCCTCTGCTTCCGCTTGCTGTTGAAAAGCTTCCATAACCAATAAATTCATGGCTTCTTCCTTAGTCATATTTTTAGTATGCACGCTATAATCTAAGATTGTATTACATGTCGTTCTTAGGTTCCACTTATAATACATCAACCACATTTCGTCTGAGTTTTTATATCCGCTTTCCAGCATCATTCTTTCGGCATATACTGCCCAACCTTCGATCATTGCTCCATTTCCAAAAATGGCTTTAATGAGACTCGGTGATTGATTGCTATAGACTAATTGTGTATAATGTCCCGGTATAGCCTCATGAATATTTAGGATTTGCAAAATATAATCGTTGTATTCCCTTAAGTAGCTTTCTGATTTTTCTGCACTCCAGCCTGACATACTGCCTACGTTATAATAGGTATTGGCATTTTTATCATAAGGACCGGGTGCCGAAATAGATGCTCCTGCTACTCCAGCCATGTAAGCTGGCTCCTTGCGCACAACCAACGGTTTTGACGGGTCGATATACAGTAAATCTTTGGCTTTTATATAGTCCACTAATTCAGGTATTTGTTTCTCGATCTCCGATTGAAATTTAGCGGGTTTAGTATGTTGCAGCGAAATCTTATCTACAACCATTTTGATCAACTGCAAGGTATCGGTCGGCTTGGCTGTCGATTTCATGTATTTTGGCCACAAGTTATCTGCCAATACTAACATTTTTCCGTGTAAATCCTTTTTATGATATACAGCCTTTTTAAAAATAGTATCAGCACTATAGCTAGACTGAATATCTAAATCAAATTTTTCAGTGTACAATTTTTTACCTAATCTAAACGAACGTGGCATTTTATTATCCAAATCCTTCAACCAATTGGTATAAACTACAATGGCATGCACTGCTGTTTTTGCTTTTTCTTTAATCTCTTTTTTCTCAATATTAGATAATTTACTTTTGCCTAAAGCGGAAATTAAATCTTTTTCAAAAACAGATATGCCCCCTAAATTCTGAGAAATAGCAAGTGCAGTATGCTCTAATGTTGGATTTTTTATATTTGCTTTTGCTGCTTCATAATAGGCTGGAATCGCATTCATTTTGATATTAAAACTATGCAGTCGGACTTCTAAAGTATCATATTTCCCATTTAATATTTCTGCGAAAGCACCGCAAACATTATATTCCGCTGGATTCCATTCGAATGATTTTAATTTATCAATAGTAAAAATGGAGCTTTTTAATTGATTTTGGATCATGTAAAAATCAATGATATTATGGTCTGCAAGATTTTCCAATGGGTAATTTTGCAAAGAGTCTAAGTGCGCATGAGCAAAGTCCAATTGCTTTTTTTTATAAATGGAATCTGGAACCACCAAAATGCTATCCAGCTTATGATATCCTTTACTTGCCGCCCAATCTGGATACAATTCCCAGAGCGAGATAACAAAGCCTTCTTTATATTTTTCGAAGTTTTTGTTTGAATTAATGAGAACTGTCTTTTCCTCTTTTTTCTGACATGAAAATAGTAAAATAAGGAACAGAATGGAGGCGCTATATTTTTTCATGATTGCAATTTAACAAAAATAAAGGTAAAAAAAACGCTATTTATTGAACAGGCTTTTAAAAGGTATAGCTAATAGGCTAAAAGCGCCAATAAATCAGTTTCAAATCGACCTTTAGGCAAATACTGGTCTTCTAATGCTTTTGCAAATGGAATTGGGGTGTCTAAACTAGCCACTCTTTTTACGGGAGCATCTAGATATTTAAAACACTCCTCCATAATCAACGCCGATATATCGCTGGCAATACCACCAAACATGCTGTCTTCCTGATAAATAATCGCTTTTCCAGTCTTCTTAACGGACGTAAAAATAGCTTCCTTATCCAGAGGTTGCAATGTTCTTAAATCCAACAAATCTGCTGAAATTTCAGAATTATTTGTCAATGTATCCAAAGCCCAATGCACCGTTGCTCCAAAAGCAATTATAGTGACTGCATTTCCTTCTTTTACTAAAGCAGCCTTTCCTAATGGTAAGGTATAATAGTCTTTCGGTACCTCTTGATATACGCTACGATACAATTGTTTGTGTTCAAAGAAAAGTACTGGATTTGGGTCGTTAATAGAGGCGTTTAATAATCCTTTTGCATCATAAGGAAATGCAGGATATACCACTTTTAGACCGGGTGTTTTTGTGAACCAAGCTTCATTCGTCTGAGAATGAAAAGGCCCCGCTTGCGTTCCGCCGCCGCAAGGCATTCGAATCACAACATCTGCATTTTCTAACCAACGGTAATAGGACTTAGCCAATAAGTTTACAATCGGGTTGAATCCCGTCGAAACAAAATCGGCAAACTGCATTTCTACAATCGTTTTGTACCCGTTTATGGACAATCCCATTCCCGCAGATACTACGGCACTTTCACAAATTGGTGTGTTGATTACACGTTCTTTTCCAAATTGAGTCACAAATCCATCGGTGATTTTAAAAGCACCACCGTATTCAGCAACATCCTGACCCATAATAACCAAGTTGTCATGACGTTCCATGGATTGCTTCAATCCAATAGAAATAGCATCTATGAATCTTATTTTTTCTATATCCTCTGAAGGATTAAACACCTCAGGATTAAATGGTTTAAAAACATCATTTAACTCTTCACTTAATGTTGGTTCAATTTCAGGTTCTGCATTGGCAATAGCCAGATTCTCATCGATTTCTTTTTTGATTTCGCTTATTAGCCTGTTGTCTAAGGCATCAGAAAGGATTCCGTTTTCTTTTAAAAAGCTGCGGTAATTCTCTACGGGATCTTTTGCAGCCCATAAATCCATTAACTCTTGCGGAACATATTTAGTACCGCTAGCCTCTTCATGTCCCCGCATTCTGAAAGTTTTAAACTCCAATAAAACAGGCCGCGGCTTTTCAATCATGGATGTTTTTAATTCTGAAAGTAAATTAAATACCTCTAGAATATTATTTCCGTTAATAATATGACTTTCCATGCCGTATCCCTTTCCTTTATCAGCTAAGTTTTTACAACGGTATTGTTCGTTTGTGGGTGTAGAAAGGCCATATCCATTATTCTCTATGACGAACATAACAGGCAATTCCCATACCGAAGCGATATTCAAAGCCTCATGAAAGTCTCCTTCACTAGTAGCGCCTTCACCAGTGAACACTGCGGTAACTTTTCCGTTTTTCTTTAATTTGTTAGCTAATGCGATTCCATCAGCAACGCCTAATTGTGGACCAAGATGCGAAATCATTCCGATAATCTTATAGTGTTGGGTACCAAAATGAAAGCTTCTATCCCTACCTTTCGTAAAACCATTGGCTTTGCCTTGCCATTGGGAGAACAAACGATACAATGGAATGTTACGACCAGTGAATACTCCTAAATTTCGATGCATCGGCAATATATACTCCTCATTATCCAATACTGCGGTCACTCCTACCGAGATGGCTTCTTGACCGATTCCTGAAAACCATTTCGATACCTTTCCTTGGCGAATAAGAATAAGCATTTTTTCTTCGATCAGCCGTGGCTTTAATATTCTTTTATATAAATCTAATAAGGTGTCGTCAGTAAGGTTTTTTCTATCAAAATTCATTCTGTTGGCTTTATTACGTGACTCAAAGATAGAAAAATATAACAGTTTAGTTTAAATTTGTTATATTTTTAACCCTTGTTTTTTCCATTTAAAATTCTATTCAAAAATTATTTAATATATTTGTGGATGAATGGTTTTTAACACCATCTAAGTTATTAAAAAATAAGTAGTATATGCAAAACATTCCTAGTGTGGACTTGCGTGATTTCCTTTCGGACGACCCGGAACGTAAACAAAAATTTGTAAATGAAATCGGAAGTGCATTTGAAGATATTGGCTTCGTAGCACTAAAAGGTCACTTTTTAAATGATCAATTAGTAGAAGAACTGTATGGTGAAATAAGAAATTTTTTCGCTTTGCCATTAGAAACTAAGCACAGTTATGAAATTGCTGGAATCGGCGGACAAAGAGGCTATGTTTCTTTTGGAACAGAACATGCCAAAGGGAGAAAAGAGGGAGATTTGAAAGAGTTTTGGCATTTTGGTCAGTATGTTGGAGAAAATTCAAAATACGCTTCAGAATACCCAGAAAATGTCGAAGTTGAAGAATTACCCCGTTTCAATGCTGTAGGTAAAGAAGCGTACCAAATGTTAGAAAAAACCGGTGTTTACGTGTTAAGAGCATTAGCATTGCGCTTGGGTTTAGACGAATTTTACTTTGATAATTATGCCAAAGACGGAAATTCAATTTTAAGACCGATTCACTACCCACCGATTACCTCAGAACCAGCAAATGCAATTCGTGCAGCTGCTCATGGTGATATCAACTTGATAACTCTGTTAATGGGAGCTCAAGGAAAAGGATTACAGGTTCAAAACCGCAAAGGCGAATGGATAGATGCCATTGCTATGCCGGATGAATTAGTAATTAATGTGGGTGATATGTTGTCTCGCCACACTAATAATAAATTGAAGTCTACCATTCACCAAGTGGTCAACCCACCAAGGGAATTATGGGGAACTTCAAGATATTCTGTCCCGTTTTTCATGCATCCTGTTAGTGATATGCCATTAAATTGTTTAGAAAACTGCATTGATGAAAATAACCCTAAACAGTTTGAAGACATTACCGCCGGTGATTATTTATATGAACGATTGGTAGATTTAGGATTGATAAAAAAGTAAAATCCCCAATCCCACCAAGGCGGGAATGAGAAAAATAAAATTCCAAATTCCAAAAAATGAAATTGTGTTTTAAATTCACAATTATTGGAAATTGGAATTTATTTTTTGGAATCTAAATTAAAAATTATGGACTTACAAGACCAATTAAAAAATCTTTTTCCAGATCACAAACCGTTGCCCGCGGAGGCAAAGGAAGAGGAGCCTCATGAGTTATACGTTCAGAAAGAACCTATGATTTGCAAATTCGAAAAAAGAAAAGGAAAAGTTACTACCGTAATCGAGGGCTATGAAGGTTCAGACGCAGATTTTAAAATTCTTGCTAAAGAGATTAAAACAAAGTTAAGCGTTGGCGGGACTTTTAAAGATGATTCCATTATCATTCAAGGAGACTACCGCGATAAAATCATGGAAATATTAAAAGTGAAAGGCTTCAAAATAAAACGTGTGGGAGGTTAATTTAGTAATCAGTGTTCAGTTATGTGGAGTTTACAAGACCGATAACCTTAAACTTTTAAACCTCAAACTTTAAACAAAAAATCAAATGATACAATCATCAGAATTAATATTAAATCCGGATGGAAGTGTGTACCACTTGAATCTAAAACCGGAACATATTGCTCACGACATCATCTTTGTGGGAGATCAAAATCGTGTCGAAAAAATCACACAATTTTTTGACAGCATCGAATTTTCGACTCAAAAAAGAGAATTCAAAACCCAAACGGGACTATTCAAAGGCAAGAGAATTACTGTAATGTCAACAGGAATAGGTCCTGACAATATTGATATCGTAATAAATGAATTAGATGCCTTAGTAAATATTGATTTAGAAACTCGCAAACCAAAAGAAAAACTGACTTCGCTAAATATCATTCGCATAGGAACCTCAGGATCTTTACAGGCTGACATTCCCGTGGATAGTTTTGTGATGGCTAAGTTCGGCTTAGGTCTGGATAACATGCTTCGCTCCTATCTTATAGAAGAGGTGTCAAACTTAGAGATGGAAGATGCTTTTGTTAAACACACCAATTGGGATGTGCGCAAAGGAAAGCCCTGCGTAATTGCCTGTGCAGAAAAATTGGAAAAAATAATTGAAAGTGACAAGATACACAAAGGAATCACAGCAACTGCAGGCGGTTTTTACGGACCTCAAGGCCGTGTATTGCGCTTAAATATCCAAGATGAGAGTTTGAATTCTAAAATGGATAATTTTAAGTTTGAAGATAACATAATTACCAATTTAGAAATGGAAACTGCAGCAATATATGGTCTTTCAGCGCTTTTAGGCCACAATGCCTTATCACTGAATGCCATTATCGCCAATCGTGCCTCAGGAACTTTTAGCGCTGATCCGTACAAGGCGGTAGACGAGCTGATTGCTTATACCTTGGGTAAATTAGCTGAAAATTAGCTGAATTTGCTTTTCAAAATGGTCCTATTTGTAGTTTTAAAAGGTTCTTTTTTAATTTTTTAAAACTACATTTATTTTTAGAATATAACAATTATGAAAATAATACTTACAGGTGCTACAGGAGTTTTAGGTTCTCATGTGATGTATGAAATTTTAGAATTTTTCATCAATAGTAAAATAGAGGGAAAACTCTTTCTAATTGCCAGAAGTAAAGGAAAAAGCTCTGCTTTAGATAGAATAAACGAACTCTTATCCAGTAGTTACACTCCTAAAATATTGCGAGACAAAGGAATAACAAAACTGCACGAATATTTAGAGGTTATTGATACGGATTTGGCTTCCATTAATGCGGATTTTTCAAATAAAATTAAAGGAGCGTATTTCATTCATTCTGCAGGTTATGTTAATTTATCTACTGATGAAGCGCAAAGTGAGAAAATATTTGATGAAAATACCACCATCACAAAAAATATTTTCACTCTATTCTACCCCTTCATAAAAAAATTTATTTACATCGGCACCGCTTTTTCTTCAGGTGAAAGAAAAGGGCTTATTGATAATGATTTTCATAATCTTGATTTTGTTCCGGAGCATCGAAATGCGTATGAAAACGCCAAATTTCACTCAGAAAATTTTATTGCCCGTCAATCGAAAGCTATAGGACTCCCATATCAAATCTTGCGTCCAAGCGTTATTGGCGGAAAAATGCTTGGAAAAGAAAACAACTATTTCATTTCTAAGTACATGGTTTTTTATCTTTTGGCAAAATTCTTTCATTTTACCGCACAAAGAAGAAATAAGCAGGATAATGTGCGTTTTATAATCAATGAACAAACGGGGTTAAACATCATTCCTGTGGATTATGTTGCTAAAGTTATTGTGAGTGTTTTTCAACAAGATGCTATTCAACAACTTAATATTGTAAACAATAAAAGTCTTAATCTCGTTAAAGGATTGGAATTAATCATGAAAGAAGTGGGATACACTAACTATACTTTAATTAAAAACACCCCTGATTTTGAATATAAAAATACAATCGAAAAATTATATTATGAAAGTATTGGGAAACATTTGCAACCTTATTTCATAACGCATCCAAATGAATATAACACAACTTTATTAAACTCGATTCTACAAATACCAAAAGTTGATACTGAAGCCTTTACTAATATGATTCTTTATGCTAGGTCAAATAATTTTAAAGATATTAATGTGTAATTTTAGGTGTTAATTCTCGCCTCTTGTAATAAAACCAGATGGCGGTTTATTGTGCCGAACCTAATACAAATAATTTCTCCTTAAGCAATAGAATATCGGGATAAAAGCAGCAATCCTTGTACTATGAATAGAACAATAGAAACCGAACGTTTACTCCTGAGAGAGATTCTACCTTCCGATGCCGAAGGAATGTTTCTCTTGGATTCAAATCCAAATGTGCATGAGTTTCTGGGTAAACAACCTGTTATTTCAATAGAAGAAAGCAGAAAATATATCACCAATATCAGAAAGCAATACCTTGAAAACGGAATAGGCAGATATGCGGTTATTCTGAAAGAAACAAATGCTTTTATAGGTTGGTGCGGAATAAAATTCATTACTGAACCTGAAAATGGTCATGTTAACTTCTATGAAATAGGTTATCGATTTATTGAAAATTATTGGGGAAAAGGTTATGGTTACGAAGCGGCAAAAGCTTGGCTAAACTATGGATTCAATACCATGAATATTACCACAATGTATGCTTCGGCAAATATTGAAAATGTTGGTTCCAGAAGAATTTTGGAAAAAATAGGATTACGATTGGTTTCCGAGTATTATCATGATGGTATTCCATACGTTTGGTATGAATTAAACAAAATAGACTATTTAAAATGAGAACATTAAAAATTGCCGGAGTACCGGAACATTTCAATTTGCCTTGGCACTTAGCCATAGAAAACAAAGAATTTGAATCTCATGATATTAATTTAGAATGGACGAATATTCCTGAAGGAACAGGAAAAATGTGTCAGATGCTACGGGACGGAGATACTGATATTGCGGTAATATTAACGGAAGGTATTGTGAAAGATATCGTTGCCGGCAATCCGAGTAAAATTGTGCAGATTTATGTAGAATCTCCATTAATATGGGGAATTCACGTGGCAGCCAAGTCTAAATATAAAACACTTTCTGATTTAGAAAACACCAAAGTGGCTATTTCTCGTCAAGGATCGGGTTCTCAATTAATGGCTTATGTAAATGCAAATAATCAAGGTTGGAAAACAGACAGCCTCCAATTTGAAATTGTAAATACCATAGACGGGGCTGTTGAAGCCTTAACAAATGGACGTGCCGATTATTTCATGTGGGAACGTTTCATGACTAAACCATTGGTAGACAAGGGAATATTTAGAAGAATTGACGACTGCCCTACCCCTTGGCCTTGCTTTGTAATTGCTGTACGTGACGAGATATTGGAAAAATATCCTGAAGCGATAAAAAAAATAGTAGACACTATAAATAAAACTACTACAAGCTTTAAAGAGATTCCAAATATAGATAAAATGCTGGCAGCAAATTATAACCAAAAAAAAGAAGATATTCAAGAATGGTTAACATTAACAGAATGGTCAGAAAAACCATTAACAATCGAAATGTTAAACAATGTTCAAAATCAGTTATTTCGACTGAAAATCATTGATAAAATGGGTACTTTTGAGGAAGTTGTAAAACTAATTTAGTTTTTGATTTTGGGGGCACTATGGTAAACATAAAAAATATTTCTTTTAATAAAAGCATACAAAAACTTCGGGTTCAGAAACCTTGGGATGACGTTATTATTTTTGTACTGAATATTTTAATTGCTATTCCTCTTTTCATAATAGCCCATCAGAATCTAATCGAACTGAATTGGTTTTTTAATATTGACCGAATCTTTCTGTTCTTATTTATAATTGTAGCGATACAAGTGATATTAAGACTTTTAAGGACCATAATCATTATTTGTATCTTCTTATATGTTTTAGTTTTATTTTTTGGAACAGCATCTGGAAATTATGGTTTCAACAGTGTTTATGAGGATTACGACTCTATGTTATACACCATGTCCGATAGTCCAAATCCACAAGATATCATCATAGCTAAACTGCTGCCGTTTCCCAATAAATCTAAAATTATTAATGCCATTGAATATCAAAATCCCAGAGTCAGGAATTTTGCTGTTATGGCTACTTCAAAACATTTCAAAAATATAAAAGGCTATTCTGACTATCGAACCATAATTCAATGTTTTGCCGTATTTAAAGAAATAAACAGTCGTTGGAATTATGTCAGCGACCCAAAAGACGGGGATTATATTGCAACTGCAAGTGAGTCATTGGATTATTTTTCGGGAGATTGTGACGACCATTCTATTTTGATGGCGGCAAGTGTGCGAGCCATAGGGGGAACTCCCCGACTGATTCATACTAAAGGACATATTTATCCTGAAATTCTGGTAGGCAACTTAAATGATCTCGAGACCGTAAATTACTTAATTAAAAATGTGCTTTTTGAAAAGGAGAGCTATCAAAAGCAGCTTCACTATCATATCGATGAGCGTGGTCAAGTTTGGCTTAACCTAGATTATACTGCTAAATACCCTGGAGGGCCTTTCTTGTCAGAAGAAATCCTGGGTGCCTTAACACTTTATTAAATACAATTAGATTTTCAATTGTCCTAAAATTTCATAAGAATGAACTCTGGCTGTATGCTCATAAATAGCAGTGGCCACCATCAATTCATCGACTTTCGTTTTTTCAAGAAAATACTCCAATTCTTTTTTTACTTTTTCGGGACCTCCTATAAAGGTATAAACAATCATCTGTTGCAAGGCGGCTTCTTCCATTGGGTCCATAAAACCTTCCCCAGGATCAACCGCTTCTTTAAGTTGTTGTCTATTTCCAGTTATAATTCCCAGAAACAATCTCTTAAAAGAAGTCGATAATCGCTCCGCCTCTTGATCAGAATCGGCTACAATTGCATTGATGCAAGCAATCACATAAGGTTTTTTTAATTGTTCGGAAGGCCTGAAATTAGTACGGTATATCGATATGGCGGTCAGCAATTGTGCAGGTGCAAAATGACTTGCAAAAGCATAAGGCAACCCTTTTGAAGCTGCTAAGTAGGCACTATCTGTACTAGAACCTAAAATCCAGATTGGGACGTTTACCCCTTCTCCGGGAATTGCGCGAACACGTCCTTTTTTATTCCCCTCTGAAAAATACAATTGTAATTCTTCTACATTGGCTGGAAATTCCATCGCTGCATGTTGATCTCTTTTTAAGGCCGCTGCCGTAAATTGATCCGTTCCCGGCGCACGACCCAATCCTAAATCAATTCGGTTAGGAAAAAGAGTAGCGAGTGTTCCAAATTGTTCTGCTACGATTAACGGTGCGTGATTAGGCAGCATAATCCCACCGGAACCCACTTTTAATGTACTCGTTCCAGATGCAATATGTCCAATTAAAATAGAAGTTGCACTACTTGCAAGTCCTGGCATATTGTGATGCTCTGCTAACCAAAATCGACTATAGCCCCATTTTTCAACTTGCTGTGCAAGATCAAGACTGTTTTTGAAAGTTTCAGCTACATGATCCCCATCTCTAACTATTGCTAGGTCGAGAACTGATATTTTTGTTTGAGATAACCTATTTATATTCATTGATTGCGTTTCTTTTCTATCTTAACAAAAGTAAGGATTGTAATATTTCTTTTGGCACAAGCATATACTAATATCTAGTTAAAAAGGGTATATCGAACTTTTTGATTTTATAGATCTTAGCTTACACTTTTTGAAGAGTTTGCATTTTCCTTTTAGTTTTCTATTTCTACAGTTAAATTTCGCTATCTTGAAGAAGTTTAAAACGTTATCGAAATTCATTATGGAAAATTCTAAACTAAAAGCCTTTATTCCTCTTTTTTATCTTGTTTGGTCTGATGATCTTTTGAGTCAAAAAGAATTCTTGACATTACAACAATTTATCGTTTCCCAGAACTGGATTTCTAAAGAAGAACAGGAATATCTTGTTTCTAAAATTGCAGTGTCATCCCCACCATCGAGGGAAGTGGTAGCAGATTGGAAGTCGGAAATTGAACGTGTTCTTCAAAAAAGCCCTGAAATCAAATCCCTTTTTGATATCTCGGTCTTACTGTCTGAAAATGATGAAATCATCAACGATCTTAGAACTGCTTTCACAGTACTCGAAAACGATTTAGGGATTTCAGGAAAAGAAGCAATCTTAGAGTTTAAAACAACTGCAATTTCCTTTACTTCAAATCATCAAACGAACAAAAGATTTGAAATAGAAAAACTAACTCAAATTCTGGATGGGAAACAAGCTGAAATCATTAAGAAAGTAAAATCTGTCATCAGCCGACCTGAATTTGCCTACGAAACTTCGACAGACACTGCTGTTTATCGTGAAAAAGTCTATGATTGGTGTAAAATCCTTGCAAAAGAAAACTTAGGTAATATGGGGTTTCCAAAACGATATGGCGGTGGTGCAAACATAGCAGCTTATTTTGCAATAATGGAAACATTGAGCTACCACGATTTAAGCTTGGTAATCAAGTTTGGTGTACAATTTGGACTTTGGGGAATGAGTATTCAATCCCTTGGTACAGAAAAACATTATAGCAAGTACTTAAAAGATATTGGCTCACTTCAACTCCCAGGCTGCTTTGCTATGACAGAAACGAATCACGGTTCGAATGTGAAAGGAATAGAAACAACGGCGACCTATAATCATGAAAAACAAATATTTACCATTCACACACCACATGAAAAAGCGCAAAAAGAATACATTGGTAATGCAGCTGTACACGGACAAATGGCTACAGTTTTTGCTAAATTAATCATTGGTGAAACTGATTACGGTGTTAATGCGTTTGTTGTTCCACTTCGCGACACCAACAGCAAAATTCTAAACGGAATTACTATCGGTGATTGTGGCCTTAAAATGGGACTTAATGGCGTTGATAATGGAACAATCCGGTTTGAAAATGTGATTATTCCAAAAGAAAATATGTTAGATCGTTTTTCTTCGGTAAATGAGAAAGGGAAATTTGAAAGCCCAATACCAAGTGATAATCGACGATTTTTTACGATGTTGGGAACCTTAATAGGGGGCAGAATCGGGATTCCGAGATCAGCATTGGCTGCAGCTAAATCTGGCTTAACAATTGCAATTAAATATAGTGACCAGCGCAGACAATTTGGCCCAGCAGGAGGCGCAGAAGTGCCAATATTAAATTACCGTATCCATCAACGCCGACTTCTTCCCTTATTGGCAAAAACATATGCAATCCATTTTGCATTGCAATACGTTACAAGTCGTTTCCTTAATAAAAAGGAATCTGAAATGCAGGAAATTGAAGCTCTAGCTGCGGGTATGAAGGCCTACTCTACGTGGAGCACCACTGCTGTTTTACAGGAATGTCGCGAGGCCTGTGGTGGCAAAGGTTATTTATCCGAAAATCGTATTGATGCTTTAAAAAATGATACCGAAATCTATACCACTTTTGAAGGTGACAATACTGTATTAATGCAATTGGTTGCCAAAAACCGTTTATCAGAATTCCGAAAATCATTTGGCAAAATGGATGCAATGGGAATGATTAATTATGTTTATGAAAATGCCAAAACGGCTATTTCTGAAAAGAATCCAATAGTAACCAGAAAAACGGATGATTCCCACTTAATTGATGAGGAGTTTCATTTAGATGCTTTTCAGTACAGAGAAAAAACGACTTTGGCGTCTGCAGCGAAGCGAATAAAAAAACTAATTGATAGCGGACTTGATCCTTATGATGCGTTTAATATTGTGCAGCATCAAATGATTGATGTCGCTCAGGCCTACCTGGAACGAGTTGTATTGGAGCAGTTTCAAGAGGCCGTACAAAATATTGAAGACAAAAATAGCAAGGAAGTTATGTTGAAATTATATCAATTGTATGCACTTTCGCAGATTGAAAAAAATAAAGGATGGTATCTTGAGGATGGTTATATGGAAGCTGTAAAAACAAAAGCCATACGCAAGATGGTCAATCAGTTGTGCTGGGAAATTAGACCGGACGCTGTTTCTTTGGTAAAAGCATTTGATATTCCTGACAGTTGCCTTGCTGCGCCTATTGCGTTCTAAAAGATATGACGTTAAATTATTGTCATTTATAAATTGATCTACTACTTCTATTTTTATGCTATGAAACCTAAGTGATATAGTAGTATTTAGATTTTTCAATAGGTTCAATATGTTTGTTATCAATCTCTGACAAGGTATTTTCAATCATAGCAGACATAGCATCTAACGCTCAATCATTAGGCTGAATACCAAATGGATCTTCTAACTCATCACCAATTACTTCAAGCGCTACAAAGGTATAGGCGATAAAGACAATCACAAAAGGCAAAGTCCACAACATGTTTTCCCCAAAACCAAAAGAAAGTAAAAAGCAATAAATATAAACGGTACGATGCAACAAAATACTGTAGGTATAAGGTACAGGAGTACTAGTAATCCTTTCGCAACCTGCTATACTATCTGCTAATTTATTGAGGTTGTCATCAAACGCAATCTATGTATTACTATCTAATTTCCCATCTCTTTTTAATTTATTTACCCATAATCCCAACTCTTTCAAAATAATAATAATAATAATAATAATAATAGGCTTAAAAACAGTAGTTTGTGTTTTTTGATTATCAGACTTTGATAATAGGCGATTCATATCAGTATCAGGATTCGTTTCTCTTAATTGATGTTTTAAAGCATATACCAAAGCCGTAAGCATTTGTATAAAATGAGTACGCTGTTTATGATAGTCTTCCCCGTCTACCTGTTTATGTGCTTGACGAGCAAGTGAGCGAGTGTCGTTTAAGAGTGCTCCCCAAAGTTTTCTACCTTCCCAAAATCGATCGTAACTGACCGTGTTTCTAAATCCTAAAAAAATAGCTAAGGCAATGCCAAAAAGAGTGAAAATTGCAGAGTTGATAAAAAGATGGTATTTGAGTAAAGAATCTCTAAAATAGACGATGACAATAGTATATAGGAAAAGTATAAATAACCGCGGTAATAATTGCGGAAGAACACAACCTTTCAATTCAAACAGCATACCACACCAGGTTGTTTTTTTCTTTGTAATCATGGTGTAAATTTAATCATATAAACTAATCTACTCGTTAAGTTTAGTCTTGATTTAATTTAAATTAGCATCCGTCATCTTTAAAAGAAGAAACAATTATTATTGCATCATTTGGAATTCTCTTTTCATTGCTGCTTTTTTTGTGTAAAATTATTTTTTACAAACGATATCCCAATCAGTCAAACTTACCCTAAATCATTTGCTTTTTTCGCTTTTTCGAATAAGCCTCTTTTGCGTACCTGCAACATACCACAGATAGTAATGATATTAGGTTTTTATGTATAGTATGCAAACAAAATATTCCAGAGAATTAAAAGCAAAAAAAACTTCTCAATAGATTGAGAAGTTTTGTGGGCTGTCAGGGATTGCAATCGAACACCTTATACCTGTTTTGACCTTTTTTGAAAGTTTAAAGTAATGTAAATTTTAGATTTATTTTTAACTTCGGGTGTTTGCTACGTTAGTATATCCAAAGTCGACTGCAGAGAAATTGCATAATTTAGAATCTGATTGGAATTGATCTTACAGTAAATTTGTTTAAATCAATCTTTCTTCAATCAAATCTTTCCAAATTACAAACCCTTTTCTGTCATTTGAATAATCGTGAAGTATTCTACTGAAATTATTAGGTGGATTCTCAATAAAAGATTGTCTTCCGTTATTTCTAATGCTATTTAAGTAGTTGTCAACTTGTTTTAAGTTATAAAGAAGTGATTTTTTATCATTGTCAAAATGCCAAATGTAGGTTGCTTCTTCTGTGTTTAAGGTTTCTAAAACAATATGAAATTCTGTCTTTCCTGCTAAAAGAAAAACAAATGAAAAAGGATTCAGTACAAATCGAATTTTAAGAATAGTCCTTTCGTGATGATTGGCTAAATATTGTAAATGTTTTTGATGTTTGTAATTTTGATTCTGTAAAAAGTCATTTAATAATTCATCTCCTGAATCATATAATTTGATATTATTTTCATTCTGTAATTGATTTATATCGAGTAGGTTTTCTTCGCTAATTGTATTTAATTTTCCCAAGAAATTTTTGGTTATAAATTTAAATTTCACACTTTCAATCAGTTCTTTAGTTATCTTTTTGAGATCATTGGATAATGCTAATTGTGAAATTAGTTTTCCTTTTTCAAATTCTGCATAAATAGCAACTTCAATATTTTTTATTTGGAGTGATTTAGAAAAGTATTCTTTTAAGACTTCAAACTCTGGTCTTATTTCGAAATTTTCAATATCAAATTCTAGTTCTGTATTCATTTCTGGAACACTGAGTTTAAAAGAAATACTTCCATAACGAAATTCTAATTTTTCAAAAGAAACCTTTATTTTTTGGTCAAGAATAAATGTGTTTGCTGGGATAGTAATTTCTTCGGGTTCATCAAATAAGGTTGCTTGCTTGTCAATTTTTCGATAATAAACATTCCTTTTTAGAAACATTTTATTCAAATAATCAATCTTAATATCCCGATAATCGTAAATAGTAGGTGTTACTTTCGAACGTTGAACTCGCCCAATGTATTGAATCAATTTACCTTCAAAAGAAAAAGGATAAACAAGAAACAAACAATTGGGATTTTGCAAATCTGTTCCTTCTCCAAAGAATTGTCCGGTGGTAATTAAAACTTGATAATTCCCCTCCTTTAATAATTTCCATTTTGAGTTTTTAGCACTTTCAGAATCTTCTCCGCTTAATGTAATAGTCTCATATGATTGTTTCAAATATTGATTAAGCGAATCAATATGTTCCTTGCGCTCCGTAATAATAATGACTTTTTTATCTGATTTTAATTCATTGATTACATCCTGAAGTATCCTTTTATTTCTTGTAGAATCGTGGATTAGGATTTTCGATAACGTCTCAAATTTGTCTGTCTTTGAATTAAAAGGAACATCAAGTTCTGTGTTTCTAATGATTATTTTTGGAGTTTTTGAAGTACTTATTTCATTCGATTTTATCTCTGCTATTATTTCTCCTAAATGGATAAAAATAAGTTTGTCGTCATTGTATTTTCTAAAAGGAGTTGCTGTTAACCCATACAAATAGAATGTTTGTAATTTTGCAATTGTATTTCTGAATGTTTCCGCAGGTATATGATGGCATTCGTCAATAATGATAGTGCCAAAAGTATTTAAAAAATCTTTTGAATCAGGTTTCTCAATTTCTTTCGATAGACTCTGAATCATTGCAATAGTTATGTGTTTTCCACTCTTGTTTCTACCTTGACCAATTTTTCCAATATCATTTTTTGATATTCCCAAAAATGCTTCGATTCTTTCTATCCATTGTTCCGCAATTTGTTTGCGATGGGTAATGATTAATGCAGGTTGCTTTTTATCGGCAATAATTTTTAGTCCAACAACCGTTTTTCCTGATCCTGGTGGAGCAACAATTACTCCCAAATCTTTCTTTGAGATGCTATTCATCACTAATTGTTGATGTTCTTTTAGTTGCGCATTAAATGAGAATGAAACGGAGTTTAGTTTTTTTCTTTCATCAATAAAATCATAATCGATTTTATTTTCTCTACAAAATCGAATTGTTTTACCAACAAAACCTTTTGGGATTATTATTGAATTTTCAGTTTCTTCTATAAATCTGAAGTAACGTTCAGTTCCAAAAGTATTTTTATTCGATTTCTTTTTTATTATGAATTCCGTATTGAGAAAATTCAATTCTTCTTTTAGAAAATTAATTAAAGAGGTTGGTATTGCGTTACGATTGATTTCTAATACATTGCTTAATGTAATAGTCAACTTTGCAGGGCTAATTTGTGGTAAATATGGAACGTTGCTATTTTCTATAGGAATGTAAGATTCGTAAAGATTATCAAGTTTGGCTATTGTTGTTTTTTGAATATTTTGAAAGAAATCCCATTGATTTTCGAATGGTTTCAAAGTATCAATTTCCACAAAGCAACTATTTCCTTGATCTAAGGTTTTTTTGTACAGAGGAAGTGCAATTAAATTACCGAATCCTTTTCCTGAAAGGAAATCTTGATTAGGAAATAATCGGTCAAAACTTGAGCTTTTATCAAACAAAGAAAAAATCTCCGAGTTTTCTAAAATAGAAATAAAAATCTTTCGGCTTTTGATAGCTGGATAAGGCTGTTCGAAAAAAATCCAAACGTGTCCGCCTTTACCTGAACGTGAACGCTCTAAATATGCAGGAATTTCTTTTTCTTTGCAAGTATTTATAAACTTTTTGCAGTCCTCAACCCAATCAACTTTATCAAAATCTGCGACAATAAACCATTAAGTATTGTCTTTTAGTAGTGGATAAATACCAATTAAATGGTCGCCATTTAGATGCTTTTCAATTTCTTTATCGGTAAAAGGCAAATATTCTTTATCTGCATAATTTTGAAATGTACCTCCTTTCATTTTATGTGCTCGATATCGATATGGGTCATAGAAGTAGGCTGGCATATAGCCACTTTTATTTCCCTTTTCCCACCGAACAGCAAACACATCTTCTCGACCTATAAAAATAGATTTGAATAGTTGAATAGTATCTAATGGTTTTGATGAAGACATTATTTAATCTCTATAATTTAAAAATATCTATTAATATTATTTTGTTCCGATCTTGAAATTCCAACTTCCGTAGCTGTCAATTTCTAATTATTTAGACTGTTGTTAATTGATTTAAGATTTTAAGCTGTCTCTCTTTTGAAATACCTGCTTATAAGCCTGTTCCATTTGCTCTATTTCATCATCACTTAGCTCTTTGTAAAAATCCCTTTTGCGACTAGCCAGCTTTCCTTTGTTTTGATGAAGAAACAAAATCATGCGATCAACTTTATTATCGGGCATATCTACTATGTTTTGTATATCTCCTTTAAGTTCATCATAGCATTGAAGAAAATACAATTCTTCTGGAATATCGTTATTAACTGTGGCTTGTAGTGCTCTTGCCAAAAACACGGTATGATTAGTTAAGTCTGGAAATCGGTATATAGCTTCTATTTCTGATGGGTTATTAATAATCATCTTTCCACCTTCATCAAGAGTATATTTTACCTTTCGTTCAATCAATTTAGAAAGTAACTCCAAAGTATTGTCGTATTCATCCATATTGGCAAGTATTTGAGCAGAAACAGGTAGTATTGTTCCATTAGGTACAATGCCGTCACGTACTAGAATATCATGAATAAGGAAACGATGAATTCTTCCATTACCATCTTCAAATGGATGGATATACACATATCCAAAAGATACCGTTGAAGCTTTTATAATAGTTTTAAATGAACTGCTTTTTTTATTTAAGTCAAGTATTCCTTGCATCAAAGATTTTACAAATTGTGGTGGTGGACATACATAATGTATTTTCTGTGTATAGTCTCTCATTGATTGACCAATATAGTTTTGAAAGTCCCTAAAACCATCATCTGCATATCTAGGGTCAACTATTACGTTTTGTAAACGTACCAATTCAGTTTCTGATAATGATTCTTCAAAGGTTTTTTGTCCTGCTTCTTCTAGTAGTGCTATGAACTTTTCCATTCTGTCTTGCGATGGTTCTTCTTTC
This sequence comes from Flavobacterium sp. ACAM 123, assembly GCF_000264055.1. Taxonomy (GTDB): domain Bacteria; phylum Bacteroidota; class Bacteroidia; order Flavobacteriales; family Flavobacteriaceae; genus Flavobacterium. Next base: position 942 of record NZ_AJXL01000016.1, on the reverse strand, counting down.
TCTATTTCACTGGAAGATTTTGATTCTTTTTTATAAAGATAATAACTTGCTCGTTTAAAAATTTCTGAAGAGTATTCGTGTTTCAGATTTTCAATAGCTTCTTTAATATTCCAATCAAGTAACTCGCTAAGTTCAGCAGTTCTTCTTATTATAGGGCAAAATTTGTTTTGCCCTATAAGATTATCATTTACTTTCCATTTAGTTATTTTTGTAATATCTCCAGTTATATATCGAGAGGAGTTTAATATATTCTCGTAATTAGTTGCAGTAACTTCAATTTTAATAGATTTACCTCCAGTAAACTCATACAAGTAACCAATGATTCTTGGATATTTTCTATTTGGATTTTCTTTGATGTAGTCAACTATAATTTGGCGGTCAACAGAGGTGAAAATTTCCTTGATGAATGCGAGGTTAAAATCATCATATTTCAAAGCGAATTCTAAGTGAGACATTGGATGGTCAATATTTACATCATATTTCGATTTGAATGTTCGAACAACCGAATTAGTTGAACTTAATTCGGTCTTATCCGTTGTTCCGATATATGATTCATGCGTCAGTTGAAAACCTTGAATATTTAGTTTTTCCTTAAGCCATGTAAACCCTACTTTTTTCATTTACTTTCTGTTTTTGAGGTAAAACTAATTTCGCAAAGGTAAATTTAGTTTTTATTATCAAACAAAGGGTAAAATTAATTTATTTTAACATAGAACTATTTTATTATTCATTGTTGGGGTAAAATTAATTTCGCAAGGATAAAATTAATTTTATACACTAATTAAAGGGTAATTTTTATTTATCTGAATCTTGAATATAAATAATCTGGAGAAGGTTGTAATTTCTGTGTGCTGTCAGGGTTTACAATAAAACACCTAATATATGTTTTGACTTTTTTTTAAAGTCTAAAATAATTTAAATTAAAAGATTAAGTACATGACA
>NZ_AJXL01000015.1 GCF_000264055.1 Flavobacterium sp. ACAM 123 | reverse complement strand
TAACAACATACTTTTGATATGTGATTTGGTTTGTCGCAGTTTCTTGGTCACTTGCGTTCTATGACGAGCCAAGGTCGTAAATTGTTCGTGCTCTTCTGTGGGAATAAAAACACCTCTTAGAACACCTGATTTTAATTGATTGGACAAGTTTTTAGAATCTAAGGCATCTGTTTTTTGATAGCGCTCTTTATCTCCTGTCTTTATATCGGCGGGATTAACAACTAGAACATTCCAACCCAAGTTTAAAAAATATCGTGCCGCGGAGAATCCGCAACAACCCGCTTCATAAACTAAATCCACAGCATGATCTGGAAATGTACGTTCCACATATTGGTACAAATCCTCAGCATTAGAAGGCATCGAATAGGTCTTGTGAAAAAATAAATCTGTTTGGATAGAAACTGTCCAGCTTTTTTTGTGAATATCTAAACCAATGAATATCTTTGGAATAGAAAAGGTGTCTTGTAATTTCATAATCTTCGTTTTTTGTACTCTCAAAGTTATGCTTTTACATAGATGCTTGGAGCTAGCTGGAATTTAGTGGAATTATCGTTTCGCATCAAGTTTTCGTTAAGCCGAAAATTGAAAGGTTACGAACTTCCAGCCATCTCAAAGTGCAAAACGGTGCCATACATTGAGGAACGCACTCAAAAATGAAAATATTAACGAATGAAGAAAGAAAATATCCCTCTAATAATAATCATTGTCAGTTTTATTTTAAGTGTTGCTAATATTGTAACATATGAAAAAAATGATAGCGGATTTTGGTCACGAATTACATCAAGTGTTTTATTAATAATTGCAATGTTTATTATAATTCGAGAAAGGAAAAAGCAGAAGAAAAATAAAACAGAATGATATTCACAGTGGATTTTTTCGTTAGTTTTCGGAATTTAAACCCATCTGATGCTCGTTTGCAACGAGTACCTACTTACAATATAATCGAAATCGTAGTATTTCTAATGCGGTTTACATAGTACTAAAACTTACTACTATGAATCGAGGAAGTGGAGTTCGTCGAGATTCTTTCAGAATGACAAACTAAATGGCGTTTGATTGCGAATTTTTTATAAAAACCAGCTCTCCGAAGTGTTTTTTATAAAAAATAAATTAGGAGTGGAACGGGTGCGAATTCTACTGACTTCGTACCCGTTCCTATTCTAGAATATTATATGACACTTTTATGAAAATCTAGTAGTTTGATTGCTTCGTTCCGCTCGATATTGAAACTCGTTAGGACTCCATTTACTGGTATTCCGTGTAATCTGCACGCTAGAAGAAATATATTTCATAACTTCGAACACGGTCATCATAATTACAGGGCTTCAGGAGAGCAACCTTTCTAAGAATCTAAATCAGGTACTGCAACTAGCATATTGGATTTTTTTTCAAGATTAGACGCTTTTTTACCCTGTAAAATAGTTGTTTTAGGGCTTTGAAATGCTATTAATTTCCCACCAGTTCAGGTAATTTTCGATAAAAAATTAGATTAAAAACGAGGGAAATTTTATTAAACACAATTCGCCCACAACAGTTAGGCATAAACGGAATAGATAATTTACATAATGACACCCCACGGAATATTTTAATAAAAATCACATCAACTATGAAACAAATAGTAACTCTTGCCCTTGCTGTACTTACAATGATAGCATGCTCAATCCGTCCAGAAAAAAAAAAACTGAAATTACAGGAATAGACAACACAGTGCGTCCCGGTGATAACTTTTATCGATATGTAAATGGCAAATGGTACGATTCTATATCCATACCTGCTACCCAAGCTGGAGTTGGTGCTTATATGTTTATGAATTATCCCCAACGCTTGCGCTTACAACGAATATTAGATAGTGTTTCCCGAGGTAAGTATGCTGCAGGAAGCATTGAGCAAATGGTGGGTGACTTTTACGCATCAGGTATGGATACTATAGCCATTGACAAGCGCGGTTTTGAACCAATTAAGCCCACGCTTGCAAAAATTGAAGCAATTAATAACGTACCGTCTTTAATGGCCTTTGTGGCACGTGAAATCAAATTAAATAATAGCTCTATCATGACTTTTGGAGTGGGTCCTGATGATAAAAACAGCAGTATCAATATTGCTCACGCCTACCAAACGGGAATAGGTTTACCAGATAGAGATTATTATTTTAAATCAGATTCCTCTACGGTCGCCATACAAAATGCCTACACGACATACCTTACCACATTATTCCGATTAACAGGTAGCAATGAGGCGGAGGCTAGTAAAAATGCTGATGTAGTGTACAATATTGACAAGCAACTTGCAGCTTCGCACAAGACAAGAGTGGAACGACGAGACGTGCAAGCAAATTACAACAAGATCGGGATTCAAGAGCTTGAAAAAAAACAGCCGAACATTGGTTGGAACGATTTTCTTAACCATTTAGGCGCTAAAACCGATTCTATAGATATTGGACAACCTGCTTATTACGAGAAGCTAAATACACTATTAAAAACTATTCCGATAGCGAACTGGAAATTATATTTGAAAGCCAATACCATAGAAGGATACGCAACGGACTTAAGCGGGCCTTTTGTTGATGCCGCTTTTGAGTTTACCAAAGTAATTTCTGGCCAATCGGTGCAAAAAACACGTGGAGAAATTATGGCTAGTGCCGTTGATAATTATTTAGGTGAAGCACTTGGACAATTGTATGTAAAGAAATATTTCCCGGAAAGCGCAAAAAAACGCATGTTAGATCTCGTTAATAATGTACAAAAGGCCTACGCGATACGAATAGACAATCTGGAGTGGATGAGCGACAGTACAAAACGAAAAGCAAAAGAAAAACTGTTTGCGACTACTAAGAAAATAGGATATCCAGATCAATGGAAGGAGTACAGCACTGTTGCTATTTCAAGAAATGCGTATTTTGAGAACTTAGTATCAGCTGGGGGAGCTGCATATTCACGTGAATTGAAAAAGTTAGGTAAGCTAGTAGATAAATCGGAATGGTTTACAACACCGTCAACAGTTACGGCCTACAATAACCCCTCCGCGAATGAAATTGTCTTTCCTGCAGGTATTTTACAGTCTCCTTACTTTGATAATGAGGCCGATGACGCTCTTAATTATGGCGGTATAGGAATGGTTATAGGCCACGAAATAACACATACTTTTGATGACCAAGGCGCACAATATGACAAAGAGGGTAACGTGAAAAACTGGTGGACAAAAGACGATTATGCTAAGTTTAAATCAAGAATAAAACAAGTCATTGACATGTATAGTACGTTTACCGTTTTGGACAGTTTACATGTTAAAGGCGATATGACTGTTGGGGAAAATACGGCAGATATTGCTGGAATAGCTGTAGCTTACGATGCTTTTAAAATGACGAAGCAGGGACAGGATACTATAAAAATTGGCGGTTATACGCCAGACCAACGATTCTATCTTTCTGTTGCCAGAATATGGAAGGTAAAAATGAAAGAAGAATTTCTTCGTTTGTGGATTAATAACAACTCCCATTCACCACCTATTTGGCGTGTTAATGGACCGCTGATGAATAGTACTCCTTTTTACAACGCATTTGATGTAAAACCTGGCGATAAGATGTATTTACCCAAAAAAGACAGAATAACTATTTGGTAAACTCGGGACGATATCAAGGAAATTATAAAACTAGTAAATTTCCCCTGCTTCTACAACCAAACAATTTATAGTCACAGTAGTTCTTTTGTGTACTACTTGAATATAATAAAGTAGATATTCAAATTAATCATTGAAAAAAATAATAGATAAATGGCGCAAATGTTACTTGACTTTGCGTCATTACTATTCTAGGATATATTGAAATAAGGTTGTCATAAAGGCTTTATGTATGCGATTGATTTATTTTAACAGCTATGACAATTCGCAATGACTGTATTTATAGAAATTTAGGATATTTAATCTCCCTATTTATTTTGATTGGCATACTACCAGGCGCTTTTACGCACATCTTTTGTCCAGTACTGCTAAGACCAAAAAAAACATCAAAAAGTTTAGCCTTACTTGCGCCTACTACTACTCTTTAAATTTTAGAATAAAAAAAGTACCTTTAATACTACTGCTTTTATAAATTGTTATATAATTTTACTAATCAAAATCATTTGCAATGCGGCGAAGAAATACTAGCAATCGCTATGAATTAGATAGCTTTTAAGACATAGGTATTACGATGGTGATGTCGATTATTCCCAATGCAATCAAATCTGTAAAACACCTCTTTAAAACCATAACACTTCGCAATCGATTGATGGATACTTTAAAAATCTTTTATTTTTTACGATCTTTTTTTCTCATCGTAAATGATTTTTAATTATTTTTGTACAGTGTTTTTTATCACACAATACACTACCGAAAATTGAGTTCAACAGCAGTTACTACACACACAAAACTACTGTGAAAATTACCGTTTCCCAAGGTATTTCATTAGACCGAAAACATGCAAGTTTCAAATTATTTCAGATTTTGAAACTGTCCTCGATTTGCAATAAATAGACAACTACTACAAATAACTACTGAACTTAAAATTTTAAAATTAATCATGAAAGAAATTATTAAAAAATTTGACAAAAAAATTATTGACAAATTAGATCAGAGTACGATCACAATTATGAGAAAGACGAGCAGAATTGCAATCCGTCTATCATTTGGTATAATATTTATTTGGTTTGGAATACTAAAACCATTGCACCTATCACCCGCAGAAGGTTTGCTTAAAGCGACTGTCGTATGGCTGCCATTCGGATCTGCAGATACTTGGCTAATAATTATTGGATGGTGGGAAGTTATTATTGGTATTTGCTTTCTCTTTGAAAAAACAACAAGGTTAGCGATTATTCTTTTACTAACTCAGATGATAGGGACTTTTATGCCATTAGTTTTTCTTCCAGAAGTAACTTTTCAATCGAATAATATTTTGCTTCCTACATTAGAGGGACAATACATAATTAAAAATTTGATAATTATTTCTGCAGCTTTGGTTCTTGGTGGCGAAATTACTAGATCAAAAAAAGTAACATAAATAACTGATAACAGTTAATTATTGATTTAGTTTCAAAAACCAATAATCAATCAACAATAAGCGGACTAAGTAATAATTCTAAAGTAAAGTACGCCATAGCAGGCATGCAACGCTAATAAACGTCTAGTCCTGTGGTATTATTCCCGATACTTTGCGAATCTTTTCGTGTAGTATCGGGGATACATACTACAGTCAACAATAAATATACATGCTTCGCAAATTGTTCTTGACCTTCCTTTTTTTCGAATTTAATACTAGAGTTTGACTCCTTTCAGTAATGTACTTATGGTGTAATTGCATTGGTACTAGCAACGGCAGGTAAAGCAAAAAATCATTTATTATGCTAAGCGAATCCCTGTGCTGCCTCTGTGTAAGTTGCTACTGATTATGTACTTATTCTTTAATTTAATAACACCGTTAAATCTGATTTAGTCAACCACAAATAGTGTTACCGCTTCGTTACTCACAATAGTATAGTTGACAAAAATCATTTGTTATTATAAGAACATCTATATTTGGTCTCTTTTCAAAAAAATCATGAGGTAAATGATGCAGGTATTTTTCTTTCGTCAAAATGCTAAATCAACACTTATTTGTCGAAGAACTACCTTTATATTATCATTAAAATTCTATTAATAGGGATTCCAACTCCTTTTTTTAAAACTACACTTTGATCCGTTAGTGCCCAGACTGTAGTTTCTACCATTTTTTTTGATCTATCATCTTCAAAGTAAATTTGAATTTTTGAATGTTCTAAGTTCCCTAAGGCAAGTGCTCTTTCTAATTCGTTTTTTCTTGCTCTAATTGCACTAACGTCCTCTAATACCTCACTATGTGGGAATTTCAGAATTCCTATGTTTTCTTTCTCGACGATTTCAAAATCTATAGTCATAATTACTTTATTAAGATTATTAATTTGCTCGATTGCTTTGTTATCAACATTAAATTGAAACTAGTCTACCAAATATAAATACATTTTGCTTCTTGCTCTCTTTTGTTATTATTAATTTAACAAACCTTTAAATTACCATTTCTTTCTAGAGCACATTTGCAACAAATACTTCCCTTTCTTTAAAAACAAAATAATAACATTTGCTTCGCTATTCCCTGAAAAACCAAACCCATTATATTTCATACTATCATTTTCGGCACTTAATAAAAAAGTATGTAATGTAGTTCCTCCATTTTGAGAACTATCAGAACGAAGCAACGACTTGGTTTATGGCAATTATGATATTGGCTTTCTGATTTTGAGCTACATTAATTTATAAGCTATATTTTCCCATCCAGCACCCGAAAATTTACTTACAAAAAAATAGAATTAGAATGCTACGCATCCTGATATTGCATCCCATTTTTGGATTTCTAGAAAGTATGCTATCACAACGTATTCAAAAATATTTTAGGAATCTATAAAATTTAAAATAAATTCTCATCCATTTCATACGCTACCCTAATTCGGTACGATGAATTGAATACCTAACCTTTAGATAAAAACGTATTTTCTTGACGGAAACAGTACATATAAATTCAAAAAAAGGTCAATGCACACTTGTAAAAACTATAGATAGAAATTCAACTTGCAAAAGGTTTTTAAATCTTGCTAGAAAGGACATAAAGCAATCAAATGTAAGAACTGCCATTATAATTTGAAAATAAACTACACAAACCATATTTAGCAGAGATACTAGCGAAGCAATTGAAACATTTATTAGCGTAACTATTATGTTTAATTTAAACAAAATAGTAGAGTATAAACTCTTAATCGCTCTTATGAGTAGTGCACTTTGCATATTCCTGTTCACTTCTGATGTGATCAATCTTTTTTTCATTTATCGAATAAAATGAACCGCTGTGCCCTTGTAGAAATTAAAAAGCATACAACTCAGCGCTATTGGACGGAATGAGCAATAAAGCCTTGACTGAACATTGCGTATCTGGTAAGTAGTACATCTGTCCATCCATGCCTATAACTTTACCGTAAAATATTGAGTAAAAATTGACTTTCCCATTTTTATGGTAATAAATTCCTGCTTGTTATTTATCAATTAAGTAGTACTATTGTATCAGGGTTATAAAATTAAATTTAAAGTTGAAATGGATGTAAACGACTTAATTGGCAGCTTTACTATTGTAGGAAGCAATCAAGATGCCGAAGAAAATAATTATAAAGGCACACTGACTTTAGCTGTCGATACTAACAGTAGAGTTACAGCCAAATGGCTTATTAATAACGAACAAGAACAAATAGGTACTGGTTTTTTTAGAGATGCTATCCTCGTAATTAATTTTAATTACAAAGGAGATAACGATGAAATTTTTAAAGGTGTTGTCGTTTATCGCTGCTTATCTAAGGACTTATTAGATGGCTTTTGGTCTGAAAAACAGGGTAATCCACTTTATCTTGGTACAGAACGTTGTTTCAGAAGTACTAAGATTCTAAATTAGAATTGTTTATTTGGACCTTACAAACAACCTAAAAGTATTGTGCCCTTAAATACTTGAATCAGTTTTGCAAAATAGTACTGATGAAAAACAAACAGGATTAGACTGCTGTACATCAATCCTTTCCATACCATTTTGTGCAAACTTTAACGAACGGTCAATTAGCAATACAAATTAGACAAAATTCAAAAAGGTACTAGAAACTGTATGTATTTAACGTTATATGCAAGCTGTCTTCGTACGGAAAAACGTAGAATTCAAACTTCAATTTATCGGGTTAAAAAATCAGATCCGTAATTTGTTTCAGTATTTCCCTTTTTTGTTTTATACCAAAGACTAATAGCTGCACTACCTTTGTATCAAAGGAATTAAACAAATTTAAAAATAAAAAAATATGAATTTAGCAGATAATATTTCAGGAAAAGTAGTGCTAATTACTGGTGCTAGTAGTGGATTAGGAGAAACTACAGCACGTTATTTGGCTTCCAAAGGTGCAAATGTAGTATTAGGTGCTCGTCGCGAAGAACGTTTAAAAGAGATTGCAAACGATATTAATACTCAAGGAAAAGGTAAAGCGATTTATGCCAAAATGGATGTAACGATTAAAAAAGATGTACAAGAATTAGTTGATAAAGCTGTACAAGAGTTTGGCAAATTAGATGTAATGATAAATAATGCAGGATTAATGTCTATTGCGCCATTAAGTGAATTAAAAGTGGATGAATGGGATACAATGATTGATGTTAATATCAAAGGGGTTTTATATGGTATAGCCGCTGCATTACCAATTTTCCAAAAACAAGAATCAGGACATTTTATTAATTTATCATCTGTTGCAGGTGTAAAAGTATTTAGTCCTGGAGGAACGGTTTATAGCGGAACAAAATTTGCTGTTCGTGCCATTTCTGAAGGTTTACGTCATGAAGTTGGCGGGAATATTAGAACAACTACAATAGAACCAGGAGCTATTGATTCTGAATTAAAACAAGGTAGTTCTCATAAAGAAAGTTCTGATTTTGTCAACGAATTTTATAAAAATGCCATTCCATCAGACTCTATTGCAAGAACAATTGCTTTTGCAATAGAACAACCTAGTGATGTAGATATCAACGAAATTGTACTTAGACCCACAGTTCAAGAATTTTAATCCACATTAAATATTTATAAAATAAAGAGTTGTAAATTTGCAACTCTTTAAATGGGTTGTAATCTAACTTATTGATTCAGCCCATATTTATTTAATGTAGTATGCCACATTTTAACAACATAAAAGATTATAATAACTATGCGGGTTACAACACCCCTAAAAAAGACCTAATTGACGTCATAAAGTACAACGATTATAACAAAATTCTATTATCTTGTTCAGGTATAACTTCTGACTTTTATATGATGGCTTTTAAGCGAAATATGACAGATTTAGAATGGTTTGGAAATACAGAATTCGATACAAAATCTGACTTTTTATATTTTATCAAACCCAGCCAAATGCATAAATGGGATGTTAAAGAGCCTTGGGAAGGGTATCATATTTTAGTATCCCCTATTTTACTAAAAGACTACAATATCGATTTTAGTTTTTTTCAATACGAAATTAATGAAGCTCTTTTTTTAACTGATGAAGAGCAAGTCCAAATTGAGCATTTATACACTCAAATATTCAATGAATACAATAAAGATAATTATGAATTAGATTTACTAATTGCGTATTGTAATCTTGTATTTACCTACATTGCTAAATGTTATAAACGACAATTTGATACACGACAACCGCTATATAACAAGTTTGTACTCGAGTTTAAAAAACGAGTAGACTCCTACTACTTAGACAAATTAAACGAACTTCCTTCTGTTCATTACTTTGCGCAAAAATTAAATCTATCTACCAATTATCTGGGAGATTTAGTAAAGCATACTACAGGCAAGACGGCTTCAGAAATTATCCAAGATAAAATTATCACGGAAGCAAAAATACAATTGAAATCAACCGATAAAACTATTGCGGAAATCGCATATAATTTAGGGTTTGAATATCCTACATATTTCTCACGGTTATTCAAAAAGCATACAGAAAAAACACCTTCTCAATTTAGGAAGTAAGAAAAGAATAGCAAACAAGGCAACACCGTATAAACTTAATAGCTTCTTTTAGTTTGTTTGTGAAAGTCTTCGCAAACTTTCTATCTGTGATCTATTTGCTTACTTCAATGCTTAAATTAGCTCTCCAAAATAGCACCTTTAAAACCAAATAGGATTGTAACGATGTATATCCCTCTTTCCCACACCATTTTGTGCAGAATTCAATGCATGGGTTTTGTAAAATCGCCCAAAAAATGTAAAGTTGCTAATCATTTTAAGCTTGAAAATGTTATCTTAGCAACGGCAGTTGATTTCAAGCTAGGATTATAACAAAATATAATCCCTTTAAAAGTTCGTCTTAATATAATTGATAAATGATTCGAACTTACAAATAAGTTAAAATCTTAAGTAATTAGAAAAGTGAAGACCAGAAATCACTTAAAAATAACGGGGAAAAACCTGAAAATCTAAATTAGTAGGGGAAATTTAAAAAAAATGCGATGGTAATATTATCGGTTATTGCGCAACTAATTGTTGCTGTTTCTGTTCTTATTGTATGGGTATTTCGTTTTGATAATATCGTTAAAGAATTCAAGCAATATGAACTCAGTGATTTAACACGTATGATTGTTGGAGCAACTAAAATAGCATCAGCAACATTGCTTATTGTAGGTATTTGGTATCCCTCACTAGTGCTAATTCCGGCACTTGTCATGGCATTCCTAATGTTAAGTGCACAGTATTTTCATTTCAAGGTGAATAACCCTTGGCTAAAACGTCTTCCCTCATTATTATTTATGCTACTAAGTCTTTTTATTGCTGCTGTAACCCTTAATTTAATTGCCTAATGCCCTTACTAGAAGTTTTAATCATTTTTTCCAGTCTCTCTTTTTTAGGTTACGGTGTAGCTTACTTTACAACTACAAATATGAAAAGTGAATTTATTCGCTTTGGATTGGGTAAATTTGGAACCCTTACAGCAGTTTTAGAAATCGTGGGAGCAGTAGGTTTGCTGGTTGGTTTATTATACAATTCTATTTTACTGATAGCCTCAGGTGGTCTAGCTCTATTAATGTTTTTAGGAGTAATAGTTAGGATAAAGATTAAAGACGGTTTATTAGCTTCGTCACCCGCTTTTTTTTATTTCGCTTTAAACTTATACATCTTTTTAGAATCAATGAAAATCTTCTTGGATTAAAGATTAAATATGATTGTTTAATTGAATTACAAAAAAAAATTAAATCAAAAGCTTCTTTCTTAATAAAATATATTTGTTGAAAACAATAGACTTAAATTTTTAATTAGTAATAAATACTTTTAAATAAAAATATAAAAGGATAAATCGATGGAAAACATAGTAAATAAAAACTTATAAAAATCGACAACCATTAATGGTCTTATTCATATCTACTCAATGTTACTTCTAAGAGATAAATAAGATCAGAATTTCTTGCCCTAATATAGAAGAAACATAATTTTCACATTATAATGGCAAACAGGCCTTAGTACTAAATGATTTAAGACCGATTGTATGTTCAACATAGTACAATTACACTGTACTATTTTCATCTCAGATCTGTATTGTACTAAAACGATTTTGACCAAAACATAAATTCGTATGGTATAACATCGCTACGCTTACTGACTTTCAATGCCCTTAGGACAATCTCTAATGAGCGAACTTATAGTATCAAATGCAAACAGTGATTTTCATAAATTCGTTTTTGGATAACAGAAAACCTCATATCTGGTAACCACGAAGAATTACGCGCAGCAAATGTTGAACAGAATATTGAGCGGAAATTTCATAAATGAATAAAAATTAAAAAATTTAATTTACGTTTTTATCTGCCTATTTATCGCAATTACTGCCTTTTAAGTTTTTTATTTAGCAACAAAATCTTCTAAAGTAAGAATAATTCAGCCTTTATTACTTAGAAGATTTTGTTGTTTATTTCTGGTTAACTGAATTTAGACAAGACCTCATAAAATAGAACTCATAAATAATATGATTATAAAAAGAGGCTATTTTGGCCTTGAAAAACAAAAATTTTATAAAACTGAATATTTAGAAGGATTTTATATATCTAACCAACCAAGTAAAGCGGATCCAACCCTTACATTTTAGTAGTACAAATAGGAAAAAGCATTCGCTCTCTTTGCTAATTTTATCTTAGAAATTATAACAAGATGAGGTTATAAATGAAACAAAAAACTAAAAATTTAGAGCCAAAAGAGTGTCAATTTTAAACCGAATATAAAGAAATGTTCAATAAACTTGCAATTGTGTGTGACGCGATAACTAATTTATTGTTAGTTCAGTTTGAATACGCAATCCTTTCGTACTTCTCATTTTGCTGATGTTTGACAAATTATAAGTTCTTGTTAGACTCAACAAGCACTGCATAACCACGTTAGTATAAATATAAAAAAACACCTATCTGTTTAGTCACGGTCTGAAGAATTTTCTTGTGTATTTTTGTTATTTGCACTTCAAAAACCCTTGCTTTTTTAAATTTTTTTACCGGTTTATTACCATAACTCACCTATTTATAAATGATTTTAAGATTACAAAGTATCCTTTACTGCCATTTAAAGTCTTATTTCTGAACTACTCATAACAAATTTCCCCAGCATTAACTTAATGCTGGTTTTTTTATAATCGGGCAAAATCTTATTTACAGTTCATCACACTTTTTTAAAAACAGTACAATAACAGATTAAAAAGAAATAAAATTACTTGATTTTATAGCCCAGTAAAAAGGGAAGAATCCATCTTGGTGTTAACTGTAACATTTTTTGGACCTACATTTTCGTTAGGTCTATCAAAAGAAAGTAAGATGTTACCCGCTTTTTGATAATTATTCCAAGGCTTCAAGAACTTTGGCTCGGAATCTTTAAAATTTTGATAATACGCCCATTGTTTTATCAAGTGGTCTTCTTTGTCAACATAAAGCCAGTATTTATTTTCGGGTGTTACACCTACAGCATTAAAAGTAAGTTGTAGCACATCCGCTGCTGCTCCATTGGGTAATTGGTCTGTTTTGACATAAGTAAGATTTACTCCAGGATCTTGCAATTTCCATGGCATCACTAACCAATATGAATCATTAATCCACAATGCCTTTCCCTTTTCAAGTAAACCATTAACTTTAGTCTCATCTTGAACTAAAGCGCCATTCTCGTATACTTTACCCTTTAGGGTATTGATATTTACTAACGTTACTTGATTTGCTGATGGATTCTCTATGCGAACATCTCCTGTCCATTTATTCCACAACAGTTTTCTGTTCACAAAATCCCATTGAATAAAATGTGTAGCATCATAATTTTCCATTCCACCCATCGCAGTCACCATTTGTTTTACGACCGCATTTGCTTTTTTATCATTTGACTGAGCTAATACTGAACTGCCGCTGAAAATTATCGCAATAACAAGTAGAGCCACTTTAAAAATATTTTTCATAATCATTTTTTTGATTGATTCTTTCAAACAAAAGTAGTTTCTTTTTTCTTTCTTTTTAAATCTAATCTGATTATATAAATTTATATCTTGATTATTATTTCCTATTGTAGCTTCGTCTATCGAAATATAAGGCTGCCTCATCCCAAATAAGTGAATGAAGATAAGTAGCCGAATTAATTAATCCGTTTTTAATTAAGTTATCTAGGACTTCATATTCATCTAAATCTGGATTTCTTCGGTTTAAAACTAACTTTCTAAAAGCCTCTAATGCCTTTTCATGAGTTAAATCAATAATAACTGCATTAAAGTCATGTGCAGATTTTGCAACCAGTCCAAAAGTGGCTAAATAATCCTCCGCAAAATCTTTTAAATTATTTGTTACTATTACATTTGCCTTTGTTTTTATTGCCGCTGCAAGCACATGACGGTCTTTAACGTCCGGCAAGGTTAATCCAGAAATCAATGATAAATAATTTAGGACTAATCCGTCTGGCAATGCCAGATTTACAGTAGTTGACCTTTTTTTAATTTCTTCTTTACCTATTCCTTCTCTTCCCATGACATCTTCCAATTCATATAAAACATGAGTGATCCACTCTAGAGTAAATAATTCATAATGAGCAAGCCAAAAAAGTAAATCTCTAATTTTAATTGGATAAATTACATTAGAGTCAAAAACACATGTAAACGTAAGCTATGAAACATATAAATCTAATTCTTCATAAGATTTCATCCTATTTATTAGTAATTGCTCCTGTTTCAGTTTTAATCCTTTTTTATAATCCATTACGTGTCAAGTTTAACTCGACGATGTCTTCCGACCAAGGTAAATGGAATATTTCCTTCCTCAACTAATTCAACAAAATGAATTCTTAAGCAGCCTAATAATTGAGCTGCTGCTTGAGTTGTAATTTCGGTAGCAATCGGAACCAAAAAAATTGATCACCCTGACTTGTTCCCTTTAATATTTTCACTAAAATTTTTAAGTCGCGTTTAAAGAAATTTTAATTTTTTCAGGAGTCTCTTCAATTTCAATTTCTGGATTCTCCGAATGCAATCCATCAAAACTAGCTACAAGTACATTGAATGATTTCATCGCTACAATCTGCTCTTTTTTAAGTTAAGTTTTTTTTTATATCATTAAAGTGTTCTATTTCGAATTAGTAATTTAATTCTAAAAAATATAAACGAAAATGAATTGTATAGAAATGTTACTTTTTTAAACTATTAAAAAGCAACACCAACACCTTAGCTAAAAATGTCCTAATTTCATTTACCATCGTTAATTTTAACAGTACTACCGTCTTTTTTACTTACGCTGTACCTATCTCTCTTTCAACGATCATAAAAAGAAACTAAAAGCTATCCATAATACACCAATACATTCTTACCATCAACGCAGTTGCAACATCCATCTTCACCTTATTATACTTACCTTAGCCTAACTAAAAATAAGCACAAGAAAAAAATATAAAATGCAAACAATATTAGGAGCAAACGGAATAATAGGAGAAGAATTAGCTCGCGAATTAAGAAAAAACTATACCGATAACATACAATTAGTGGGCCGAACCCCGCAAAAAGTACATCCAGATGATCTGCTTTTTACAGCAGACCTACTTGATCCGGAAAGTGTTATAAAGGCACTTCACAATACTGAGATTGCTTATTTAACAGTAGGACTTCCATTAGATTCTGAAATATGGCTAAGGGATTGGGTGATTATTATGCATAATGTGATCACTGCTTGTAAAAAAAACAGCTGCAAACTAGTCTATTTTGACAATACTTATGCCTATGCTCAAGACAGCAAAATCCAAACCGAAGAAACCCCTTTCACCTCTAAAGGGAAAAAAGGAAGAGGAAAAAAACTGGCAGCAGATCTTTTATTAAAAGCCATTGCTAATAAAGAAATTGAAGCCGTGATTTGCAGAGCTCCCGAATTTTACGGTCCTGGTAAAACTAAAGGACTCACCAATAGTATAATTTTTGAAAATCTTAAAAACGGAAAAGAACCTAAGGTATTCTTGAAAGACAATGTCTTACGGACACTTATTTTTACCCCTGATGCCAGTAAAGCGATGGCACTTATTGGTAATACTGTTGATACGTATGGGCAAACTTGGCACTTGCCCTGTGACGACAATAGATTAACCTACAAGCAATTTATCACTGAGATAGGAGAGCAATTGGGAAAAGAAATAAAATACAAAGTGTTGCACTGGATCACACTAAAAATTGGTTCTTTTTTTGACCATAACCTTAAAGAAACACAAGAATTACTGCCTCGTTATGCGATTGATAATATCTTTAAGTCCTCAAAATTTAAAACCAGATTTCCAGATTTCGTTGTAACGACATACCCAGAGGGAATTGAAATAATCATAAAAGACTTTAAGATAAAATAATACCAAGTGGGTATTCAATATAGGCCAATTATATTGTACAATTTCTATATTACATCGGCATTAAACCAAAACGATTTGGAGTAAAAGATAAATTCGTTTTTTATAACACGCTATCTAATTTTACCGATCAAAAAAAATGGCTTTCCAAACTGGGCAGCCATTCTTAACTTTATGTAGCTCTATATTTTAATCATTATGATACTACCTAACTCACCTTCTCTAATGCTTTGCTTATCAACGTTTCTCCCTTAATAATTTCAAAAGTCGCCATATTAGCTATGTTATCATCTAATGACTGCATCAAGGTTTGTGCCACGTCTTCCCTACTTATTTCTCCCCATTTATTTAATTTTCCTTCAAGCTCAATAGTAGTTAAAGGGGATTCATTTGTTAAAGAACCTGGTCTGACAATGCTATAGTTCAATCCACTAACTTTCAAATATTCATCAGCAACGTATTTTGCTTTTAAAAACTCTTGCAATTGAGTTGCTTCTTCCGGTTTGTCAGCTCCCATGGAACTCAACATAACAAACTTCTTTATTTTTGCTTTTTTAGAGGCATCTATTAGTTTTTTTGCTCCTTCTTGATCAACTCCGATAACATTCGTACCACCAGAACCGGCAGCAAAAATTACTTTATCAATAGAGCCCGTAAAAAGGGGTGAAACATCACCTTCTAAGTCACCTAAAACAGTTTCAATATTTTTATCTTTGAAATAAGCGCGCTGCTCTTCTTTTCTAACCATCGCTATTGGATTAAAATCGACTGATTCCATTAAAAGATGTACTACTTTTTTTCCTGTGGTGCCATTAGCACCTGCTACCAATATATTTTCCATATTCTAATGTACAAAAACAGATTTACTAACTTCTATAAGATGAAACGTTTAACTTTAGTTTAATACTAATTAACGTCTTTTTTAGAAATAATCTATTTGAAATTGTGTGACTGATAATAAAGCCTAATTCATTTTTATGATTTTCTACTCTTTAGAAAATTTACTATTTTTACATTCTAAAAATGATACAATGCCAAATAAAAAATATAAAATAGCAGTTATCCAATTGAACCTTAACGATGTTGCCGAAAACAACCTTAAAAAATGTTTGAATTGGGTACGTGATGCCGCAAATCAAGGCGCTGAAGTTATCACTTTACCGGAGTTATATAGTAGCCATTATTTCTGTCAGAGTGAAGACGTTGACAATTTTGCTTTAGCAGAGCCGCTTTACAGCACATCGTTCATTGCCTTTAGCGCTTTAGCCAAAGAACTAGGCGTGGTAATTATTGTTCCTTTTTTCGAAAAAAGAATGGCAGGAATTTACCACAATAGCGCTTATATTATTGACACTGATGGTTCAGAAGCAGGATTATACCGTAAAATGCATATTCCAGATGATCCTCATTTTTATGAAAAATTTTATTTCACACCTGGCGATTTGGGTTTCAAAACCATCCCTACAAAAAAAGGGAAAATTGGAACACTTATTTGTTGGGATCAATGGTATCCTGAAGCGGCTCGATTAACTGCCTTAAGTGGATCAGAAGTTTTGTTTTATCCAACAGCAATAGGATGGCACCCAGGTGAAAAAGAGCAATATGGTGAAAATCAATACGGCGCCTGGATGAATGTTATGAAAGGACATGCTGTAGCAAATGGGGTGTATGTAGCGGCGGCAAACAGAATTGGATTAGAGCAATATTTACCTGATACAGCTGGAATTGAATTTTGGGGCGCCTCATTCATTACGGGACCACAAGGCGAAATTTTGGCGCAAGCCTCACACGATAAAGAAGAAATCCTGATTGCTGAAGTTGATTTAGACTTGCAAGAAAATGTACGTCAGAACTGGCCATTCTTTAGAGACAGAAGAATTGATGCTTTTGGCGATATTACTAAAAGAGCAATAGAGTAATTATGACTACAAACAATAGAAGATTCCCTGCAGAATGGGAAAACCAACAAGGGATATTACTTTGCTTTCCTCACAACGGAAAAGACTGGCCAGGAAAATATGAAGCCATCCAAGTGGGCTATTTGTTGAATTTAATAAAAAAAGTAGCTACTTATGAAACAGTATTTTTAGTAGTTTTTGACGACAAACTAAAAGAGAAAGTTACCGGAATGCTAGAAATGGCAAATGTGAATTTAGATAATATTTCTTATATTATTCAAAAAACCAACAGAAGCTGGATGCGAGATTCTGGCCCTATTGTAATCAAAAATGGAGACGCTAGAGAAGCTTTAAATTTCAATTTTAACGGTTGGGCTAAATATAAAAATTTTCAATTAGATAAGCATGTTCCTGCGAGAGTAGCTAATTTTCTAGATATCCCGCTTACTCAAGTGCTATACAAAGGGAAACCGGTAATTGTAGAGGGTGGTGCAATTGACAGTAACGGAAGAGGAACTTTATTGACATCTGAAGAATGCTTGATGCATCCTGATATTCAGGTACGAAATCCAAACTTTACCAAAGCGGATTACGAAGCGGTTTTTAAGGAATACCTGGGAATCACTAACGTGATTTGGTTAGGAAATGGAGTTGAAGGCGATGATACGCACGGGCACATAGATGACTTGTGTCGTTTTATCAATGAGGATACCATTGTGACGATTGTAGAAACAGATCCAAAAGACAAAAACTATCATCCGCTACAAGATAACTTAAAACGTTTACAGAATGCCAAACTAGAAAATGGTAAATCGCCTGTAATTGTAGCTTTACCAATGCCTACGCGATTGGATTTTGAGGACTTAAGACTTCCGGCCAGTTATGCCAACTTCCTCATATTAAATAAATGCGTGTTGGTTCCCACTTTTAATGATGCCAATGATCATAAAGCACTTAATATAATTGCAGAATGTTTTCCAGACAGAGAAATAATTGGCATTAGCGCCATAGATTTAATTTGGGGATTTGGAACTTTGCATTGTCTAAGCCAGCAGATACCATCATAAAAGGGAAATCATTAAGACTATTATACATAAAAACACCAGCAAATTAGCTGGTGTTTTTATTTGCCATCCTTTTTACAAAAGATTATTTATCTTTTGTAAACGGTATCTTTTGAGTACCACCAATAATCATATCAAAACCAGTCTGGCTCTCATTAAATTGGAATTTCAATCCCGCTCTCTTAGATTCAAAAAGATCTTTCCCTATTGGTTCTACAGAAAACGTAGGATAGTTAGTAATCGCCGCCTGAAGGACACTATTTTCCTCTGCAAAAGTAATTTTCATTGGTGATTGCGTA
Organism: Flavobacterium sp. ACAM 123; assembly: GCF_000264055.1. Lineage (GTDB taxonomy): Bacteria > Bacteroidota > Bacteroidia > Flavobacteriales > Flavobacteriaceae > Flavobacterium. The sequence goes on along the minus strand of NZ_AJXL01000015.1, from coordinate 31,008 downwards.
TTTGAATAAGTTCCTAAATATCCATCTAAAATGATATCCTTTTCAATAATTCCTTTGGCAGCAGTCCATACATTATTGGATTCATTGCTATCTGGAAAAACATGATCTGGATCTAAAGTGATACTTTCAATTTCCTCCGTAGAATTATGCTTAAAAGACCACTTTGTGTTTTTTTGCCAAATTTCAACTGGTAATTTCACTCTTTCTACTTTACCGCTTTTTGTTTTCACATCAAGGATTATTGGCATTGGCATTTTTTCGAAATTTTCAACAGTAATTACAATCCCTTGATTTGGATCATTTTTAACGTATTTAATTGAATTAATACCTTGGTCGAAACGCCAATTGTATTGAAACCAGCCTCTCCAAAACCAACTCAAATCCTCACCTACAACATTCTCCATAGTTCTAAAGAAATCATCTGGTGTAGGATGTTTAAAAGCCCAGCGCTCGACATAAGTCCGGAAAGCCAAATCAAAACGTTCTGGACCTAATATCTGTTCACGCAAAATAACTAAGCCTAAACTTGGTTTGTAATACGCTAAAACTCCGATATTGGCTTCTTTCATATTATCAGGAGAGCTCATAATCGTTTCTAAATCAATACCCGTAAGAGCTTCGGCTCTTTGATGTAAATCACCTGGTTCTCCCTTATATTCCCCATTATTAAAATCCACTGATGATAATGAATTAATAAAAGTATTAAATCCTTCATCCATCCAAGCGAATAAACGCTCGTTTGAACCTACAATCATAGGAAACCAGTTGTGACCAAATTCATGATCCGTAACTCCCCATAAACTTTCGCCTTTGGCTTCCCATCCACAAAACACAATCCCCGGATACTCCATCCCGCCTTCATTACCAGCCACATTTGTAGCTACTGGATAAGTGTACTCAAACCATCTTTTAGAATAATTTTCAATGGAAGCCTTGGTAAATTCTGTTGAACGTCCCCAGGCCTCATTTCCTGCGCTTTCGACTGGATAAGCTGATAAGGCTAATGATTTTTTTCCGCTTGGAAGATTAATTTTAGCTCCATCTAAAATAAATGCTGCTGAAGATGCCCATGATAAATCTCTAGCATTTTTAAGTTTATAATGCCATGTTTTAGTTGCAGTAGAGGTAGCATCGGCTAACGCAGCCACTTCTTCTGCTGTCCGAATAAAAACAGTTTTATCGCTTAATTTTGCTTTTGCTAATCTATTTTGTTCTACAGCACTATACACTGCCGTTGGATTGACTAACTCCCCTGATGAAACAACAATATGATTGGCTGGAGCCGTGATGTTAATATCAAAATCTCCGTATTCCAAATAAAACTCTGAAGCTCCTAAATACGGATTTGTATTCCAACCTCTTATGTCATCATACACACACATACGCGGATACCACTGCGCTATGGTAAATATTTTTCCGTTTTTAGTGTCCAAAACTCCAGTTCTATCTGAACCTTCCTTCGGAGAAACATAAGAGAAATCAATTTTTACTTTAACTGTCCCTCCTTTTGCTTTTAGTCCTTGCGGAAGAAAAACTTGCATTCTTGTATCTATAATTACAAACTTAGCATCGACTTCAGTAGAAATTCCCTTAGTAGTACTTAGAATTTTAACCGATTTGATTTTATGCCCTCCATCAAAATCTTCTCCTTGTGCGCCATTGCGACTGCCGGTTAAAGGCACAACAGCATTACCGCGTGAATCTTCTTTGAATAAATTTTGGTCGACATTCATCCAGATAAAAGACATCGCGTCAGGACTGTTATTGGTATAGGTGATTATATCTGTACCAATAATTTCATTATTCTCTGCGTTTAATTTTGCTGTAAGGACGTAATCAGCTTTATTTTGCCAATACTCTGCACCCGGCTGACCGCTGGCGGAACGTGTTGTCGTTCCGTTTGTTGAATAAAAAAACGGGGCAAAAGCATCATGATAATTATAACTAGATTTTGAGGCAGCTGTTGCAGGAACTTCTTGCGCCCAAAGGGAAGAGATTCCCAATAATAAAGCCATTTGAAGCATGGCCATGAACCGAATTATTTTCATTTTTTTTACTGTTTGAGTAGCAAATTAATGAAAAATAATCATAATCGAATACCAAATTGAATGTTTAATCAAAAATTAAGAAACTTTCAATAAAAAGACCTTTTGTTAGTTTTCATTATTTAATATAAAAATTTAGAAATATATTTACAAGGACAAACAATTTAATCCAAAACAAGACTCTCCTTTTGATAACAGTAATAAACAATTCCAATTTAATTGCGCAAATCAATCATTTTGGTGCAGAACTAACTTCACTAAAAAACAACCAGTCTATCGAATATATTTGGGAAGGCAACGCCAACTTTTGGGGCAAGCACTCCCCTGTTTTGTTTCCAATCGTGGGAACACTTAAAAATAATTCGTATCAATGTAATGGTAGACAATATCATTTGTCGCGACATGGCTTTGCCAGAGATATGGTATTTGAATTGATTGATAAAAGAGAAAATAGTGCCACTTTTGCTATTCAATCATCAGATGACACGAGAAAACAGTACCCTTTTAATTTCGAACTCCAGATCAACTACACACTGGAAGACAACAGCTTGTCCATCTACTATAAAGTGGTAAACAAAAGCGGATCACAAATGCCTTTTTCGATAGGTGCCCATCCTGCTTTTTCCTTAGCCGGTAATTTTGAAGACTACAATTTACAATTTGAGAAAGACGAACTTTTAGAATATAATCTGTTGGAAAATGATTTAATTACTAACGAGACTAATGTACTTGACGCCACAAACAAGTTGGTTCCTTTAAACTATGAATTATTCAAAAACGATGCTTTGATTTTTAAATCATTGCAATCTAAATATGTAACAATTTTAAAAAATCAAACGCCATTACTTAGAGTCAATTATGCAAATTTCCCCCATTTGGGAATTTGGACGAAAATAAATGCACCGTTTCTTTGTATCGAACCTTGGTTTGGCTATTCGGATTCAGTTGAAAGCAACGGAAATCTTATGGAGAAAGATGGCATCCAGATAATAGAACCACAACAGACTTTTGAGGCGAAGTTTAGTATCGAAATTCTCTAATCTACTAAATATAACTATTAAGATGTTGTCCAAAAACTTCACTCCCTTTTCAACCCAAGAAGACCGAACAACTGTACTTAAGACCTTTCAATAAAAATGATGCCAGTCCGATACTCAAATTACGATCAGACGCCGGAATGATAAAATACATCCCAAGACCATTACTGTAATTTCTTAAAGATGTAATGGAACACACTGCAATGATTGATGCTAAAATTGAAAATATCGTACAGGTAAATTGGATAATTACACTAAAAAATGATTCTAAATTAATAGGTAAAATAGGTTTTTATAGGATACAGCCGGTGTATTTTCGTGCTGAAATTGGTTTTAAGCTATTGCTAAGTTTAGTGTTAGCGGAATCAATTCAGAAGCTATAAATGGAGTTTTAAACTATAGTTTCAGCGAAATGCAGTCACACTCAGTTGAAGGAATTATTGACCCGAGGAACTAAGGTTCAGAAGAGGTTTTACAAAAAAAAGGATTCATAAAAGAAGCTCACTTAAAAGAGAATAAATTTTGTGAAGGAAGCTTTTTAGATACTGTTATTTATTCAAGATTAAACAAAGTACAGCACTAATTTATTTTAATTTTTTATCCTATTTGGATTACAAATCTTTACCATATTATTTTATATTTGCATTTAAAACTGACAATAATTTCGCTTTTATGTTGATCAATAAACTTTATATCATGAAAAAACTTCTTTTTTTACTTGTTGTTTTGCTTTCATTACAATTACATAGTCAAACCTACGTAAAAGTAAATGCATTAACCACTTTATTAACTATTCCTAATGTAGGGATAGAAACCAGTATTGGCAAAAAATCAACTTTTCAATTGGATATCCTAGGTTCTCCATGGAAATCAATCGATGGTAAGCCTCAGCAATTCTATATCGTTATTCCAGAATACCGCTATCATTTTAAAGAAAAACACAATGGCTTTTATGCAGGAGCTCATATAGGCGGTACTGTATTTAATTTCCAAAAATGGAACTATTTAAATACTGACCTCTATGAAAAAGGATTCGGTTACGTAATCGGAGCAACAATTGGCTATCAGAAAAAAATAAATGATCGTTTTATGTTGGACTGCTTTTTAGGAGGAGGAAACCAACAGGGATTTTACAAAGGCTACCTCATTAGCACTGGCGAACGTTATGAAACTGCTAAAAATTGGAATAAAAGCGGAGAATGGTTACCATACCGAGGAGGAGTTATGGTTTCCTACCGACTAAATTAAGCCTTGAACTATTTTTCTAATTTGGACAGCGATTGAACATACAATTCTTCTACTTCCTTTCTTGCCCAATCTGTCTTTCTTAAGAAAGTAAGACTTGATTTTATACTTGGATTATCATTGAAACAATTAATTTTCACTAATTCGCCCAAGGTGTCAAATCCGTAATGACTTACAAGTTTTTCCAATATTGATTTTAGTGTTATTCCATGAAGCGGATCTTGTGACTGTTGCTTTTCCATCCGGCAAATTTAAATCAATTTTATAAAAAATAGTGTCGATTCATTGATTTGTTCCTACATTTGTAGCTATATGGTAAAATCAGTCAAAATACTTAATAAAAGAGCCCGGTATGATTATGAAATAATCGAGAAATTCACTGCGGGAATTGTTTTGGCAGGAACTGAAATCAAGTCAATCCGTTTAGGGAAGGCTAATATTACTGAAAGTTTTTGCGAATTCAGTGGTACTGAACTTTTTGCCATAAATACCTATATCGAAGAATATACGTTTGGAAATCAATTCAATCACAAAGCGCGAAGCGAGCGAAAACTGTTGTTAAACAAAAGAGAATTAAAAAGTTTAGCACGAAGTGTTCAAGCCAAAGGATTGACCATAATACCTTTAAAATTATTTACAAACGAAAAAGGAATGGCTAAATTAGAAATAGGACTTTGCCGAGGTAAAAAAACCTATGATAAGCGAGAATCATTAAAAGAACAAGATACCAAACGCGATTTAGCGCGAATCAAGAAAGAGTTTTAAAAAAAAGGGGAGCTTGAATCGCCCTTTTTTATTATCCAAAATGATGACTAAATTTGTCAAGACTACTTAAATTCTAGCTTACAAATGAAAATACTACTCAAAGAAGCTCGTGAGCTAAAAAGCTTAAAAACAAGAGAAGTGGCCCAACTTTTAGGGATCGATCAGGCGCTAATAAGTAAATTTGAAAGCGGAACCAGAAAACCAACTAAAGAGCAAATCATAAAATTAGCTACACTTCTTGAAATTGATTTCGAAACAATAATGGTTTCTTGGCTAACAGAGAAAATAATCCATGAAATAGGACAAGATGAATTTGCTTTAAAAGCACTACGGGCAGCCGAAGAAGAAATTAAATTGAATAGCAGATCGTCCGTTAAAAAAGTTTCTAAACCACTTCAAAAGCTTTTAGACGAAATAGATACTCTTAAAGTAAAACTAGATACTTTTCTACCAATTGAAAAAAGTGCAGTTAACCAGGCATTAGAATTAGATTATACCTATAAAAGCAACTGGATGGAAGGAAATACACTTTCACTCGCAGAAACTGATTTGGTAATTAATGAAGGCCAAACCATTTTCGGCAAAAGTATGCGCGAACATTTAGAAGCTATCAACCATCAGGAAGCGATTGTATTTATAAAAAACAAAATTGAAAAGAATTCGATTTTTGGTGAAAAGGAACTCATTTCCCTACATACTATCATTTTAAGGGGGATATTACCGAAAGAAGCAGGCCAATATCGAACTGTAGGGATCACAATTAAGGATAAAAGTTTCAATCCCTGTGAACCAGCAGCTATTCCAAAAGAAATAGAAGCGCTTTTCAATTGGTATGAACGGAATAAAAATAGCGAACATCCCATTATATTAGCCGCTACCATTAAGGAGCGTCTCTTGACGATACATCCTTTTATAAACGCAAACGGGACAGTATCGCGACTCATTATGAATGCTGTATTGCTAAAACATGGATACCTGATAGCAAATATTAAGGCTGACGAAGATACACGAGATCTGTATTATAAAACGCTAAAAAAATCAATAACAAAAGAAAATAAAGACGATTTTATACAGTTTGTAGCTCAAATTGAGAAGGAAAGTTTAAAACAGTTCATAGGTTTCAGTTAATGAAAAGCCTTTTCAAAAGAGCCTCTTTCATTTAATTTTTATCAACTAACAAAGGAACGAATTTAAATTCTCCCAGTTCATGTTTCTCAAATTGTGTTGCATTTACCCGAATCAATAAAGTCATAATTTGCACTTCATCACCTAACGGAATGACAAGTCTACCTCCTATTTTCAACTGTGCCATAAGAGGTTGTGGAATAAACGGTGCCCCTGCGGTAACGATAATACTGTCAAAGGGAGCATAACTAGGTAATCCTTTATAACCATCTCCAAAAGAAAGGTGCTTGGGACGAATTCCCAATTTTGGGAGCAAAATCGACGTTTGTTTAAACAATTCGTTTTGTCGCTCCACACTATATACTTTAGCTCCCATTAGGCATAAAACAGCCGTTTGATATCCTGATCCAGTACCAATTTCCAGAACTTTATGCTCTTTTTTAATTTTTAATAATTGAGACTGAAAAGCTACTGTATACGGTTGCGAGATGGTTTGACCGGCAGCAATGGGAAAAGCTTTATCTTGATAAGCATAATCTTCAAAACTAGAATTTAAAAACAGGTGTCGAGGTATCTTCTTTATCGCATCCAAAACAGTTACATCGGTAATCCCTTTTTGCTGTAAAACGCTTACTAATTGATTCCGAAGTCCTTGATGTTTGCCTGTATCTTTCAAAGTTTATTATTTTGTTTTGGTAAAAATAGAAAACAAATTCTAATTCTAATTATCAAACTAAAATTTTTAAATCCTCAAATAATTGTCCCTTATACTTAAGGGATTAATCATTTAATTCCTATTTTTGTAGAAAGAACATCATTATGCTGAAAATTGGAGTTTTAGGTGCTGGTCATCTAGGAAAAATACATTTACGTCTATTACAACAATCTGAAAAATATGAATTGGTTGGGTTTTATGACCCAAATCAAGAGAATGCTGATAAAATTTCTAAAGAATTTGGATACAAACATTTTAGTACAATTGCCACTCTTATTCATGCAGTGGATGTAATAGATATTGTAACTCCAACACTTTCCCACTACAAATGTGCAAAAGTTGCTATCAAATCCGGCAAACACGTTTTTATTGAAAAGCCCATTTCAAATACGATTGAAGAAGCAGAAGAAATTATTGCTTTGGCCAAAGAGTACAATGTTAAAGGCCAAGTAGGGCATGTAGAACGATTCAACCCTGCATTCATCGCTACTAAAAACATGATCGAAAATCCCATGTTTATAGAAACCCATCGTTTGGCTGAATTTAATCCTCGGGGCACAGATGTTCCGGTAGTTTTGGATTTGATGATTCATGATATTGATGTCATTTTAAGCGTAGTCAAATCAAAAGTTACAAGCATTAATGCTAGTGGCGTATCCGTAATTAGTGATACACCAGATATTGCAAATGCTCGCATCGAATTTGAAAATGGATGCGTTGCTAATTTGACCGCCAGTAGAATTTCGATGAAAAACATGCGAAAAACTCGTTTCTTTCAAAAGGATGCCTACATCTCTGTTGATTTTTTAGAGAAAAAATGCGAAGTGGTAAAAATGAAAGATGCTCCAGAAACTCCTGGTGATTTTGACATGATTTTACAAAATGCAGAAGGGATTAAAAAGCAAATATACTTCTCAAACCCTGAAGTCGAACAAAACAATGCCATTCTGGAGGAACTAGAAACTTTTGCAGATGCGATAAATGACAATTCGACTCCTATTGTTACTCTAGAACAAGCTACGGAAGCATTACGAGTTGCCTATCAAATTATAGATTGTTTTAAAAAATAGAACAACTATTCGAATTTAAAAGTTAAACGAGAAAACTTTAGAATTAAATATACAATAAATGAAAATAATAGCAGTAATCGGAGCAGGAACTATGGGTAATGGAATCGCCCATACCTTTGCCCAAAGTGGTTTTACAGTAAAATTAATTGATGTTTCTGAAAAATCATTAGATAAAGGAATGGCGACAATTGCCGCCAATTTAGACAGAATGATTTCAAAAGGAGTCATTACTGCAGAAGATAAAGCAAAAACAATTACCAATATAATTACCTACACTGACATCAAAGATGGAGTTGTTGGCGTTGATTTAGTTGTAGAAGCTGCAACTGAAAATATAGATTTAAAACTTACTATTTTCAAGCAGTTAAACGAAGTTTGCGCTTCTGACACGATATTAGCTACAAATACCTCTTCTATTTCTATAACTCAAATTGGAGCGGTGGTTTCACATCCGGAACGAGTTATCGGGATGCACTTTATGAATCCTGTGCCGATAATGAAATTAGTTGAAATTATTCGTGGATATAACACGAGTGATGAAGTGACTAAAACTATTATGACTTTATCAGAAAAATTAGGAAAAATACCCGTGGAAGTAAATGATTACCCTGGCTTTGTTGCTAATAGGATTTTGATGCCAATGATTAATGAGGCTATAGAAACATTGTACAATAAAGTAGCCGGTGTATATGAGATCGATACCGTCATGAAACTTGGAATGGGACATCCCATGGGACCTTTACAATTAGCTGATTTTATTGGACTTGATGTATGTTTAGCAATCTTAAACGTTATGTACGACGGTTTCAAAAACCCAAAATACGCACCTTGCCCGCTATTAGTTAACATGGTTCGTGCCGGAAAATTAGGAGTGAAATCCGGAGAAGGATTCTACGATTACTCAGAAAGCAAAAAAGCAGAGAAAATCTCTAAACAATTCGTATAAAGTCAGAGTTTACAGTCGCAGATTTAACTATAAATTGCGACTGTCGCTTAACACTATAAATAATGGCCAGAATAATTCCTTTTAGAGCGGTACGCCCTACCCGCGATAAAGTTAGCTTCGTGAGCTGTCGCTCTTACGAGGGTTACGTTCCCGCGGAATTAGCTGCACAATTGGATTTCAATCCTTTGTCTTTTCTGCATATCTTAAAACCAGCTTATACGCATCAGGAGTCTGTATCCTTTGAAAAAAGATACCGCCAAGTAAATCAAAAGTACCAAGATTTCAAGACAGAAAGAATTTTGGTAAAAGATAAAGCGCCAGCGATTTACATTCACAAGATAATTACAAAAGCGCATTCTTTTACAGGAATTATTGTAGGGACTAGTATAGATGATTACCATAATAATAACATCAAAAGGCACGAAGAAACTATTGCTTTCAGAGTAAATCTTCTTAAAGAGTACATGAAATATTCAGCGTTCAATACGGAACCCGTCTTAATGACCTATCCGGATAACAAAACGATAGAAAATTGGATCTTTAACAGAACTCAAAAATTAGCTGATTTTGAATTTTCGACTACTAAAAGAGAAATCAATTATTTATGGAAAATTGATAACACTTTAGAGGTCAACTGGATTCAGAATGTTTTTGAAAAAATAAAGACGCTATATATTGCTGATGGACACCATCGTTCAGCTGCTGCTGCATTATTGTCAAAAGAAAACGATAACCCGCAAAATACCGATAAAGATTATTTACTGAGTTATTTAATTTCTGAAAATAATGTCAAGATCTACGAATTCAACCGATTGGTAAAAGATTTAAATGGTTTTGAAAAAGATGCTTTTATTAAAGAGCTCAATAAAAGCTTCCTAATTGAAAATCTAAAGCAGCAACCGTTTCAACCTTCTGAGAAACACCAATTCGGAATGTATCTTGACAATGAGTTCTATAGTTTATTCTTAAAAAAGGAAAGATTTGTTTTCAACTCAGCTTTAGAAAGTCTTGACACGCAGATATTATATGAAACGGTCCTTTTACCAATTTTGGCTATAAAGAATTTAAGAGATGATGAACGCATCGAATACGTTTCTGGAAAGCAGTCCATTTTGGAATTAAAAAAGAGCATTGATGAAGGTGAGTTTGAAGTTGGGTTTATTCTCTTTCCATCGAATATTAATGAGATTAAAGCTTTGGCAGATGCTGATTTAATTATGCCTCCGAAAAGTACCTATATCGAACCAAAGTTTAGAAGTGGAATAGTTATCCATGAACTTTAAATTGGGATAAAAAAAATTATAAATTAAAAAATAAAACAATGTTAATAGCTGAAAATTTACTTTCCATTAAAAATAATTTACCGGAACAAGTAACACTAGTTGCTGTTTCCAAAACTAAACCTATTTCGGACTTAATGCAAGCCTATGATGCCGGCCAACGCATTTTTGGTGAAAACAAAATCCAAGAGATGGAGGGTAAATGGGAACAAATGCCTAAAGATATCCAATGGCACATGATTGGTCATGTCCAGACAAACAAGGTTAAATTTATGGCGGCATTCGTGAGCTTGATTCATGGCGTGGACAGTTTTAAATTATTAAAAGAAGTTAATAAACAGGCCTTAAAAAACAACCGAATAATTGATTGCCTACTACAAATGCACATTGCTGAAGAGGAAACAAAATTTGGTCTTGATGAAGAAGAGTTAAACTCTATTTTGGCTTCAAGTGAATTTAAGGAAATGAAAAACGTAAGAATTACCGGATTAATGGGAATGGCAACATTTACCGATAATCAAGATCAGGTAAAAAAGGAATTTTCTCAACTAAAATCAATTTTTGATGAGTTACAATCACAAGAAACAGAAAACTGCCAACTGAAAACACTGTCGATGGGAATGTCCGGTGATTACAAACCAGCCATAGAAATTGGAAGCACGATGATTCGCATCGGAAGTAGTATATTTGGAGCAAGATAAAACTTCAATGAAAATTGTAACTAGAAATTGAATGATATTATAATTAACGCAAGAAGATAACGGTCCTACTTTTTATGAAATCTATAATTTTGAAGATTTTTTCGATCGATTTGCTGGCGAATGACTTTCTTGATTAGCAAATTAGAAAATCATACGCATCCGAATATTATAAAATTAACTAGTAAGATCTTCTGAAAATTCTACATTATATTATGAAGAAACATAAGGTGCAATAACTAGCAAAGGTTTTGTTTTCAAAGCTTTGTTAACAGTATAAGAATTGAAAAATCTCGAAACTCATTAAAGGTTCTTGATTATATAAAAGCAGACGATTCAAAAGAAAAAAGTGGCTTTTGAAAAAAGTTGAAAAACTTATCGCAATCACTTCAAAATGATTAATAATAAAAAATAATTCGATGGCAATGACAATGTTTTTTCAATAACAATCAAAATAGCAATCACAATTTTTAATTTCTTAGGAATTGGTATTGATATTTGACATTGAGTTTGATATTGCCATTGATATTTTGAAATTGATATTGATATTTAAAATGTACGCAATACTAGACATAGAAACCACGGGAGGGCAATTCAATGAAGAGGGAATTACCGAAATCGCTATATATAAATTTGATGGTCATGAAATCGTCGACCAATTCATTAGTTTAGTTAATCCTGAAATTCCCATTCAACCTTTTGTAGTAAAATTGACCGGTATTAATAATGCCATGTTAAAGTCAGCTCCCAAATTTTTTGAAGTGGCAAAACGCATTATAGAAATCACAAGTGATTGCGTCGTTGTTGCCCACAATGCCGATTTTGACTATCGGATTCTTAAGACAGAGTTTCGCCGCTTAGGCTATGATTTCAATACAAAGACACTTTGCACAGTAGAGCTGTCTAAGAAATTAATGCCTGAACAACTTTCTCACAGTTTAGGGAAATTAGTAAGAGCATTAGGAATACCTATGGCAGACAGACATCGTGCTAGTGGAGATGCAATGGCAACAGTGAAGTTATTTAAAATGTTATTAGACAAGGATTTAGAAAAAGTAATCATTAAAGATTTCATAAAATTAAAAATCGAAAAAGGCTTAGCTCCAAAATTAGTTGATATTTTAAATGGTTTACCTGCGGTAACTGGCGTTTACTATATTTACAATGAAAGTGGTACTCTTATTTATATTGGGAAAAGTAAAAACATCAGAAAAAGACTCAACCAGCATTTTACAGGTATAACTAATAGTGCTAAAAAAATTCAAGTTGAAGTATTTGCCGTAACTTACGAAGAAACTGGAAGTGAGTTAGTTGCGCTATTAAAAGAAAGTGAAGAAATAAAGAAAAACAAGCCTAAACACAATAGAGCGCAGCGAAAAAGTATTTTTCAATGGGCGCTATACCCGGAAATGGATGCGAATGGCTATTTGAACTTAAAATTATCAAAAGCGGACGGACGAAAAAAAGAAATCACCTCATTCACCAGCTTACAGGAAGGAAAAAATAGTTTATTTAGAATTACGGAGAAGTATAATTTATGTCAAAAATACACTGGCCTATATCAAACAAAAGCGGCTTGTTTTCAATATAAGATAAAAGAGTGCGATGGCGCCTGCATAGGCATGATATCTAAAGAAGAATACAATTTAAGAGTAGCAGCATTTATTACAAATAATAGTTTTGAAAACCAAAATATGGTTATTGTTGAAAAAGGAAGAACTGTCAATGAACGTAGTGCTGTGCTGGTTGAAAACGGTGTTTACAAAGGCTACACTTTCTATGATTTAAATTATCAGATAACAAATATTGAGATCCTACGAAACATCTTGATTCCGATGCAGAACAACCGTGACACACGCAATATCATTCAAGGTCATATCAGAAAGAATAAAGGGTTCAAAATTATAAATCTGTAAGATAATATCTAATTTATCCAATGCTTATGCCTGAATTACAATCAAAATATGAGCGCTTTAGACAGAAAGCAAATGAAATAATCCATGGAACAAACACGAAAGCAGGTCGCTTATTCGATTTAATTCTCCTTGCCCTTATTTTGTTGAGTGTTGTTTTAGTAATGATGGAAACCGTTGCTGAATTTGATTTAAAATACCATTCTTATCTTGTACTTCTCGAATGGATTATCACCGTATTATTTACCATCGAATATATTTTTAGAATCATTTCAATTAATAGACCTTGGAAATACGTTTCCAGTTTCTATGGCATCATTGATTTATTAGCTGTTCTCCCCATGTATTTGTCGATTTTCTTTCTAGGAACCAGTATTATGACCGTCGTTCGTTCCTTACGATTATTGCGATTATTCAAAATACTAAATCACCCACAATTTACAAGTCAATCCTTGCAGCTAAAACAAGCCATCAAAGCCAGTAAAGGGAAAATTATAGTTTTTATATACTTTGTCTTGATCAGCACCATCATTATTGGTTCTATAATGTATGTTGTAGAAGGCAAAGAAAGCGGTTTTACTAGTATTCCCGCCAGTATCTATTGGACAATAGTAACATTGACAACTGTTGGTTATGGAGACATATCTCCTGGAACTCCATTAGGTCAATTTATTGCTTCTTTTGTCATGATTTTGGGATATGGAATCATTGCGGTACCTACAGGTATCGTTACTGCTGAAATTGCCAAGAGAACAAAAGATAAAATGGCAATGGACCAAGAGCCTTGCACTGGATGCGGTACCGAAGATTATCCAGAAAATGCTAATTTTTGCCCTCATTGCGGACATTCCTTTGACAGTAAGTAATCCTTGAAGCTATCTCCAGCTATTCACTGCAGCTCCTCCTCCCTCAAGTTGTATTTCTAAGACATAAAAGGAGCTTAAAAAAGCGCTCTTTTACGTCGAGAATTGCTAACTTGCAGTCATCCGGGGTTTACGTTACTATCCGGGCTAAAAACAAATATGAAACAACTAATTACCATTGTAGGTCCCACAGGTATCGGGAAAACTTCATTAAGTCTTGTTTTGGCTAATCAATTGAATTGCGAAATTATTTCCTGTGACAGCCGTCAATTTTTCAAGGAAATGACAATTGGAACGGCAGTTCCTAACGCTACCGAACTAGATGCTGCTCCACATCATTTTATTCAAAATAAATCGATATTTGAGAACTACACTGTTGGTGAATTTGAAAAAGAAGCCATTAAAAAAATAGAGACGCTATTTTTGACGCATGACTATGTAATACTAGTTGGTGGTTCTGGCTTGTATGTAAATGCTGTTTTAAAAGGCTTTGATGATTTCCCTGAAATAAATAATGCAGTACGGGACGCCGTAATTATGCAATATGAAAAACTAGGAATCGTATATCTGCAGCAACAATTAGAAACGCTCGATTTGGCATATTTTGAAAAATTAACTAATGAAAATCCACAAACCTTACAAAACCCGCAACGCATGATGCGCTTTGTAGAAGTTTGTATCGGTGCAGGACAGCCCTATTCCTCCTTTTTAAACCAAAAACAAATCCAACGCGACTTCACACCTATTATCATAGGCCTTGAAGCGGAAAGAAGTGTAATGTATAACAGAATCAACCAACGCGTCGACATCATGATGAACGAAGGTTTATATGCAGAAGCCAAGGGATTATATTCAAACAAAGAATTGAACGCCCTGCAAACTGTTGGTTATAGAGAATTGTTCAGCTATCTCAACGGAGATTTCACCTTAGAATTTGCCGTCGAAGAAATCAAGAAAAACACTAGACGTTTTGCTAAGCGGCAACTCACCTGGTTCAAAAGAGATGAAAACACAAAATGGTTTAATTTAGAAACCCCCTACGCAACAATTATCAGCTATATTAATTCCAGAAAATAAACCACTATGGACTTAAAGTCAATTGGTAAAATCCTATTTTTACTTTTAACAACTTATTTAATTATCCTATATTGTGTAGGTTTAAAATTGAAAATATCGCAACTTTCTTTAAAACGTACACATAAAAAGTAATTTTTTTTGGGTCTTATTGTACTGATTATAATAGCAGTAAATATTCGTCTATTTTATCCCTACTTAAAAAATAAAAATCTAAAATCGTTAATCTAAAATATTAAATCTACTATGCCATTAGCTCCAAATTTCACTTCTGTTTTTAGCAAAGACTGGGAAATCAATTTCACGCAATGCATGCCTAATGGCTATTTAAAATATACTGACTTGTGCAATATGCTGCAATTGACAGCAGCAGCACATTCTGATATGGGGGGCATCAGTTTTTCAGACATGCAGGAATTTAGTCAAGCTTGGGTTTTGAGCAAAATGCGTGTGGAAATTACTGAATTACCCAAATGGAGAGATATCGTAACGATAAAAACATGGGTTAATAGCCTCGAAAAATCTCGATCTGTACGTGCGTTGGAAATGCACGTAAACGGAACTAAAATAATAGGATCTACTACATTTTGGGCTGTTTTTAATACTGACAAGCGCCGACCAGAAGCATTAGCCTTACCTTATGAGCATATCGAACTGTATCCAGAAAAAAAACCAACGCAAGAAAGCTTTTCAAAAATAACAATCAATCCAGAGAAGGAAATGGTTTTTGAAAAAGTGGTATACTTATCCGATTTAGATATTGTCAATCATGTTAACAATGTAAAATACCTAGAATGGTGTCTAGACCATGTTGACGAAAAATCGATTCTGAATGAAAAACTGGATAGTTTTGAAATGAATTTTATGAAAGAACTCTCCTTGAAAGATAAGGTAGTAATTCATGAAAACTTCTCTGAAGTGTCTACCATATTTAGCATAACAAAAGAAGATAAAACCTGTTTCGCTTTAAAGTTAAACTGGAAATAAAAGATATTATTTCTGCGGAATACTAAATCTATTAAAAGTAGAACTAGTTATGTTTACTGCAAAGAATAAAAAGTTAGTGTCTCCTCTTTAAGATTTGACAATAAATCAAAAAAAGGCTCCAATTTCTCGGAGCCTTTTTTATTTTACTTTTCTACTTTATTTTTGACAACTAATCTAAACCCTTCACCGTGAATGTTCAGAATTTCAACGTTTTCATCTAATTTAAGGTATTTTCTTAACTTAGCGATGTACACATCCATACTTCTAGACGTGAAATAGTTATCGTCCCTCCAAATTTTTGTTAAAGCTAATTCTCTTGGCATTAAATCGTTCTCATGAAGAATCAACATTTTCAATAACTCATTCTCTTTTGGAGATAATTTAATAGGTTCTTCACCGTTAAAAGTCAAGAACCTCAATTTTGAATTAAGGTGAAATTTGCCAATATTAAATTCATGTTGAACCTGTTCTGCTTTAGTGTCAGAAGACTTTCTTTGAATTATCGCTTTTATCTTCATCAATAATACTTCTGAATCAAAAGGTTTGTTCAAATAATCATCAGCTCCCGCCTTATATCCTTTTAAGACATCTTCTTTCATCGATTTTGCAGTAAGGAATATAATAGGTACTTCACTATTTTTTTCTCTTATTTCCTTCGCTAAAGTATACCCATCTTTATAAGGCATCATTACATCAAGAATGCACAAATCATAGATGTCTTTTTTGAATTTTTCAAAACCTTCCATACCATTCTTGGCTAAAGTAACGTCAAAATCATTTAGCATTAAATAATCTTTAAGTACTGCACCAAAATTAAGGTCGTCTTCTACTAAAAGTATTCTTTTATTTATATTTTCCATAGTATATTTTATTAGTGGTATTTCAATTTATCAAGGGTAATTTTATTATGAAGGTACTCCCTTTCCCTTTCTCGCTTTCTACATACACCTGACCGTGATGATCTTCTACAATCCTTTTCACGTAAGCTAAACCTAAACCATGGCCTTTTACATTGTGAATATTGCCAGTATGTTCTCTGTAAAATTTTTCAAAAACTCTTTTTTGTGCTATTTTACTCATTCCTAATCCTTTATCCTGTACCTTAATAAGAATCATATCTTTAATATTTTCTGTGTAAACATTAATATTAGGGACATCAGGAGAGTATTTAATTGCATTTTCTAAGACATTCACGATTACATTTGTAAAATGCACATCATTCATCAAAACCGTCGTTCTACTCGCATCAAAATGAGTAGTAATCTGTCCTTCTCTATCTTCAAGAATTAAATTAACGTGTTCAATTGCGTCGATTACAACTTCTTCCACATTACTTGATTCTTTTTCTATGTCAAGCTCTTTTTTCTCAAGTTTAGAAATTCTTAAAACGTTTTCAACCTGAGCATGCATTCGTTTATTTTCATCACGAATCATCTGCAGATATTTGAAGACTTTTTCCTTATCATCAATTATTTTCGGATTTTTAATAGCGTCCAGTGCCAAATTGATAGTGGCTATCGGTGTTTTAAACTCATGTGTCATGTTATTAATGAAATCCGTTTTTATTTCAGAAATTTGACGTTGGCGTATCAATTGATTCAATGCACTTGAATAAGCCACAATAATAATTAAAGTAAAAATGATTGATAATACGGTTATGCTTACTAATTCAGACAACAGGAATTTTTTCTTTTGCGGAAAAGTTACTAATAATTTGTATTTTTCATTCCCTTCATTATCCGTGAAAATTGGAATTGTATAAGTAGCTTCCTTATCATATTTAAAATCATCTGACTTAATTATAGTGGCCAAACCATTGTTATATATTCCGAATTCAAACTTTGTTTTCACACCAGATACCTCTAATTCTTTTTTTATAAGTTTCTGTAATGTCTCCGCTGAAACCCGTTCTTGAATTGGCATAGCTGACGCTATATCTTTAAAGAAAATTTCAAATTGAGCATTATCTAAAACATCTAAATTTCCTGACTTTTCAATTTTTACATCTGGTGTTAGGCTTTGCTGTATATTAGATTTATCAATTGTATTATTGTTATAAACCTCCGTTACCCGCTTAGAATTAAAATTTTTAAATTTTTCGCTATTAAATTTTTTATCAAAGAACGTAGAAGATATTTTGTAATCTTCCGATATAATACTGTTTGAATAAACGATTGTTTTATTAGTCCTTGGATTTTTTTGAACATAATAAAACTCTAATAAATCATCTTTTTGAGGAATTTTACCGGTACTATCTTTATAATGATTGTATTTATCATAAAAACTATAAGCTTCTTGCTTTTGAAGCTTAGCGGCAACATTACCAACAACCTCCGTTACATGAAACTTAAACTGTTCATCATTATTTTTGAATGAAGTATTGAACCAATATACCTGAACTAAAATTATTCCTATCAAAGATAAGCTCATCAACACCACCAATAATCTAAAAAAAATTTTATTCATCGTTCCAAAATTAGCATTTTAACAATATGAATGATAATCTATTAACCAAACATTAACATTTAAGAATCATTTTGTTTTATCCTCAAAATTTTAAGAATTTCTTCCGTTTTCTTTTTAGCAATTTTAGAATCAATGTTTAAAATTACATAATCACTTTTTGAAACACGCTGTTCATCAGTCCATTGCGAATTTATTCTCCCTAAAACCTGATCTCGCGTCGTTTTATCTCGCTCAATCACTCTTTGAATTCTTGATTCCAAGGGCGCTGTTACCGATATAATTGAGTCAAAGTCCTTATAATTCCCACTTTCAAATAAAATAGCTGCTTCATAAATTACAATAGAACACTCTTTATGTTCCAGGAGCCATTGCTTAAAATGCCTTTTAACAGCAGGATGTACAATCGAATTGAGCAGCTGCAATTTTTCTGGGTCGTTAAATACTATTTCAGCCAGTCTGTCCCTTTTTAAAATAGCACCTTCAAAAAGAGCCACTCCAAATGTTTCCTTAATAGCATCTACAACTTCAGCAGTCTGCATAATTTTCCTTGCTTCATCATCTGCTATATAAACAGCAATCCCCAAAGATTGAAAATGATTTGCAATCATGGTTTTTCCACTACCTATACCGCCCGTTAAACCTATAATTTTAGTCATAATTACACTTTAAAAAATAATTCAGGAAAAGCATTTTGAGGCTTCTTTTTCAGAATAATAATTTTAACGAACGATTCTATAAACCCTACTCCGTAACCATAAAATTGTTTCCAAACGGCTACTACCGATAAATAGCCAATTTTAATGTTTTTATTTTGATACGTAGCGACCAAAAAAAGCGCCAAAAAATAGATAAAATACAGTTTAAGTAATACGTCAAAATTGAAAACCAGCAGCAGTACTGCTAAAGCAAACCCAATAATGAAAACGGACGGAAAAAAGAACGTCAACTTATTATACTGGGGATACCAACTATTAAGTATCGGCCTTGCTTTACCAAATTTATTAACTTGCACTGAAAACTTATCCCAATCAATCCTTCTCTTATGATATACATACGCATTTAAGAAGAGCTTGGTTTCAAAACCTAAATTCCACAATCGGATAGATAAATCCGGATCTTCTCCAGGATGTATGTTTCCAAAGCCATTTGATGCTTCAAAAGCTTTTCTGGACAATCCCATATTAAAGCTTCTTGGTTGGAATTTATCTATCTTTTCAGAACCGCCTCGTATTCCTCCCGTTGTCAGAAACGAAGTCATGGCAAAGTTGATTGCCTTTTGTATGTCTGAAAAGCTATCAAGTGCTCGATCAGGACCTCCAAAGCAATCTACGAAATTTCCTTTTAAAGCTCTATCTACTTCGATAAGATATTCCTGCGGAATAATGCAATCAGAATCAAAAATAATAAAGTAATCTCCTTTGGCTTTTTTCATTCCATAATTCCTAGAATCACCGGGCCCAGAATTGTCTTTGTAATAATAGGAAATGGTCATTTTACTGTCATATTTCTGAACTACATCTTCGCATTTCACTGACGAGCCATCTTCTATAATCACCACTTCAAAATCTTGATTGTAATCTGATCTTGATAAACTTTCTAATAGTTCATCCACTTCTTCTGGTCTATTGTAAACAGGAATAATTAAAGAAAAAAACATATTCTTGGAGGGGAATTAATTATACGATTAGGGTAAATTTTTAACAAAGATATGCTATCTCAATAAAAAAACCATCAACTAGTAATTGATGGTTTTGCATATAATTTAAGTAAGCTTTTTTTCGTTATTCAAACATTTCCACTACTTCCTGACTCACTCCCATATTAGAGAATCCCCCATCATGCAAAAGATTTTGAAGCGTTACCATTTTTGTTAAATCTGAAAACATAGAAACCGTATAATTAGCGCAATCTAAAGCTGTTGCATTACCTAGAGGTGACATTTTATCGGCAAATGAAATAAAACCATTAAACCCTTTAACAGCTTGACCCGCCTTAGTAACCGTTGGTGATTGGGAAATTGTATTTACCCTTACTTTTTTATCTCTTCCGAAAAAATAGCCAAAACTACGGGCAATCGACTCCAAGTACGCTTTATTGTCTGCCATGTCATTATAATCCGGAAAAACGCGCTGTGCTGCCATGTAAGACAAAGCAACAATACTTCCCCACTCGTTCATGGCATCTTTTTTATACAACACCTGCATGACTTTATGAAAAGAAACGGCTGATACATTCCATCCCTTTTCGGTGTAGTCGTAATTCTGATTTGTATAATGATTTCCTTTTCTAACATTTACAGACATTCCGATAGAATGCAAAACAAAATCTATCTTACCTCCAAGAATTGTAACAGCTTGGTTCACTAAATTCTCTAAATCAGCAACTGATGTCGCGTCAGCAGGAATGATTTGTGAGCCCGTTTTTTGACCCAACTCGACAATGGAGCCCATGCGTATGGAAGCAGGAGCATTTGACAAAACAAAAATACCTCCCTCCTCATGTACTTTTTCTGCCGTTTTCCATGCTATTGAATTTTCATCCAAAGCGCCAAAAATAATTCCTCTTTTTCCTTTCAATAAATTATACATAGTAATCGCTAATTAAAGTATTCTGTTTAAAATAAAAAAACACCTTAATTCCTAAAGGGATAAACCAATACGAAATTAAAGTGTTTTATAAAAATTGGTTGCAGTTATTTAGTATTATTTAATACTCTCAACACCCACCATTTCGTTTGTTTCTGCTTTGTAGTCTACACCTACAAATCCAAATCCAAAAAGATTATGAAAATCACTTCTATACCCATCTAAATCACCTAACTCAGCTAGATTCTCTGTAGTAGCTTCTTGCCATAATTTAGCTATTCTCTCTTGAACATCAGGACGCATTTCCAAATCGTCAACACGAATTCTTCCTTTTTCATCTGTTGCAATTGCTGCACCAGAGAACAATCTATCAGCGTACAAACGTTGAATTTGTTCAATACAGCCTTCGTGAATACCTTCTTCTTTCATTATTTTATACAATAAAGAAATATACAAAGGAATAACTGGTATCGCTGAACTTGCTTGTGTTACTAGGGCTTTATTTACAGAAACATAAGCTTTCCCGTTAATATCAGCTAGGCTGTCAGTGATCGTGAAGGCAGTAGCTTCTAAATCATCTTTAGCACGACCAATAGTTCCTTTTCTATAAACAGCTTCAGTCAATGCAGGTCCGATATAAGAATAAGCGACAGTTGTTGCACCCGGAGCCAATAGATTTTCTGCTTTTAAGGCATCCATCCACATTTTCCAGTCTTCTCCGCCCATTACAGCTACAGTATTTTCAATATCACCACCACTGGATGGCTCGATAGAGATTCCTGATACCTTACCCGAATGGAAATCTACAGTTTTATTAGTAAACGTAGTTCCAATCGGCTTTAAAACAGAGCGATGCAAAACACCGGTTACAGGATGCTTACGCACCGGAGAAGCTAAACTATAAATTACTAAATCTACTTGTCCTAAATCGGTTTTTATAAGATCTAACGTTTGTTTTTTTATTTCATCAGAAAAAGCATCTCCGTTGACACTTTTAGCATACAAACCTGCTTTTTGGGCTTCTTTTTCAAAAGCTGCCGAGTTGTACCAGCCTGGTGAAGCTGTTCTTCCAGCTGTAGGTGGTTTTTCAAAAAAAACACCAATAGTAGCTGCATCTGATCCAAAAGCACTAGAAATTCTTGAAGCTAATCCAAAACCTGTCGAAGCACCAATTACTAATACTTTTTTAGCACCATTTATTGCTCCTTTTGATTTAATGTATTCAATTTGATTTTTAATGTTTTGTTCGCATCCATCTGGGTGCGCTGTCAAACAAATAAATCCTCTCATTCTTGGTTCTATAATCATTTTAATATCGTTTAATCGTTGATTTACTATTTCAATTTATTTGTAAAATTTTTATTCTTGTTGTCAAATAGTACAAATATAACCCAAAAAACTACTTCAGCAAGGCTTTAGCGTGATTTAGGGCCGAATCTGAAACTACTGCTCCTGATAACATTTGGGCAATTTCAATGACACGATCCTCGTCTGTCAAGAGTTTTAACTCAGACTGCGTATCCTCGCCTACCGTTGATTTGGACACTTTGAAATGGGCATTCCCTTTTGCTGCAATTTGCGGTAAGTGAGTAATGGCAAAAATTTGCATGGTTTGACTCATTTCTTTCATAATCTCCCCCATTTTAATAGCTATTTCTCCAGAGACACCAGTATCAATTTCGTCAAAAATCAATGTTGGTAATTTAGAATATTGCGCTAATATTGCTTTTACGGCAAGCATAATACGACTCATTTCACCACCAGAAGCCACTTTTTTCAATATTCCGAAATCAGTTCCTTTATTAGCCGAAAATAAAAATTGGATTTCGTCTTTTCCATTGGGATAATAAGTATCTGATTGTTTCACTTGAATATCAAAGCGAACATTAGGCATTCCTAATGTATCTAAAATAACAATTAATTTTTGAGTCAAAATCGGAATTGCTTCCAGACGTTTATCATTAATAGTTGTTGCCTGATTGTCTAACAATTCTACTTTTCTCTGAATTGCTTGAGTAAGTTTCTCGATTTCTGCCTCTAAATTCCCAAGTTCAAAAACTGAATTTTCTAATTGGACTTGAATTTCTAATAATTCATCGACAGTCGACACCTGATGTTTCTTCTGCAAATTGTAAATAAGTTGCAGCTGCTGACCAATGCGATCCAACTGCACTGGATCATTAATTAGTTTATCAGAGCATCGGCTCAATTCATCCGAAATATCATCAAATTCTATTGCAACACTTGTAACTCTATCTAAAAGCAAATTGTAATCTGTCGAAAAACCAGCTATTTTTTGCAAAGAAGCTTTAATTTCTTTTAGATTATTTAGAACTCCTATTTGCTCTTCATTAGCGACAGCCAAAGACTTATCTAGTGACTCTTTTATAGTCTCGACATTATTTAACTTTTCAAAATCATCTTCAAGGACCTCTTGTTCGCCTGACTTTAAGTTTGCTTCAACCAATTCATTCAATAGAAAACTATGATACTCCTGTTCTTTTAACGACTCTCCTTGCTTTTTTATAAGCGAATTTAACTTCGTTTTATCTGCTTTATAACTTTTTAGAAGCGCTTGATACTCTTGAATGTTCTCTACATTGTCAGCTATAGCGTCAATAATATCAAACTGAACATTCTCGTCGGACAGTTCTCGTGTTTGTTGTTGCGAATGAATGTCTATCAAAAACAAACTTAACTCTTGTAATATTTGTAAGTTGACAGGGCTATCATTAATAAATGCCCTAGATTTTCCAGACGGAAGAATTTCACGCCTAACAATGGTGACCGTTTCATAATCTAATTCATTGCTTTCGAAAAAAGGAGATAAATTGTATTTTGAGATTTCAAAATGCGCTTCGATAATACATTTTTCTTCTTTATTCTTTAAAGAAGTCAGGTCAGCTCTTTTACCTAAAACTAGTCCCAAAGCACCTAATATAATTGATTTACCAGCACCCGTTTCTCCTGTAATAATTGAAAAGCCTTTTGAAAAATCTATGCTTAATTTTTCTATTAATGCATAGTTTTTTATCGATAGAGTGGTTATCATTGATGGTGTTTTTTATTATGAAGATTTAAATTTATTGAAAAATTAATTAATAAATTTAGTATTTAATCATTTCCCATTTGCTTGCGTTCAAAGGAGAAGTTCTATTTAAACTATTTATTAAATCCGACACAGTAATACTTGGCCCTCCTGAAAAAACGGAAAGAATTTCATCTGATTTTGCATCGAAGAAGATGCGCGTCAAAAACGCATTGGGTTTAGAAGAATTTAGTTTAGCTAAATCTATTAACGATATTTTGATTCTCTCTTTGGCAGATTTTAAATCTTTTGCCATTAGGTCTAAACCAGAATGATAATCGAATGCTGTTTTACGTACTGCTGAAAATGAACCAGATAACATATCATTGATCAGGAAATAACGATTTTGATTTCCGTCAATTTGACTCCAACCTTTATAGCTACTTTGTTGCGCTACATCTGTAATATTTTGTGCTATTTCAAAATTAGGATTTCCTGATTCAAGTAAAAAAGTATCCTGATCCATTCCTAATATAACATAGCTGTAAAAAGAAATTACAGAAACCAGATTCGATTCGAATACCGTTGGATTAAAAAGTAAATTCTCAAATTCAGTATACCTAAAACTAAAGTCTTTATCGTTGTAATTTAGCACTGGTGATGAATAGGATGAATTGTAGATGGGTCTTGAAGACTGTACTTGTAAAGTTGCCGTAAACTGATCTGCATTATTTGATAAGATCGTAATATACATGGAGCAATTAATTTTTTCACTCTGCTTCATTATTTGGCCATTCCAATCTGTTTTGTTTATAAATTCATTCAGTGATGTTTCGAGAGTTTTGAAAACCTGTAAATTGGCATTACCTAATGTCTCTGAATTTACCGTTACTGTACAATTTAGCTGCTGTGCTTGAGTAAAGCCAACTGATAATAGTAAGAAAATGATAAATATCTTATTCATGAAAATTTGCTATTACTTTATTTAATATATCATCAGCAACTGCTTCTTTCGATTTCAGCTCCATCGGTTCAATATTAAAATTCTTGTCGATAAAGGTAACTTTGTTAGTTGGTTTTCCAAAACCTGCTCCGTCATCCTGTAAAGAATTTAAAACAATCAAATCTAAGTTTTTTTTCTGGATTTTACCCTTCGCATTTTCGATTTCATTTTCTGTTTCTAAAGCAAATCCTATTAAAAACTGATTTTTCTTTAGATTCCCTAGCGACGCTAATATGTCCTTTGTCTTTGTGAATTCGATAACAAAATTATCTTCGGCCTTTTTTATTTTTTGAATAGTTCTATTTTTGGGCTTATAATCAGATACTGCTGCTGCTGCTATAGCAACATCTACATCTTCAAAATACTGATGACATGCTTCATACATTTCCTGTGCAGAAACAACATGGATGACCTGAATTAAAGAATGATTTACCGTGAAATGGGTAGGCCCTGCCACCAAAATTACTGAAGCGCCTAACTTTGCGGCACTCCTGGCAATATCAAACCCCATTTTACCAGAGGAATGATTCCCTATAAATCGTACTGGATCTATTGCCTCGTATGTGGGACCCGCCGTAATTAGTATTTTTTTTCCTTTTAGCGGTAGTTTACTTTCTAGATCATCTTCCAAAAAACGAATGATTGTTGAAGGTTCTGCCATCCTACCTTCCCCAGAAAGACCACTTGCTAATTCTCCACTCTCAGCAGGAATTATAGTGTTCCCGAAGTCTTTTAACGCCTTAAAACTAGCAACGGTTGAAGGATGCTTGTACATATCTAAATCCATTGCAGGAGCAATAAAAACAGGACACTTAGCAGATAAGTAAACAGCTATTAGTAAATTATCGCAAGTACCATGTGCCATTTTTGACAAAGTATTTGCTGTTGCTGGGGCAATCAGAATTAGATCTGCCCATAGTCCTAACTCCACATGATTATTCCATTTTTCATTTTCTTCATCTTGATTAAAGAAAGCGGAATGCACTGGGTTTTTAGATAAAGTGGATAATGTAAGAGGGGTTATAAAATCCTTAGAAGCAGGTGTCATTATCACTTGGACATGTGCACCTGCTTTTATGAAGAGTCGTACCAAAGACGCTGTTTTATAGGCGGCAATTCCACCAGAAATTCCTAGTAAAACCTTCTTTCCGCTTAAAACTGACATTGTACTTTTATTTAGTTGAGTCTCTGTGATAAATTTTACCTTCTAACCATTCTTGAACGGCTAAAGCATGAGGCTTTGGCAATTTCTCATAGAATTTTGAAACTTCAATTTGCTCTTTGTTTTCAAAAACTTCTTCAAGACTATCATTATACGTAGCAAACTCTTCCAGTTTTTCAGTCAATTCTTTTTTAATCTCAGAATTGATTTGATTTGCTCTTTTAGCCATAATGGTTATCGCTTCATACACGTTTCCAGTAGGTTCTTCAATAACAGTTTTATTATAAGTTATTGTATTTACCGGCGCATTCGTCTTTTTTAAATCCATGACTTTATTTATTTAGTAAATTTTTGTAAATCTTCTTCAACTCTAGCTAACATTTCGTTCGCTGTCTTTTTGTATTTTGTCTCCGCTTTAAATCTGATCAAGCTCGTATAGGCTGTTTTTGCAACATTCAAACGTTCTTCCATTTTAGCAGGAACGCTATTTATTCCTAATTGGTATGCCGAATCAAACTTATAAAACAAAGCATCTTCTTTGTAGGGCGTTCCAGGATAATCAGCGATAAAATTATCTAATGCGACTAGGGCCGATTTATAATCAGATATCGTGTTGTATCCTTTAGCATTTTCAAATACTTTTTTTTCTATTTTTTCGCTTAAAACTCTTACCGTTTCATTTGCCTCCGATAAATACTCAGAATTAGGATACGTATCTATAAAAGCCTGTAATTTATCAATGGCTTTGTAAGTATCAGTTTGGTCTAAACTGTAAACCGGTGATAGCATAGAATAACTTTTCGGGCCTAAATAAGCGGCTTCCTGTACTTTTTCACTTTTAGGATATCCTGAAGCGAAACTTTCAAACTGATATCCGGCTAAATAATACTGTTCCGTTTTATAATACGACTGTGCAAACATGTAAAATAACTTTTCCGCCTGAGGCTTTCCTCTGTAAGCAGGAGCGATTTGTTCAAAAAGTCGTATTGCTTTACTATATTTTCCAGCCTCATATAGTTTAGTACCTATGTCAAATTTCACCGCTACATCATCGTTTTTTAATGCTTTTTGATATTCGTTACATGAAACAAAAAGAGCAGTAAGAAGCAATAGAGATATAATTTTTTTCATTTTAATATTTTTAATTGATTTATGGAGTAGTTACACCCCACAAAAAATCATACCGAAGTTTCGATGGCAAATTTAGTTATTAATTTAGCTACTACAAAATATTTCTTTGCATAAAAATAAGCGGTACGTTGTTCACTTATTTGGCTGTATTTTTAACAAATTGATCTATTCTTTGACATAAAGACTCATCCACCTGGACTAATGGCAAACGTACAAAATTATCTGCTATTCCCAATGAATCAAATACTTGTTTGATCCCGGCAGGATTCCCTTGTTCAAAAATCAGATCAATACAATCAGATAAAAGGTATTGTATTTTATAAGCTTCATCTACTTTGCGATTTAAGCCCAATCGTATCATTTCAGAAAATTCTTTTGGGAAACCTTGTCCTATTACGGATATTACCCCTGATCCTCCTGCAAGAACCATCGGTAAAGCGATCATATCATCTCCTGAAATCACAAGAAACTCATCTGGCTTATCCTTTAAGATTTGCATGGCTTGAACCATATCCCCTGCCGCTTCTTTAATGGCTACAATGTTTTTACAATCATTTGCCAAGCGCAATACCGTCTTAGGCAATATATTACTTGCTGTTCTTCCGGGCACATTATAAATGATCACTGGAATCGGCGAGGATTCAGAAATTGCTTTAAAATGTTGGTATATCCCTTCTTGGGTAGGTTTATTATAAAATGGAGAAACGGAGAGTATAGCTATAAAAGAGGAAAAATCTCTAGTTTGTAATTCTTCAACAATCTTTCTTGTATCGTTACCTCCCACTCCCAATACTAAGGGCAATCGTCCCTTATTGCAGTCCACTACCGTTTTAATAACCAGCTCCTTTTCGTCTTGAGATAGTGTTGCATTTTCTGCTGTTGTCCCTAAAATTACAAGATACTCAATTCCACCGTCTACAGAAAAATTTACTATTCTTCTTAATGCCTCCGTATCAATTGAAAAGTCCTTGTTAAATGGGGTCACAAGAGCAACACCCGTCCCTATTAATGCTTGCATGTTTTATTATATTTTATTTAATATTTTTAAATATCTCAACAATTCCTGAGTAAAAACCTTCTGATTTACAGCATCGGTATTGATAATCAAATTATTTAATCTTTTATCAATCGCTGAAAAACCAACTTTAAAATGTGCTTTTGAATTATGAGTCACACTTAATAAAATCGCCTTCTCAATCTCATAATAACTTATTAATAAATCAAAATCTTTGTCGATAAAATTGTTAAGAGCTGGATTGTTTATTACGGAATTCCACTTTAGATGTTTTGAGCCAAAAGTAGTGTATTCCATATTCATACTTTTTATAAACGTATCTCTGTAGACAATAACTTCTATATTTTCTTCTAAAATACCATTAGCAATGAACTCCGTGGTTAAAGCTTTTATTTCTAAAAAATACCGCTGATCGATAACTAAACCTACCGTTTTTATTATTCCAGAAATTGAATTGCTTTTTACATTTTGTTAAACTATTTTTTAATATTTTTTTTGCAGCAAATTCTTTTATATAATTTAAAAACATTCTATTTTTACCACTTTACAAAATTAATTAATTAAGTCCCATAACAAATGGTAAATCTAAAAAAGTATAACGATGTTTTCAAACTTTTTGTTATATTCTTAACATATTTTTTCGTTCTATCCTGTGGAAATAAAACACTGAGGTTAACCCAAATTGAAGGTGTACAATTACCTATTACAGAAAAAGGGCAACAAGTACCTGAAATTGAAAACTTTATAAAACCGTATCGCGACCACATAACAAAAGATTTAGACAGCGTACTTGCCTATTGCCCTGAGACTTTAGACAAAAGTATCGGAAAATGGCAAACAAGCATTGGCAACTTAATGGCCGATGTTACTCTAAAACGTGGAAATACTATCTTTACAAAAAAAGAGAATAAGAAAATTGATATTTGTTTACTCAATCAAGGCGGGATCAGATCTACCCTTCCAAAGGGAAACGTAACGAGCAGAACTGCTTTTAAAATTATGCCGTTTGAGAATAGCCTTGTAGTAGTGGCTTTAAAAGGAGAACAAATTAATGAAATTGTAGATTACTTCCTGAAAGAAAAACAACCACACCCATTGTCTGGGATGACGTTTACGATTGATAGAAATAAGCAAGCTAAAAACGTACTTGTACAAGGAAAACCAGTGGAAAAAGAGAAAGTATACTATGTAGGTACTAACGACTACTTGGCAAATGGAGGAGACAATATGTCTTTCTTTAATAAAGGAATTCAAACCTATAATCTGGATTATAAATTAAGAAATATTCTGATTGATTACTTTAGAGAGGTAGACAGCATTCCTGTAATTAATACTGTTCGAATCACAATCGAATAAGCACCAAATATTTTTAAAACAACTATGGCCCTAGCCCCGATTATAGTGAAAATCCTTTTTATCCGCCAAAAAGGCGGTTAAAAAGATTGAAGCGGAAAGCGGGAGTGAGCTTCAAAAAAGAAAAAAATGAAAAGAAGAGATTTCATAGAGAAAACGGCCGCAACTACTGCAATATTAGGTTTAGGGCTGTCATTGAGTAGTTTTGAATCTCTCCATGTCAAAAAAATCACCATACTGCACACCAATGATGTCCATAGTCATATTGATCCTTTTCCTGCTGATGATCCTAGAAATCCAAATATGGGTGGTGTTGCTAGAAGAGCCGCATTAATTCAAAAAATCAAGAAAAGAAGATAAAAACGTATTGTTGCTGGATGCAGGTGATATTTTTCAAGGAACTCCTTATTTTAATTATTATGGAGGCGAGCTAGAATTTAAATTAATGAGCATGATGCAATATGATGCCTCAACGATAGGGAATCATGATTTTGACAATGGTATTTCTGGTTTATACGCTCAAATGCCACATGCAAAGTTTGAGTTCTTATCTGCGAATTATGATTTCAAAAACACTCTGATGGATGGCTTAGTCAAACCTTATAAAATTTTCAATAAAAACGGAATTAAAGTAGGTGTTTTTGGAATTGGAATTGAACTTGATGGCTTGGTAGATAAAAAAATGTATCAGGAAACGGTCTACAACGACCCTGTCGAAACAGCACGGGAAATGACCAAGATATTAAAGCACGAACTAAAATGCGATTTAATTATTTGTTTATCGCATTTAGGGTACAACTATAAAAATGAGCTAACAAAAATAGACGACTTAAAGTTGGCGGCGGTAACAAAAGATATCGACTTGATAATCGGTGGACACACACATACTTTTCTTGACAAACCTACAGTTGTAAAAAACAGCATAGGAAATGAAGTTTTAGTAAACCAAGTAGGCTGTTATGGTATTAACCTTGGTCGGATTGATTTTTATTTTGATTCCAATAAAAGAAAAGCAACTGAAGGAGTAGCAATCGTGGTTTAAATTTTAGCACTTTCATCTCTTTTATAAAGCAATAGATTTTATATCCAAGATGTTATTTTAGCAAACCCTTTATTACACTAATCAAAATCATTATTCCGACTACAATTCCGCTAACTGTGAGATACAATTTCAGTGCCTTCTTTCCATCTCGATAATCTGAAGTTGGAATTGTTTCTGTATGAGCAATTATACTGTTCTCTCTGAGAATCCCATCAAGTTTGAATCTATCTGGATCTAGAATAAAATATCTAATTCCACTTTCTAAAAATGGTTGATTTTCAATGTCACAATAATATTCAATATGCTGTTTTTCGATTTCGCTTTCAAATACTATTTTGTCTTTTAACAGGACATAAATTTTGAAATGAGTTTTGAATAGTATTTCTGGGTTTTTTCTTTCCATTTAGTTTCTCATAAATTGGCTAAAACGGTATAATAATAAATATGACTATCCGCTTTA